>URSO01000020.1 GCA_900550415.1 uncultured Collinsella sp.
TGGGGACTCGTTCGGCCAGATGCGCCGCCGCTGTTTGTGATCCGTGGCCGCCCTGGAAACCGAATGATGGTACGAGCATCTATTCGGCCTCCAGGGCAGCCACGGATAGAACGGGGCAAATAGAAAAGAGCGACGGACGTCTACTCCCCCGCCACGCTCGCGCGCAGCTTGGCGGCGATGGGCTCGGATGCCAGCAGGAACACGAGCATGACAACGGAGCATGCCAGGCACACAATCCAGGTGCTCGCAAAGGAGCCCGTGGCATCGAACAGCACGCCCGAGACGATGGCGCCCACGGTGCCGCCGACCATCTCGAGCGAGGTAATGGTGCCCGTGACCTTGCCGAGATCGGCCATGCCAAACTGCTTGGACGCGGCAATGGTAGGCGTGATGGTGCCCATGCACGTTCCGATACCAAAGCTCACAGCGGCAACAATAGGACCAAGGTCCGTCGTCGGGAAGCACAGCGCCACACAGGCGACAATACACGCAACGGAGCCAAGGGTGTTGCCAAAGCGCAGGCCAAAGCGGTCGTAGATGGCACCGAGCGAAATCTTGGCGATAACGACCGTGACCATGTAGGCAGAAAGCACCGTACCGGCCCACATGGGGTCGTGGCCACCCGTGACGATCTTGGCGCCGTTGACGGTAACGCTCGTCATGTTGGTGACCTGGTTGGGCAAGATGGCGCCGTTAACGAGCCCCATAAAGAGGAAGGCGACGACAAGCAGCCAAAACGCCGGGCTCTTCTTGATGCGAGACCAGCCAACGTTAACCTCGGGCGCCGTGTGCTCGTCCTTGTCGCCGGCCGTCGAGACGGACGGATCGCCCGGGTTCTCGCCGAGCGGCTTCAGGCCAATCTCGGAAGGCTTGGTGCGGAAGGAATAGGCCGTGATGGGCAGCGCCGCCACCATGCAGATAGCCGCGAGCACCAGGAAGGCGGAACGCCAGCCAACGCTCACGATCAGCGAGCTCACGATGGGAGACAGAATAGCGCCGCCAAAGCCCGAGCCCGAAAGTGCGATGGAGATGGCAAGGCCTCGCTTGGCCGTAAACCAGTTAGCGGTCACCAGGCTAATGAGCAGGCGGGTCGAGGCGACGGCGAAGCAGCCCGAGACGGCAAAGAGCACGTAGACCTGCCACAGCTCACCGACAAAGCTCATGCCCACGAGCACCGCCGAGGTGGCTATGACGGTAAGCGAACCCAAAATGCGACCACTAACCTTGTCGGCAACATGGCCAATGACAAGCGATCCGATAACGCTCACCACCGTGGAGATCGCATTGGAGATGTTGTACTGGGCAAGCGTAATCCCGAGGTCGCTGACGATGAGCGGCTGGAACAGGCTCATGCAGTTGACGAAAATGGTGTAGCACGTGGCCATGATCACAAAGCCGGAGGCCACCACGAGCCAGCCGGGGAAGAACTTACGTTGCTGAGACATGCTGTTCCTTTTTTAAACAAACGAGTAGCAAGATTGGGTGCTACCGGTGGTCGGCGATGTAGCCCAAAGCGACGGCGGCATAAGCCGCGGCGCCAAGGGGAAGCTCGGCATCGCTAAAACGTGCCTTGGGATGATGCTGAGCAAAATGCTCGTCCGTATCAGTCACGGCAGCGCCCACGGTAAAGTACGCACTCGGGATCTCGCTCGAGATCAACGCGAAGTCCTCGCTCGCCATGGCGTGGAACAGCGGCAGGAAGGCGGACTTGGGCAGCACCGCGCCCACGTAGCCAAGCGACGCCTGCGTCATATCGTCATCGAGTACGAGCGGGGGAACATCCGAGAGCGTCTCAATAGTCGCCGGCGTACGATAGGTCGTGGCAACGCCTTTGACGACCTCGGCGATGCGGGTCTTAAGATGCGCCATGAGCTCGACGTCAAAGCCGCGCAGCGTTCCCTCGAGCACGCAAGTGTCGGGAATGACATTTGCGGCCTGACCGCCGTCAAACTTACCCACGGTAAGCGCGACCTCCTTGGCCGCCGGCACTTCGCGAGCGATAAGCTCCTGAAGCGCCAAATGCACATGCACGCCGGCCGTGATGGGGTCGATGCAGATCTCGGGGCTCGAGCCATGGCCGCCCTTGCCCTGAAGCGTGATGCGAAAACCGTACACGCCCGAGAGCGCCGGGCTGCCGTAGAGCACCAGGCCAAGCGGCGACTGGCTATTGACATGCATGGCAAAGGCGACCTGAGGACGCGGGTTCCGCAGCAGACCGTCGGCGATGGCGGCGCGGGCACCCTCAAAGGTTTCCTCGCCCGGCTGGAACAGCAACTTAACTGTGGCGTTAGCGTCGACAAGCTCGGACTCGCGGGCCTTGAGCAGGCGCGCCGCACCAAGCAGCGCCGTCGCATGCATATCGTGTCCGCATGCGTGCATGCAGCCGTTCGTAGAGGCGAAAGGCTCGCCTGACTCTTCGGCAACGGGCAGGGCATCCATGTCGCCACGGAGCATGATGACCGTACCGGCCTGTTCGTCCGTGCAGACGCCATTGCCCTGGGCCGCGGCGGCACCGGCGCCGACAAGGCCCACAACACAGGAACCATCGACGAGCGTGGCAAATGGGATTTCCATCTCGGTCAGGCGCGCTTGAATATACGCAGAGGTCTGTGGGAGGCTATTACCCAGCTCGGGCATCTGGTGTAAATCGTGTCGCCACGCAGCGAGCTCGTCTGCAAAAGCCTGAGCTTCTGCAACGAGACCGTCACCGATAGCGGCCTGCGCCGCTGCGGTGGCCTTGGGCGCTGATTGCGGTTGAAGATCGGACTGAGCTGGTGCCATAAATGCCCTCCAGTAACGTTTTTGCAGTAAGCACTTTGATAGCGTAAAGTGCAAGGTACAACTTTAAAGGCGAGGCATAAAAAACGCCGCCCCAGGAGGGCGGCGCAACAAGTTGTTTACAATTGCGGGCGCGGCTTTCGACGCAAAAAATCGAAGTGAGTCTCGCTCAAGATAATCGACAGGAAGATAAGCACAAAGCCGGCGAGCAGGCGCGAGGTGAGCGCCTCCCCCATCAGCAGCACCGAAAACAACACGCCCGAAGGCGATTCCATCGAAAGGAGCAGCGAGCCCGTCGAAGCCGGGACATGCGCCAGGCCGACGTTTTGGATGAGCAGAGCCACGCATGTGCAGCCCACCGAGAGAAACGCCATCACACAGATAAAATTCGGCGTCCACACGGACAGAGGCGCCTGAGTCTCGAATAGCAGCGACGTGATTAAGCTCAAAACGCCATTGCCCACAAACATCCAAAACGTGATGACGTTGATGTCCATCTTGCGGCCATACTTGGCGGTCACTGCCATCTGGATAGCAAAGAAGACCGCGCCGCCCAGCGTGATGACATCTCCAGCATTGAACTCGACGCTATCGAGTGCCACCAGGCCAATGCCCGCCAGGCACAGCAGTGCCGCACCCAGGTTATAGCGGGTGAGCTTTTCGCCGCTCAGGACATAGCTGGCAAACGGCACAAGGATACAGTACGTGCCCGTCAAAAATGCACTCTTGCCTGCCGTGGTCTGTGCCAGGCCAATCGTTTGCAGTCCGTATGCTCCCCACATGAGCGCACCCATGCCCAGCCCGACGATCAGGTTGCGGGCATTGAAATGAGCGATGATGCGCTTATGGAAAATAGCAAACATAACCAGTGATGCCGGGAGAAAGCGAACGTAGACCAGCTCGAACACCGGAATGGTATCGAGCGCATCTTTCATGGTGGTAAAGGAATAGCCCCAGATGACCGCCACCGAAAGCAGCAAGACCTTCCAGAAGAACGGAGAACGCGCGCCGGCGCCGCGGGAGGTGCCGCCGGCACCCAGGTCTTCGCGCGCTACAGGGCTATCGGGCATGTTTTCGATTTCATCAACGGCATTCTGAGCCATAGGGCATCCTCGCGCTCAGTCTGGGCGTGGTGTCCGCACGTGCATGGCCGCGTGCCGCCTCATGGTCAAATAAAACGGGGCGCACCGGACCCCCGGCACGCCCCGCTACTGTAGCAACAACCAGCGTTGCACCGCAATCCAGCCCACTAAAGCGTCAGCAAAGTGAACCTCGACGTTTTGTCAATGTCACGCTGTTGCACTAAATAAGCTTCGTGCTTTCAAGCTTTTCGATGATCCAGTCGTTGGCTTTGATGACCGGGCGGCGGAAGACGACGCCCAGTGCCAGCGACGGAATCAGATAGCTCGCCAGAATGCCTAGCTCAATCCAGTACTCCATATGGTAGGCGCCAGCCATGGCGGCATGCATGGCGTTGATGCCGTGGGTGAACGGCAGGAACGGATAGATCGCCTGGAACACAGGGCCGGTCATCTCGATGGGGAACGTACCGCCCGAACCGCCGACCTGCATAACCAACAGCACGACGGCGAGCGCCTTGCCGATATCGCCAAACGAAACCGTAAGCGTGTAGACGATATTGGAGAACACGAGACTCGCGACCCAACCCGCCAGCACAAATTGCAGCGGGTTGTCGCACTGAATGCCAAAGAACAGGATGTCGCCCGCGCACACGAGTGTCGCCTGCAGCAGGGCCAGACCTCCAAAGAACAGGTAGCGGCCCAGGTAGATCTCGTGCAGGCGCACGGGGATCAGCTCGTTGATGAGCTCATCGTCAACCGAGACCTTCATCATGGCCGCCAGTACAATCGAGCCCACCCACAGCGACAGAATCGTGTAGAACGGTGCCATGGCCGAACCGTAGTTGCGGATCGGATAGACCGGTTTGCGGTCGAGCGCGACGGGGCCGGAAAGCGACACGGCGAGGCCCTCGGGGTCGTTGCCAATCATTGTCTTAATCATGGCCAGGTCACCCGACATCAGAGCGCTATCAAGCTCGTCCTTAAAAGCGCTGATCTTGTCCGACGCCTCGCCCAACTGATCAGAAGCCTTGTTGACCAGCGTCGCAGCCTTGGAGAGGCCCTTTGCGAGCGAGCCAGAGGCGTCGGTCAGACCGCTCACAGCGCTATCCAAGTCACCCGAGATACCGTTCAGGGAATCCAGAACGCCCGAAATGGTCTTCTTGAGCTCCTTGGCCTTAACCGAGAACGTGGAATCGTAGTCGGACTTGGCTCCCGAGATACCCGCCTTGGCATCGGCGATGGCCTGGTCGACCTCGGCACGCGAGTTGTTGACCTCCGCCATGCCGTCCGAAAGGGACTTTGCGGTCGCCGTCAGGTCCTTCGCATTGTTGCGGTACTCCACGGCAATTCTGCCCAGCGACGTCGCAGCGGACTCGAGACCGTCTTTGAGCTTGTCATCACTCACCTGGTCGGCAAGGTTGCGGAGCTGATCGGCCATCGCATCGATATCGTCAGCACGCGTATTGAGCGCCGCTGCGGCTTCGTTGAGCTGAGACACCGTAAGGTCAACATGCTGATTCGCGGCATCGAATGCCTTCGCAAGCTCGGCGGACACGTTGTCGAACGAGCCCGCGCTTCCGTCAATCGCCGCGTCAACGGCATCGTTGGCGGCCTTGAGCGCTTCCTTGGAATCATTGATGCCGCTCTTGGCGTGCTCCATCAGCTGCTTCGTCGACTCATCAACGGTGCCCGTCTGCTTGAGCATGCCGCCCGCCGATGTCAGTGAATCGGACGTGGAGCTCAAAATGCCCGCGAGCGACGTCGCACTCGCCTGAACGTCCTGCAGGTCCTCGACCGAATCGCCCAGCGTCGAGGACAGATTGGCGATAAAGTTGCTCACCTGGTCGGTACTCATATAGTCGAGCAGGCTGGACACGGTCTTAAGGCCGATGGTCGTGATGGTCTTGGTAAAGGTCTCGTTGACCTGACTCTGGACGGCGCTCGAGCCCTTTTCAGTCACGATCTGTGCGATGGCGTTAGCCTTCTGGTTCTCGTAGAACTCGATATCGGCGTGCTTCACCTCGGTCGAGAAAAGCGTCATCATGTCGGCGCTAAACGTTTTAGGGATAACGACGGCAGCGTAGTACGCGCCCGACTTGACGCCATCGATGGCCTTATCGCGATCGTTGAGCACAACCCAGTCGAAGTTCTCGTTGCCGCGCAGGGTGGCGGTTACGTTTTCGCCCACGTTGACCTCGACGGGAATCAGATCGCTCTCGTAACCCTCATCAGTGTTGACCACGGCGATCTTAAGGTTGCCGGTGTTGCCGTACGGATCCCAGCTTCCGGCGATGTTAAACCATGCATAGAGACATGGCACGATGATCAGGCCCATCACGACGACCATGCCGATCACGGAGCGAGACACGTTTTGGACATCGCGCTTAAACAGGTGCAGGATGTTTTTCATTTATGCCTCACCTCCTTTAGAGTGCTTGCCAAGCGAGGTGGTGTCCCCGTCGTTTCCGTTTACGTTGTCAGCGCCGTCGGCATCTTGAGCCTTACGATGCGCACCGATATGCGACAGACGGCTCGTAGGCTGTTCGCCTCCCTTGGCGCCACGCTCGCTGGCGTTGAGACCAAACATGCGACGGGCGGCAGGGATGGCAGCCGTGTGCTCGCGCATCTCGCGGCGAAGGTCCTCGTCCGAAAGCGCCGAGATACGCATCTGGGTATTGAGGCTCGCACGGATGTATTCGATGTTGATGAGCCAGCCGCAGATGGCGATAACCGAAATGATCCAGATAACGAGCAGGATGATCTTGCCGTTATTGTCGATATCGAGCACCGTCGAAAGCACAAAGAGCAGAACCTGCACGCCTACCACGGCGGCAAAACCGCCCTTGATGTAGTACGGGTAGCGATGCTCAAACGCCACGGCATGATCGAGCAGCTCGCGACGGTACGAATCCGAATCGAGCATGACGCGCATGGCCGTGCGCAGCGAATAGCGCTGGCGCGGCAGGTCGTTGGACTCGCAGATCATGAGGCCCGTCGTGGAAAGCTGCTTGTCAAAGAGCAGGTTGAGGTTGAGCAGCAGCGGACGCAGCTGCAAGCCAATAAAGAGTGCGATGGCAAGGAACACGCCCAGGATGCACAGGTTGAACAGGTAGTTGAACGAATACATGCCACCGACGGTCTCGCGCAGCAGGTTGATGCCATAGGTGAAGGGCAGCAGCGGATGCAGCCATTGGAAGAAGCCGGGCATCATCTCGATGGGATACATGCCCGACGAGCCGGGGATCTGCACAATGACGAGGATGACGCCAATGGCTTTACCGATATGCTTAAACGTGGTGGACAGCGCATAGATGATGTTGACGTAGGTGAACGAAATAGCGATGCCGCCCAGTACAAAGAGCAGCGGATTGACGCACTGAACGCCAATGACCAGGTCGCCCACCGTAACGATAATGGCCTGGAACGCGCCCAGGATCACCAGCAGCAGCCAGCGGCCAAAGTAGCCCTGACGCGCCGTAAAGCTACCGATGCCCTCGCGGTCGACCTCGAGTTTATAGATAGCGATGAGCACATAGCCGCCTACCCACAGCGCCAGATTGGTGTAGAAGGGCGCGATGCCCGAGCCAAAGCTCTTGACCGGATAGATTGACTTGGACGTCAGCTCAACCGGAGATGCCATGAAATCTGCCACGTCATTGACGTCGACGTCCATGAGGTCGGCTAACTCGCCCATAGACTCAGAGGTCTGCAGCGCCGCAATGTCATTGGCGGCGGTCGCGAGCTTGTCCTGAACCTTGGCAAGGGAGGCGTCGGTTTGGGACAGCGTGGTCTTTGCCTGCTTGAGCGTGGCGTCGAGCTGCGCCAGCGTGCCGCGCGCGCTCGCTATCGTGGGGGTCATACCCGACACAATGCCGGTCAAATCGCCCGAAACGGCGGCAAAGGAGTCAAGCGCGCTCGAAGCCTTCGGAAGTGCGTTCTGACCCAGATCGGTCTGAGCCTGACCGAGGCTAGCCGTACCGGTCTGAATTGCCGCGTTGAGTGCGTTGCTCGCGTTCGAGATTGCCGTAGCGTCGTTTGCCATGGCGCTCGACTGTGCAGAAAGGCCATCCTTGATGCTCTGCAGCTTCTGGTTTTGCTCGCGAAGCGAATCGATGGTCGATACAATGCGCGCGTCAATTTCCTCGGAACCTGTCGACGTGTCATTAACGAGAATCTCCAAGTGCCCGATAACGGCCTTATTGTGATCGATCGTCGCCTGGAGAGACTCGAGCGAGTTGTCGATGCGGGTGGTCGTAGATGTGACCGTACCCGTTAGCTTGCCAATCGCAGCGTTCGCGGAGGCTGACGTCTTGGTGAGTGCAAGGCTACCTTCCGAGAGTGCCTTGGAGAGCGAGGTGATAGAGTTGCCCGCCGTGGCGCGAGCCTCGCCCAGCAGGTCGTTGCCCTGGGAGATTGCCTGCGTCAGCGACGGTGCCTGACCTTGCAAGCCGGCAAGCGCCGCATCAGCCGAGGCGATAGCGCCACTCGTCTTATCGATGGCGGCATTCATATCGCCAATCGAATCGCGCACCTCACCCAAGGTGTCGGATGCCTCGGACACCGAACTTGTCAGCGAGTCCTGAGTCTGGGTTGCCTTGTCCTTTAAATCGATGCCGGCATCCTTGGCGATGCCCGCTACGGTCTCGCCCACCGTGGAGACAAACTCCGAGTTGATCTGCTCCTCGATGGTGTTGGCACCGGTATCGGTAACCTTGGGCGCAATGGCGCTCTTTTTCTCGTTGACGTAATAGGTCAGCTTAGGCTGATGGTAATTGCCATCGAGCATCGAGACGAGATTGTCGGAGAAGTTCTTGGGGATTACAATCGCCGCGTAGTATTCCCCGCTCTCGACGCCCTCTTTGGCATCGGCAGCCGAGTCGACGAAGGTCCAGCCCAGCCGATCGTTTTCCTTGAGCTGGTCGACCACCTTATCGCCCGCATTGAGCTCGCCCACTAGGTCGTTCTGGGTGCCCTGGTCGTTGTTGGCGATAGCGATTTTAATGCCCTGGGTGTTTCCATATGGATCCCAGTTAGCCACGATGTTGTACCAAGCGTACAGCGAGGGGATAACGCACACGCCCAGGGTAACCACCAAGGCGACGGGGTTCACAAGCAGTCGCTTAATGTCGCGCTTGAATATCGCAAAGGAGACCTTTGCATCGGATAGTTTGCTGCCGAGACTCACGCTTGGACCATCCATCCTGTCGTTGAATCAAATCGTACTATCAACAACCATTGTACGTAGGCGCTTTAGCGTCTCGAAGCACAATGGTATTGAGTTTTGCGGGTAGCAATATACTACGAAGATTAGTTAACGTACAGTTGTACAGTATCTCAAATTTCAGCAGGTCGCAAAACCACAACCCGCACAAATTAACAATCCGAATAGTCATCGGGGGCGTTCTTAAACGACCAGTCAAACAAGAACGTCCCCCAACGACCACTTTTTCTCCGTCCCCAAGGGATCATTACAGTGAGTCGATAAAGCGCTGTTGGGCGGCGCGGCCGGCTTCGTCCCACTTAAAGACGCCGGCGTTGTCGAGCACGTGGCCAAACACTACGCCGACTTCCTCGTGCAGGATGCCGATGGCGCTATCCGCCGTAAGCTCGTCGGCGCGGCGGGCATAGACGTCCTCGGCCCATGCGGCATGGCTGCGGCAAAGGTCGTCGCCCTCGAGCGCACTGGCAAGGTCGTAGCTGGTATCGGCTTTGGCTGCCAGCAGGTGCTCGCGGACAGCGCCGAGCTCGGGAACCAGGCGCGGCGGCAGAATGGCCAGGCCCATGACCTCGATCAGGCCGATGTTCTCCTTCTTAATGTGGTGATACTCGGCATGCGGGTGGAAAACGCCCAGCGGATGCTCGTCGGTCGTGATATTGCAGCGAAGCGCCAGGTAGGCCTCGTAAATCTCGCCGCCGGCGTTGCCGCGGGAGTCGACGCGGCGGATGACGGGCGTCACGGTGTTGTGCGCTACGCCGTCGGCCGTGTGCGCGATAACGCCCACAGACTCGTCGGTCCACTCGCGCCAGGCGAGGATAATCTTCTCGGCAGCGTCGAGCAGCTGAGCGCGGTCATGCGAGCGCAGGCGCAGCACCGAGAGCGGCCACTGCAGCACAGTGCCGGTGACCTGGTCAAAACCGGGCACGCTAAACTGCGAGACCTCGGCGGCATGCATCATGGGGAACTCGTGCGCGCCGCCCTGGAAGTGGTCGTGCGACAGAATCGAGCCGCCCACGATAGGCAGGTCGGCGTTGGAGCCGATGAAGTAATGCGGGAACAGGTCCACAAAGTCGAGCAGGCAGGTCAGGCCCTTGCGGTCGACGTGCATCGGACGATGCTCGGAGCTCATGGCAATGCAATGCTCGTTAAAGTACGCGTACGGGCTGTACTGGAAACCCCAGCGCTCGCCGTTGAGCTGGATGGGGATAATGCGCAGGTTCTGGCGAGCGGGGTGAGCGCCGCCGTCGGCTGCAGCGGAGCGTCCGGGATAGCCCTCGTTTTCGATGCAGAGCTGGCAGGCGGGATACTTCTCGCCCGTGTTCTTGGCGGCACCTGCCGCGGCGATATCGCGCGGGTCCTTCTCAGGCTTGGAGAGGTTGATGGTGATCTCAAGATCGCCCCAGTTGGTGGGGGTGCTCCATTTGATGTTGCGCGCGATGGCGGCACGGCGCACGTAGCCGGCGTCGCAGCACAGGCCGTAGAACCAGTCGGTTGCGGCGCGGGGCTCGTTGACGCCCATACGTCCGTTGAACTCCTCGTTTACAACCGAAGGCCTCGGCATGAGCGCACCCATGATGCGCATGGCGATGCGGTCGCGGCCTGACGCCGTGTCCTCGGCGGCACCGTTGGTAACGGCGGCCTCGGAAAGCGCGGCAAGCGTGCCTTCAAGATCAAAGTCGGGCAGGGTATTGGGGTGCAAGAGCGAGAGTTTCTCAACCTGGAGCGCCCAGGCCATATCGAGCGCGGGACCCGTAGCGCCGATGCACTCCAAAATGGTGTTGTATGCCCAGATGCGGTCGTCCTGTCCGATCATCGATCGGTGGATGGCGTACTCGATCAGGTTCTGCGCGGCCTCTCGCACGTCAGTCATTACAGCCATGCCGCGTAAGCCCCCTTGTCAGAGATGGCGTAGTGACGGGCAGAGCCCTCGCCCAGCCAGCCGTTCATCTTGGCAATGAAGGTGTCGACCAGATCGAGCGGCACGAAGGCCTGGATGGTGCCACCAAAGCCGCCACCGTGGATACGGACGGCGCCGCGGCCGTCGAGCACGTGCTCGGCCAGCGCCAGGGCATACATGGAAGGCTGCTCGGAACCCAGCTTGGCAACAACATTTTGCAGGTACATGGCAGAGCTGGCGCCGGACTCGCGCGTCAGGACCAGGAACTGGTCAATGTCGCCGGCGTTGAGCGCTGCCCAGCGCTTATCGACCAGGCCGTTCTCGTACCAGTAGTGAACGGCGCGCAGGCAGGCGCGGTCGCCCAGCTTGGCGCGCAGCTCGGGGAGCTTAGCGTCAAAGTCGGCAACGTCGACCTCGCACAGGCGCGCCTTGCCAAACTCGGCAGCGACGTCTTGCATCTCGCGCGGAACGGCGGCGTAGTCATCGGTGGCTGCCACGTGGTCGGCGCCCACTTTAACGAGCACAAGCGCATAACCGTGATCCTCAAAGTTGAGCTCGAGCTTCTGGGTCTTAGGCTGAGCCTGGTCCTCAAAGTCCATGTAGGCGAGGCCACCCAGGCACACGGCGGCCTGGTCCATCAGACCGCAGGGCTTGCCGTAGTAGTTGTTCTCGGTGCGCTGGCTCATCTGCGCGAGCGCGACGGGCTCAATGGCGGGCGCGCCCCAGAGCGTCTCCATGGCGCGGCCGTATGCGGCCTCGACGGCAGCGGAGCTGGAAAGGCCGCCGCCCGAGGGGACGGAGCAGGTGAAGGCGAAATCGAAGCCGTGAGGCTCAACGCCAAGGGCTGCAATCTCGTGGGCCATACCGCGCACGAGGCTTGCGGACGTGCCCTTCTCGGACTCCCGAACGTCTAGCGTGCCGAGCGCGATTTCAAACGTGGGATAGCCCTCGTCGGCTACGCGAACCTTGTTGGAATCGGTTGCCACGGCGATGCCGTCGACAGCGACATCGAGCGAGCCGGCGATAACGTGGCCACCCTCGTGGTCGGTGTGGTTGCCGCTGATCTCGGAACGGCCGGGCGCGTGTACGTAGAGCACCTGGCGGTCGCCGATGGGGCCAAACTCCTCCTCAAACAGCTTGGTAAGTGTGGCGAATGTCTTTTCGTCGGGCGTGGTCATGGGAGTCCTTTCCTTGGCGCGCACGGGTGAGTTTTGCGTCGTTATGAGTACGTTAACAACTTGTAGCGGCATGAACCAAGTGTTCACGATACCGCACGTTACGGGCTATGTTAACGTACTCATAACACATCGCTTGTCACTTTTTGAGAATCTGGTAATCGGTAGAAATACAGCCGTGAACGGTACTGCCGTATGGACTTATAAAGCAGAAGAGATGCAGATAGAAAAAGTAGAGTACGTTAACATGCGTCCGACGATAGCGGGCCTCGGCGCGGGATGTATTACTGCCCGGGCCGGCATTCACGCTATTCAGATCTCGCAAGGGTGAAGGTGATCCTGTGGCAAGGCGCCCGTCCAACGATACAGGTACGCGTCCGGTTTCCATGGCCGACGTCGCCCGCGCTGCTGGCGTTTCGCAGCAGACGGTTTCGCGCGTCGCCAACGGCTTGCCCAACGTTAACGAGCAGACGCGCCAGCGCGTGCAGGCCGCTATGCAAGAGCTCGGCTTTCGTCCGAGTTATGCCGGTCGCTCGCTGCGCGATGGCCGTTACCATTCGGTCGGCCTGTGCATCAACGATGTCACCAAGTTTGGCAACCTTTCAATGATCGACGGCATCGCCAGCGCTGCTCGCGAGCGTAATTGCGCCATCACGCTGGTCGAGATGTCCAAGACCGAGGAGTTCTCGCTTGCCGAGGCAACGCGTCGTATGGCCGCATTGCCGGTGGACGGCATCATCATCGGCATGAGCCGCATGGCGCCCGATTTTGAGACGTTTGATCCACTGCCGGGCATTGGCACGGTCATCGTTACCATGTATGCGCATCCGCGCGTGACCACAGTCGATTCCGACCATTACGGCTGCTCGCTGTTGCTTATGGACCATCTGTTTGAGCTGGGGCACGAACAGATTCGCTATATTGGCGGCCCGTCGTTCTCGGTCGACGAGCAATTTCGTCGAGCCGGTTGGCAGGATGCGCTCGAGCGTAAACACATCGAGCCGGCAGAGCCGCTCGAGGGCGACTGGTCTGCCAACAGCGGCTACGAGGCCGGCAGGTACCTGGCCGAGCACGATCGCACCATGACGGCGATCTATGCGGCAAACGATCAGATGGCAAATGGCGCGATTGCCGCGCTGCGTGATAGCGGTCTGCGCGTGCCTGAGGACGTGAGCGTGGTAGGCGTCGATGACTCGCTCGATGATTTTGTCGCGCATAACGAGCTCACGACCGTGCGATTCGATCTACATCAGCGCGGGCGCGAGGTATTCGAGCATGCGGTTCCCGAGGCGGGTACGGCGGGCAAAACCGTTGCCATTCGTATTCCCGGTCAGCTCATTATTCGACATAGCACGGCGATACCACGCTCATAGTTTGCGCAGGTAAACGGCGATTTATCGTATTTCAATAACAATCGGTATGGATGCCGGCAGATAACAGCTGGGATACTACCGAGTGTTATGATAGACGGGTTCTTTTGTCTATCTAGGAGGCTTTGCCTGATGGAGATCACCAAGGATATCCGCTACGTTGGCGTCGACGATCACGACATTGACCTGTTCGAGGGCCAGTACGATGTGTCCGAGAACGGTATGGCATACAACAGCTACGTTATCTTGGGCGAAAAGATTGCTGTCGCCGATTCAGTCGACGGCGGTTTTGTCGACGAGTGGCTCGGTAACATCGAAGCCGTGCTCGACGGTCGCACGCCCGATTACCTGGTCGTTCACCATATGGAGCCCGATCACTCCGCCGGCATCGCCGCCTTTATGGAGCGCTATCCCCAGGCACAGATTGTGGCCAGCATGGGCGCCTTCCGCATGATGGTCAACTACTTTGGCACCGACTACCCCGAGCGCAAGATGGTCGTCAAAGAGGGCGACGTGCTCGATCTGGGCGGTCACAGCCTAACGTTTGTCGGCGCCCCCAACGTTCACTGGCCCGAGGTGATCTTCTCCTACGAGTCTACCGACAAGGTGCTCTTTAGTGCCGACGGCTTTGGCAAGTTTGGCGCTAACGACATCGAGGATCCCGAGGGTTGGGCTTGCGAGGCTCGCCGCTACTACTTTGGCATCGTTGGTAAGTTCGGCAAGTTCGTGCAGGCCGTGCTCAAGAAGGCCGCTGATCTGGACATCCAGATCATCTGCCCGCTCCACGGCCCCGTGCTGACCGAGAACCTGGGCTACTACCTCGACACCTACAACACCTGGTCGAGCTATCAGCCCGAGGACGAGGGCATCACCATTGCCTACGCGAGCGTCTACGGCCATCTGAAGGCTGCCGTTGAGGAGCTTGCATCTGCGCTTGAGGCTCGCGGCCAGAAGGTTTCCGTCTTTGACCTGGCTCGCGACGACATGGCCGAGGCCGTTGAGGACGCGTTCCGCTATGACCGTCTGGTGCTCGCCTCCATCACCTATCAGGGCGAGATCTTCCCATTCATGAGCACCTTTATCCATACGCTTGCCGAGCATGCCTACCAGAACCGTACGGTGGCGCTCGTCGAGGGCGGCTCCTGGGCGCCCGCAGCTGCCAAGATTATGACCAAGGAGCTCGAGGGTATGAAGGACATCACCCTGACGCAGAACAAGGTGACCGTCCTGGGTTCGCTCAACGACGCCTCACGCGCTCAGATCGAGGCCCTCGCTGACGAGCTCTCCAAGTAGCGATACGTTCACGTTTAACGCTCAAACCACCACAAAGGGGACGGTGAACCTTTGTGGTGGTTTTTGTTTAAGCGCCGGCGATGAGGAGATTTGGGCGGGCGTCGTCGGCGATCTCGGCGATTGAGGTGGCGACGGCGTGATCGGGGTCACGGTCCATCACGATGGCGTTGACGTCGGTCAGCTCGGCAAAGCGGTACATGCCACGTCCGTTGACCTTACTGGCGTCCATGAGGGCGACACTTTGACGAGCAGCACCGACCATAGCCGCTTTGGTCTCGGCCATCTGCGGAAAGTCGGTCGTAAAGCCGCAGCCGGGAACGAAAGCGCCAGGGCACATGACGGCCAGATCGGCATGGACCATTTGGAGCGCCTGCATGGTAAGTGGGCCGTACAGATAGCGATGACCTTTGCGCAGCGCCCCGCCCAGCATGACGACATCGACCGAGGGCATGCTCTCGTCGATGTAATCGGCAATGGTAATGTCGGCCGTGATGACGGTGATGCCATCGCGCTGGTCGAGCAGGCGGACAAACTCGAGAGCGGTGGTGCCCGAGTCTACGAGCAGGGTGTCACCGTTGCCGACGAGTTCAATGGCGCTTTGCGCGATGGCCTGCTTGGCGGCGACATTGACGTTGATGCGGCGATCCTGGGTGGATACGGTCAGTCGCTTCTGGAGCGACACGGCGCCGCCGTGCGTGCGGCGCAACTTGCCGGACTCGGCGAGCGCGTCCAGGTCGGCGCGGGCGGTGACGGAGGATACGCCAAAGGTCTGGGCGATTTCTGCCACCTGCACCGAGGCGTTATGTTCAAGCATCTCCATGATGGCGGCGCGTCGCTCATCGGCGAAAGCTCGGGTTGTTGCGTGGGTCATAGCTGCTCCATCCTCAGCCTAAATTTGCAGGAATTGTGTTGAGTCTATTTTCGTTCATTTTCTTTTTGAGCAAGTAAACGCCTTTCGATTACTTATCTTTTCTATAAAAGAAAGATGATTCGCTTGAAAACGGTAATGTCGGATAGGGGAATTTAGCCTGAATCCCTTCCGTTTGCTTTTCAAAAACGAGCGTTTTGGCCTGCGTGCCGGCGATATCTCGTACATGCGACAGATGCGATTTTCATACAATGGGCGCAGCAAAATGCAAGGTAAAACGCCTTGCGGACACGTACGCCCGATGTCCAGATGCGGGCGAGGGAGAGGAGCAAACGCTCATGGCACTTGTTACCACCGAAAAGATGCTCAAGGACGCTCAGGCCGGCCACTACGCCGTCGGCGCGTTCAACGTCGAGAACCTCGAGTTTGTTATGGCCGTTCTGGCCGCTGCCGAGGAGACCAAGTCCCCCGTCATCATGCAGACCACCCCGGGCACCATCAAGACCGCTGGTCTGGACTACTTCTACGGCATGGTCAAGGCTGCCGCCGAGCGCGCTTCCGTGCCCGTTGCCCTGCACCTCGATCACGGCGATGGCTATGACCGCTGCATGCAGGCTTTCCGCACGGGCTACACCTCCGTCATGATCGACGGTTCGCACGAGTCCTTCGAGGACAACATCGCCCTGACCAAGTCCGTCGCCGACGCTGGCCGCGCCATGGGCGTGCCCGTCGAGGCCGAGCTCGGTAAGGTTGGCGGCAAGGAGGACGACGGTCCCGCGGTTGAGGGCGAGAGCCCCTACACCGATCCGGCCGAGGCCAAGGAGTTCGTCGAGCGCACTGGCTGCACCTCCCTCGCTATTGGCGTTGGCACCAGCCACGGCGTGTACACGAGCGACCCGCACATCGAGCAGTCCGTGGTCAAGGCCATCCGCGACGCCGTCGACGTGCCGCTGGTCCTGCACGGCACCTCTGGTGTGCCCGATGAGCAGGTTGCCGAGGCCGTGAAGAACGGCATCTGCAAGGTTAACTACGCCACCGAGCTGCGTCAGGCCTACACCAAGGGCTTCATGGCCTACATGGCCGAGAACCCCGCCTGCTTCGATCCTAAGAAGCCGGCCAAGGAGGGCATGCGTGAGATCACCGAGCTGGTTAAGATCCGCATGACCAACCTCAACTCTGTGGGCAAGGCAGAGTAACAGCAAGGGTACTCCGACTCGCTACATATCCCGGGGAGGGACGAGGACTTAGTTCCCCAATCGTCCTCGGGCATGCAAAAAGCCTCGCTGCGCACTTCGTGCGGCGAGGCTTTTTGCCCCCTGCGGAAAGATTGGAGAACTAAGCCCTCGTCCCTCCCAGGTTGACCTACTCGAGGTCGTCGCCCTTGTGGCGTTAGGTCTGAAAATAATAAGAAGCCTTCGCGCTGCGGAATGATTTTGGAAACTAAGTACGGGGGCCCGCCCAAGTCGTCCTGCTCAATCGCCCTTGTGGCGTTGGGGCGGAAAGGGTGGGGCGCGTGGGTTATTTGGTTGTTAGGGTTAGTAGGTCGTTGGGGGTTTTGAGGTTGTAGGTGGCGTTTGGGATATCTTGGTGTGATCCCCATGCTGCTCGGGCAAAACTGACCCCTGCTGAAGTTGCGCATTGTTCGTCGTAGACGGTGTCGCCAACGTAGACGACGTTGCCAGGATTCGCGCCCGCAAGTCGGAGATATTCGAGCATGGGTGCGGGTGCGGGTTTATGTTCGGTTGTGTCTTCGACAAGGATGATGTGCTCAAAATACTTATCGAAACCAAGGGGTGCAATTTCTTTTGCGTATTCGTCGCGCGCACGTGAGGAGACGATGCCAAGTTTGCAGCCGCTATCGGCGAGCGTTGCGATGACTTCAAGCAAACCTGGAAACACGCTGATGGTGCTTTTAAAGCTGGCGGCAACTTGGCACCAGCGATCCAACGTTGCCTGCGAGTAGATCCCAAGTTTCTCAAGGGCATCCTTGCCGGGTATGCCGAGGGCAAAGTCAAGCTCGTGTCGGGGAAGCGTTTTGCTGGTCTCTTCTTGGACAATCTGGACAAGCGATGACAGAACGCTTTCTTCTGTATCTGCCAATGTCCCATCAACGTCAAATACGATATGGTCAAAGTGCTTCATATGATTGCTCCTCTCTGTTGTTTGCCTGCAAGTTTGATGCAGTGACAGAAGAAGGGCTAGCGGGATTTCTGCCTGGTGCTATCGAGATTCTGCCTCGCTGCTCGATAGCTCGAAGGAGTGCACCCCATTTGTTCTTTAAATACCTGGCCAAGATGGCTTGCTGTTATAAATCCGCATTGGCGCGCGACTGTCTGTACCGTTCTCGTGGTGTGTGCCAAAAGTTCGCAAGCACGGTTTATGCGGTATGCGCGTAGATATGCCGCCGGGGTCGTTCCTGCACAAGTTTCGATAATGCGGTAACACTCTCTTTCGCTTACGCCGGCTGCAGATGCCATCTGGGGCACATCTATAGCGGCTGCATAGTTTGCGCGGATAAAGTCCAGGATTGCCTTGAACTGTACGTCGCGGCTGGTCATCCAAGAGGCGCCGTCGGAAGAAAAGAGCGGTTCGGTCTTGGCGTTAATCTGAATCCAGAGCTCTGACAAACTATTTCGAAGCGCCATCTCGTTCTGCGGCCGTTGAAGGTCGTGGCTAAAGGAGCTCTTCAGCAAATCGATAAAGGGCATATCGTCGGGATTGGTGGGCGACCATTTGAGCACATCGACGCCTCGACATTGAAGCAATGGGTTGATGTAGCGCTTTTGGAGACGTCCCGCGGGATCGCCGAGCATCGACGGCTGAAAGATATGCAGCATTTGAATGGCTGGCGCCGAATTGGGTGATTGCAGCGTGCTGTGCAAAACGCCGCCGTTGATAAAGCCGGCGGACCCTTCCTCAAAGCGTACGTGCTCATGAGCCGCGTGCGTTCGATAGTCAATCGCTCCCTGCTCCATGTAGAAAAGCTCAACTTCGGAATGCCAGTGCCAGGGGACGGAATTGCCCGGATAGCGAGCGAATTCTGCGCGTTCGGCAATATAGGGCCAGTCTTCGGCGGTCTCGGGAAACGCTTCCTCGCGTCCTCCGCGGTGCAATTCTATGTGATCCATGTTTCGCATGGCATCAGTATAAAGCGCGATGGGCTTAGATTGCTCTTGCCTGTTCGGGGAACGCCTTGTCTAGGGATGCTTGGAGCTTTTCGAAGGATGCTCGTAAGTTGAGGCTCTGATCGGCTGAGCGCTTGGTTTTTGTGGTGGGGGAGTCGAGGAGGCCGTTTCTCTGTGTCGGGGGGAAGGAGAAAAGGTCTGCATATTTTAGGGATGGCTGCTGTGCTGCGTCATTGGAAGAATGCATGCTTATGCGGCCTCCTCGATGTCCACCAAAAGATTGCGCGCGGGGTTTGCTGCTAGGTCCCGTGCGTTGGCAGTATTATGCCGCGGCCGTCGCAAAGAAGCGCTAAAGAAAGGCTTAACCTGGTTTGGTGTTACGATGAAACTCCAGGTCAGAGGTATCGAGTAACACTCTTGAAAGGTTTTGAGCTTAAGGGCTTTCTAAGGTTTGTGACGTGGATGTGGCGCGGACGTGCGGAGCGTGTGAATGCTCGCTGTTAGCGCTGCGGCTCTGTGGCGCGCACCTGCTCGATGACCTTTTCCATCGTGGCGTCGATGCGGTCTTTTTTGAGTTCGCATTCCCAGATGGTTATGGGCGTCCAGCCCATTTGAGTGAGCGCTGCCACAGCAGCACGGTCGCGCTCGACGTTGCGACGGAACTTTGCCTCCCAAAACTCAACGTTGCGCTTGGGCTGGCTTGGGTTGCACTTGGGGCAGCGGTGCCAAAAGCAACCGTTGACGAAGATGGCGATCTTGCGGCCGGGGAAGGCGATGTCGGGCTTGCCGGGTACCTTCCATTCCAAACGATAGCCCGTAAGGCCCGCGGCCCGTAGGCGCTGACGTACGAGCAGCTCGGGCTTGGTGTTGGCGCGCTTGTTGCCCTTCATGGACTTTTTGATGGCGGCGCGACGGCGGACCAGTTCGCGCTCGTCAGCGGAGAGGTCCGAGGTATCGATGCCGTCGAGCAGACCGGGCTTGGGACGCTTTTTGCTGCGGCGTTTAGGTGCGCGCTTGGGTTTGGTGGCGGGTTTGTCGGTTGTGTTGGGCGCGGCGTCATCGGCGGAGCTTGCCTCAAGCCGATCTTCCTTTAACTCAATCAGAGCATCAATGAGCCCCTTGTCGGCGGGCATCCATTCCACCGTGGCAAGCGAGGTGCGTGGAATCCAGCGGATATCAAGCTGGCGGTCGTGTTTCTGGGGCTCATCGGATTCATCGGCGAGCGAGCAGTAGTAACACTCCATGGAGAGATGAAAATCGGAGTAGTCATACTCAACGGTGTAGAAATCACGCAGGTTGGTGACTTTTACCTGTAGCTCTTCCATAAGCTCGCGGCGCACGGCGTCTTCGGGTGTCTCGCCGCGCAGAAGTTTGCCGCCCGGGAACTCCCATAGTCCCTGCATGTTGCCGTAGCCGCGCTGCACGGCAAGCAGCTCGTCAGATCCTTCCTTGCGAATGATCCCAGCGGCAACATGAACAGTCTTCAACAGGAGCCCTCTCTCAACATCAACACATGGCAGACTACGCTTACCTTACGCAACGGTAAGGCAAGCGTAAGCCATATCGATGGTAGCCGACTCGGCTTCTTGCGACTATAGATGCCGTAGACTAATCGCAAGAAAGGACTCGGTATGCAAACCACGCACATGGCGACCCCGGTACTGGAGGTCGCGCATCTCGAAAAGGTATATGGAGCGCTGGGCAACGTGACCCGCGCGCTCAACGACGTCAGCTTTACCGTCAACCGCGGCGAATTTGTTGGCATCATGGGCGCCTCGGGCTCGGGTAAGTCGACGTTGCTCAACTGCGTCTCGACCATCGATAGCGCCACGAGTGGCACCATCCGTATCAACGGCCAGGATGTGACGCGCATGAAGCAGGCCAAGCTTTCGCAGTTCCGCCGCGAGGAGCTCGGCTTTATCTTCCAGGACTCCAACCTGCTCGATACGCTCACGGCACGCGAGAACATCGCCCTGCCGCTCACCATCGCCCGCACAAACTCGGCAGAGATCTCGACCCGCGTGCAGGATGTAGCCGCGCGTCTGTCTATCAGTCAGGTGCTCGACAAGTATCCCTACCAGATGTCCGGCGGTCAGCAGCAGCGCGTTGCCGCGGCTCGCGCGCTCGTCACCGACCCCACCATGATCATGGCCGACGAGCCCACCGGCGCCCTCGATTCCAAGAGCGCCCGCCTGCTGCTCGAGAGCTTGGAGGCCCTGAATCGCCGCCTGCGCGCGACCGTGCTCATGGTTACGCACGACAGTTTTGCCGCCAGCTACACGAGCCGTGTGCTGTTTATTCGTGACGGCAAGATCTTCACCGAGCTGCGCCGCGGCGACACCGACCGCCGAGAGTTCTTCGACCGCATTATGGAGGTCGTTGCCATGATGGGCGGTGAGGGCTCCGATGCTCTGTAAACTCGCTTGGGGCAACGTCCGCCGCGCCGGCCGCGACTACCTCGTCTATCTTTTGACGCTCACCCTGGGCGTCACGGTCTTCTATGCCTTTAACACCATCTCGATGCAGGTCGACATTGCCGGCATCGATGAAGAGGGCTTGGCGCAGGTTATGGGCAGCATGCTCGGCTACCTGACGTACTTTTTGGCCGGTGTCATGGCCTTTTTGATGGTGTATGCCAATAACTTCATCATGAAACGCCGCAAAAAGGAGTTTGGCCTGTACCAGGTGCTCGGCATGGGGCGCGGGCGCGTCGCCACGATCATGGCGCTCGAGACGGTGATCGTCTCGGTCGGCGCTTTTGTCGCCGGCATTGTGCTGGGTGTGGGACTCTCCCAGCTCATGACATTCTTTACGGCCTCGCTCTTTAAGACACAGATCGCCAATTTTCATTTCTTCTTCTCGGTGCATGCGTTCAACCTGACCCTTGCCTGCATGCTCGTGATGTTCGTACTCACGTTACTGCTGAACCTGCGCGCCGTGCGTCGTACCAAACTCATCGAGCTTATGGGTGCCGAGCGCCGCAACGAGAGCATCAAGACACGTAATCCCTGGATTGCGATTGCCATCTTTACCGCGGGCGTGCTACTTGTGGGCGTGGCCTATTACCGTCTGCTGCGCGACGGGTTCCCGCTCACCGCGTCGGGCGATAAGCTGCAGGGGGCCATGAATCAGTTCGGCATCACTACCGCTATGGTCACGGTGGGCACCTTTGCCCTGTTCTGGGGGCTTTCGGGCATGCTTATCAAGCTGCTGCAGAGCCTGCGCGGCGTGTACTGGCGCGGTCTCAATATGTTTACCGTGCGCCAGCTTGCGGCCAAGGTCAACACGGTGTGCTTTTCGATGGGCGTCATCGCGATGATTCTGTTTTTGGCCATTACCTCGGTGACCTGCGGTATGTCGATCGCCAACGTGATGAACGAGAATCTGGAGCGCTATAACCCTGTTGACGTGTCTCAGACGTATGTCTATTACACGCCCGAAACGCTCGACTACTACAAGGAGTATGTCAATCCGTCTGAGGCCGATCGCATGGTGCTGGCCGATGCAACGGTCGATTTGTACGCTGCATGGCATGGCGAGCGCAAGTCGGCGGACAACAACGATGAGACAGGCAAGAAGGTCAATATCGCCGATGTTGCCGGTGAGCATGTGCAGATCGATTCGTATCTGAGTTACCCGCTTGGCGGCTCGGGCCCCTCGGTGGTGGCGGGTGAGATGTGCAAGGCCATGGGAGAAAAGCTTCCCAAGGCGCTCGAGGGAAGCAACGCCGATGCGATGGGTCTGTATGTGACGCCGGCGAGCCAGTGCAACAAACTGCGCCAGATGATGGGCGAGGAGCCGGTGAGCATTGGCCGCGACCAGTATCTGCTCACGTGTGATATGGGCGGTGAGCTGGGCGACCTGTACACCAAGTATATGGCTGGCGGCCATACCCTCACCTTGGACGGGCATGAGCTCAAGCCCGCAACCGATAAGTCGGACGAGGACACGGCGGCCATCGCCAACTCGGCGATGGGCAGCAATCCCGGTACCGTGGTCGTAGCCGATGAGCTGCTGTCCCAGCTTAATCTGCAGCCGTATTCCAGTAATCTGCTCGTTAATTACAAACAGGGTATGGATACGACCGAGGCAGACGAGAGCATTAAATACACCTTGCTCGATAATCTGCTCGTTGACGGCAAGGAGCCGGGGTCGTGGGGAGTCTTCATCACGCGTTCCGAGATGTACACGCAAGCAGCGCAGATGAACGGCATGATTAGCTATCTGGCCATCTACATTGGCTTTGTACTGGTCGTTGCGTGCGCGGCGATACTGTCGATCCAGCAGCTCTCCAATGTGGCCGACGGCAGCCGCAGCTATCGTGTGCTGGCACAGATTGGCTGTGACGACCGCCAGATTCGTCATTCGGTGATGGCGCAGCAAGCGGTATTCTTCCTGTTCCCGCTGGCAGTGGGCCTGGCGCACTCCTTTGTGGCGCTCAAGGTGATCATCGAGCTGGTGAGCATATTCGGAGATATGAGCATCGCCGGCACCGTGGGCCTCACCTGCGCGATTTTCCTGGCGGCCTATGGTGGCTACTTCCTGGTAACGTACCTCATGAGCGCCGGCATGGTACAAGCTGCCATCGCCACCCGCTACAGCGAGTAACCTGCCTAGCGAAAAGTAAAATCATCACAGGTTGAGCATAAGTCAGCGAAAGCATCCCTAGGCGAGCAAGGTGACGTGAAAGAGGAGGGAAGCGTACTTCGGTACGCGACCGACGATTGAACGTCAGATTGCCGCCTAGGGGCGCTTGCAGCGTCGAGCCGTTACGCGGTTTGGCAAAACCGCGTAACCTCAGCGCTTCCAAAAGTGGAGGATCAACGTCGTGCGGTTTTGCTGCTCGGTTTTGACCAGGATGTTGTGGATGTGGGTCTTGACGGTGCCCACGGCAAGGAATAGCTCGTCAGCGATCTCTTGGTTCGACTTGCCCAGCACAACCAAGCGCATGACTTCGGCCTCGCGGTTGGAGAGCCTGTAGGCGTTGCGATAGAAGGGCATTTGCTCTTCGATGTGTCGATCAAGATCGCTGACGTTCTTTTCCTCGGGCGCCTCCTGCATGCGGATTGAAAGCACGTGGTAGGCATAGATGATCAGCAGAATCGCAAAGTAGCACGCAAAGATGTTCTCGCTAAAGTTGCGCTCGGATAGATAAAGCTGCAGCCAAGAGGGCGCCAGACTCATGGGGATGACAAGGATGTTGTAGAAATCCTCGGCAACGATGCAACCGACCAGAATAGCGCCGATAATCAGGTGCTTTCGCTGGTTGTTAACGCGTGCCTTCAGCTCAACCTCTGTACTCTTATGAGCCGTCCAAAAGATATACAGTCCAACAAAGACAAGGAATGCCTGGCGTATCGTGTAGTAGATCCACTGACGCATGGGGCCGGAGGGGACTGCGACGATAGCCAGCGACTCGCACAGCAAAAACGTTAAGACGGGGATAGCGAACTGCTTTTTAGAATGCTTATCGAGCAAGTCCATGGCAATCAGCCAAATAAAAGCCTGTGAAGCGGTCGCCACAAGGGTCCGCAACACAGGCATGGTAATTGAGTAATAGTCGCTGGCCGGAAAACTCTCGTTTTGCAACGTGTATTCAAAAAAGAAGATCTCAGTCATTTCGATGGCGTAGCAAATAAAAACGCCACTGCCATAGATAAAGAAGCGTCGACGGGACGAGGCATAGGCGGCAAGCGAAAGCACTGCCGTCACAATACAAATCAGGAGAATCGCTAGGGTATAGAAGAACATCAGGGTGTTCATCTGTCACCGTCCCTTCTCATTTCACCTATGGCCGAGCCATGTGTGCCTTGTGGGATATAGACGTCTCAACCCTTCGTTCCATTGCGGATTAAACGCCAAGATACAGCATAGCCGTATACCGTTCGCGGTTCCAGACGGTAAACCCCCTGTAAACTCTTGACCTGCGGGTTTATATTGGATTAGAGAGGGTGTAACTCCGTGAACGGTCTTTAATCCCGAATAAACTAGGTAAAAATTGCATACGGGTGAATGATGGTCTTGTCAACACGAGGCGTGATGTTCGAGCGCCTCATAGTTAATAGTCGGCAAGACCGGCGGAAAGGAAATCGATATGGCACTGCCTAAGGATTTCATCGACACCAACGACTTCACCAAAGAGCAGATCCTGGCTATCGAGGATCTTGGCCTGGCAATGAAGAAGGCCATCAAGGTTGACGGTTATTATCCGCACCTGCTCCGCAACAAGAGCCTTGGCATGATCTTCCAGCAGGTCTCCACCCGCACTCGTCTTTCCTTCGAGACCGCTATGACCGACCTCGGCGGCCACGCTCAGTTCTATGGCCCTGGCACCATTCAGCTCGGTGGCCACGAGTCCCTGGGCGACACCGCTCGCGTCATGGGCGACCTGCTCGACATCATGATGGCTCGCGTTGACCGTCACAAGGACGTCGTCGGCCTCGCCGAGGGCTCCGCTGTGCCCGTCATCAACGGCATGTCCGAGTTCAACCATCCCACGCAGGAGATGGGCGACCTCATGACCATGCTCGAGAACCTCCCCGAGGGCAAGAAGATCGAGGACTGCACCCTGGCCTTCATCGGCGACGCCACCCAGGTCTGCGTCTCCCTCATGTTCATCGCCTCCAAGGTCGGCATGAAGTTTGTCCAGTTTGGACCTAAGGGCCACCAGATCCCCGACGGCGGCCTGCACGTTGGCACCGTCGAGGAGCGCGCCGAGTTCGGCAAGCAGATGATGGCCATCGCCGAGGAGAACTGCAAGGTCTCCGGCGGCTCTGTCGTCATCTCCGACGACATCGAGTGCATCAAGGGCGCCGACTTCATCTACACCGACGTGTGGTATGGCCTGTACGACGAGGAGGTCTCGGGCGAGAACTACATGGACGTGTTCTATCCCAAGTATCAGGTCACCATGGACATGATGAACTTCGCCGGCCCCAACTCCAAGTTCATGCACTGCCTGCCGGCCACCCGCAACGAGGAGGTCGTCGACGAGGTCATGGACGATCCCGAGCGCTCCCTGTGCTGGGTCGAGGCCGAGAACCGCAAGCACTCCATCCGTGCTCTCCTTGCCGCCCTGGGCAAGCGCACCCCGCTCAACGACGAGGGTGTCGAGTACTCCGCCAAGGCTGAGCTCCACGCCGCTCTCGAAGCTCTCGAGCAGCTCTAAGCCTTAAGCCTGCTAAACGCACGTTTGCGGGCGGCGGATGCTCGTCTCCTGTCGCCCGCTCACCGAGGCCCAAGCAATTGCCTTAATACCTTAGGGCCTCGGATCTGTCCAAGACTGAGCGAAGGAGCTCATCATGAGCGACGGAAAGAAAAAGCTTTCCTTTTTGACGGTCATTTCGACCATCATCTGCGTCGTCTTCGTTTGCGAGGCCGCCGCTCCTGCTGCTGCCATTGGAAACCAGCAGTTCTTCTGGTGGATCTTCCTGATCCTGACCTTCCTGCTTCCCTACGGCATGGTTGTCGCCGAGCTCGGTACCACCTATGACGGCGAGGGCGGCATTTACGACTGGGTACGCGATGGCCTGGGCGACAAATGGGGCGCCCGCATCTCGTACTACTACTGGGTCAACTACCCGCTGTGGATCGCCTCGCTGGCTACCATGTTCCCCGACATTTTGGGCATGGTCTTTGGCGTCGAGTTCAACTTGATCGCCAAGATGGGTATCGATCTTGCCTTTGTGTGGATCGTCTACCTCATGGGCCGCTCCAAGGCGGCCGACTCCGAGTGGGTCCTTAACGGCGGCGCCATCATCAAGGTCGCCGTCGCCGTTATCGTTGGCGCTTTGGGCATTTGGTATGCCATGGAGAACGGTTTTGCGAACGACATGTCCGCTGCCACCTTCCTGCCCGAGCTCACCAACACCAACGCTCTCGGCTACCTGTCGATCATCATCTTTAACTTCATGGGCTTCGAGGTCATCTGCACCATGACCGACGACATGGCCGATCCCGCTCGCGATATCCCCAAGGCTATCATCGTCGGTGGCCTGTCCATCGCCGTGATCTACCTGTTCGCTGGCTTTGGCATCGGCGCTGCGGTGCCGGCCGATTCCATCGACCCCGACTACGGCATGATCGTCGCAGTCCAGACCATGGTGGGCGACTCCATGATCTTCAAGGTCATCTGCATTGCCTTCCTGATCACCCTGTTCGCCAACATGGCTGCCTGGTCCTTCGGCGTCAACTCTGTTGCTCGCTATGCTGCCGAGCACGGCAACATGCCCAAGGTCTTCGCCTCGATGATCTCGGATGACGACATGCCCAACGGCGCCAACCTGGTCAACGCCATCGTTGCCTCCCTGGTGCTGTGCCTGCAGCTCGTGCCCATCGACGCCATCTCCAACGGTGTCTTCTGGATGCTCTTCGGCACCTCCGTCGTCTTCCTGCTGCTCACCTATATCCCGATGTTCCCGGCGTTCCTCAACCTTCGTAAGAACGACCCCAACCGCGAGCGCATCTTCACGTTCCCGTTTAAGGGTGCCATGATGAAGGTCATGCTGGCCATCCCTTGCATCGAGCTGATCCTGGCCATCGTTGCAACGCTGGTGCCGCTCTCTGCCGCTGAAATTGGCGACAAGCTCCCGATGATCGTTATCTTCATCGTGCTTCTGCTCATCGGCGAGGTTGTCCGCGTCGTCAGCGCCAAGGGCCGCGAGACCGAGTACAAGGGCCTCACTCCCGAGCTGGCAGCTCAGCGTCTCGCTGAGGAGGCCGCCGAGGCCGAGGAGAACTAGGGCACCCGGTTCTGGGGCTCCAACCCTCCTCGCGTACCAACGTGCGCTTCGTCGGGCTTGTCGCTCCCGACTCCGGGCACTCTAGCTTCTTCGGAGACGTGCCCAAGCGACAGGTTTGCTAACCATTCCCCGGGGTGGGTGTGAGCGATAGCTCCGGTAACCACCGCCCACCCCAATCTCTCTTCCGTATCCTTCGTGCGTTTTGTCTCCGCGCACTTGGTTACGTCGTCGCTTGCCGGTGCGACTCCGTGAAAACCGGCGCCGGGCGCCCCGACCTTTGCCGGGGAACGGGCGCCTACCATCTCTTGGTTTTAGGCTGCGGGTAACCCGCCCGCAGCAAGCGATCGTTCGATTTGGAGGAAATCTTATGCGTACGATCACCGAGTCCGAGTCCACCCCCAAGGCCGACGGCTTCTTTATGCCCGCTGAGTTCGCCCCGCAGGATCGCGTGTGGATGGGTTGGCCCCACCGCACCGACACCTGGGCCCACGGCGCCAAGCCGGCTCAGAAGCAGTATGCCGCCATCGCCCGCGCCATCGCCGAGTTCACCCCGGTTACCATGTGCGCCAACCAGGTCGACTATGCCAACTGCAAGGCCGTCTTCGAGGAGGACGAGAACGTCACCGTCATCGAGATGACCACCGACGACGCCTGGTTCCGCGACACCGCCGCCACCTACGTCATCAACGGCAAGGGCGAGAAGCGCGCCAACCACTGGCACTTCAACGCTTACGGTGGCCTTGTGGATGGCCTCTATTTCCCGTGGGACAAGGACGAGCAGATCGCCCTTAAGATGGCTGAGCTCTCCGGCTGCCGTCGCTATCGTCCCGATGACATGATCCTCGAGGGCGGCTCCATCACCGTCGACGGCGAGGGCACCCTTGTCGTGACCGACCAGTGCCTGCTTTCCCCGGGCCGCACCTGCTCTGCGGTTCTGGAGGAGGAAGAGGATCCCGAGTCCATCTGGCCCAAGTTCCACAAGAAGTTTGAGCCCTGGAGCGAGGAGCTTCGCGCCTATATGGACGAGCACCTCAAGGATTACCTGGGTGTCGAGAAGGTCATCTGGGTCAAGGAGGGCATCGACCCCGAGGAGACCAACGGCCACATCGATGACGTCGCCACGTTCATCGCTCCGGGCGTCATGGCCTGCATCTGGACCGACGATCCCGAGTATCCGTTCTACGAGCAGTGCCACGCTGCCTACGAGACCCTCTCCAACGCCGTTGACGCCAAGGGCCGCAAGATGAAGGTCTACAAGCTCTGCATGCCCGTGAACCCGCTGTTCATGGACCAGGCTTCCTGCGACACCATCGACGCCGACGAGAACGCCGAGCCGCGCGTTCCCGACGAGCCGCTGATCGCCTCCTACATGAACTACCTGGTCACCAACCACGGCGTTATCGTCCCGCAGTACGGCGACGAGAACGACCAGCTGGCCGTTGACACGCTCCAGAAGATCTATGACGAGGTCTGGGGCGAGGGCGTCTACAAGTGCGTCGGCGTTCAGTCCGAGCAGGTCGTCTTCGGCGGCGGCAATATCCACTGCATTACGCAGCAGGAGCCGTCCGCTTAATCGTCTGACTTTCCGAGGCACCCCATCTCGCCGCTCAAACCGTCGCTCGCGTACATGAAGTACGCGTCGCTCCTCTTTCGCGGCGACCTGGGGCACCTGAGCGCCGCTCGCTGACGTAGGGGGTACCAGCAGGGTTACCGCTGTTGTTGGGAAGCGTTCTGATTCGGCTAGCTGCTCCGATAACACGTTTGCTTGCTGAGCTTGAGTGCTTCGCTCCAGGCGGTACCCGGCACTCTGCAGCTTTTCAATTGACGGCTCGCGTTTCTGTGAGGGGGCGCGGGCCGGTTTTCTATCAGCCCTATTGACTTGGCGGGCTGTCGTAAGAAAGGGAAGGCTCCTATGGAGTTTGTTCTTGATAACGGTTCTATTCGTGTGGCGCTGAGCACGGCTGGCGGATCGTTCACTTCGATTAAAGCCAGCGGTCGCGAGTACCTGTGGCAGGGCGATCCTTCGGTCTGGTCGGGCCAGGCACCCATTTGCTTCCCGATCTGCGGTGGCCTTCGTGACGGCCGCGCGATGACCATGGACGGCCGCGAGGTCAAGCTCGCTCGCCACGGCTTTGCGCGCAAACAGGAGTGGAAGCTCGAGGAGCAGGGCGACAACATGGTTGCGCTGAGCCTAAGCTCTGCCGACCATGCCGAGTTGCTCGAGCAGTACCCGTATCCGTTTAAGATCGTTGCTCGTTACACGATCGATTCGGAAAAGGTGGCTGTGTCGTACGAGGTGACCAATGAGGGCACCGAGGACATGCCGTTCTTTGTGGGTGGTCACCCCGGCTTTAAGTGCCCGCTCGACGAGGGCGAGTCCTATGACGACTATGAGCTTCGTTTTGAGCGGTGCGAGGCCACCGAGCTCTGTACCGCCGTTCCCTCGATGGGCCTGATTGATGTTGAGCATCGCAGCAAGAACCCCATGATCGGCCAGAACCTGCCGCTTACCCACGAACTCTTCGACTTCGCGGAGACCATCTTTGACGTGCTCGACAGCCGCGTGGTTACGCTGACCAAGAAAACCGGGGACAAGGGAGTGCGTTTGACGTTCCCCGATATGCCATACCTGATTGTGTGGAGCAAGCCCGAGGGCGACTTTGTGGCCGTGGAACCGTGGGGCGGCCTGTCCACTTGCTCCGACGAGGACGATATTCTGGAGCACAAGCGTGGCTGCCTGGTTGCCAAGCCGGGGGAGACCGTCACCCGCGGTTTTGAGATCGAGATCCTTTAACGAGCTATCGTATGTTTGGGGCCGCGCGTGTCGTGCCCCGGAAACAGGAGTTCAACATGATTCTGACCGTTACCATGAACCCGTCGATCGATACGCGCTATCAACTCGACAAGCTGATCATCGACGACGTGAACCGCGTGACGCCTGAAAAGACCGCTGGCGGCAAGGGCCTCAACGTGAGCCGTGTGCTGCTGCAGTTGGGCGACGATGTGCTCGCGACCGGCCTGCTCGGCGGCCACATGGGTGCCTATATGGCCGAGCTTATGGATGCCGACGGCGTCAAGAACGACTTTGTGCCCATCGCCGGTGAGACGCGCATTTGCCTGAATATCCTGCACGAGGGCAATCAGACCGAGCTGCTGGAGAGCGGCCCGCAGATCGCTCCCGCCGAGCTCGAGGCCTTTACGGCTAAGTTCGCCGAGCTTGCAGCGAAGGCGGATGTTGTGACGCTTTCGGGCTCGCTGCCGCGCGGCGTCGATGCTGGCTACTATGCCGAGCTCGTCAAGATCGCCGAGGAGGCGGGCGCCAAGGTGCTGCTCGACACCTCGGGTGCATCGCTGGAGGCTGCGCTGGAATCTGACGCTAAGCCTGAGCTCGTGAAGCCCAACCTGACCGAGATTAACGGCCTGCTGGGTACGTCCTTTACGACCGATGATGTCGATGCCCTGCGCGAGGCGCTTGCCGCCGATGCCCGTTTTGCCGGTATTCCCTGGGTTGTCGTTTCGATGGGCGCTGCCGGTTCGGTGGGCTTCCATGAGGGTCGCGCATTCCGCGCCAAGACGCCCGCGATTGCGGCTGTGAACGCGACGGGTTCCGGCGACTCGACCATCGCCGGCTTTGCGCATGCCATTGCTGCTGGTGCCGACGACGTCACGGTGCTCAAGACTGCTAATACCTGCGGCAAGCTCAACGCCATGGACCCCAAGACCGGCCACCTGGTCATGGACCGCTGGGACGAGATCTACAACAACGTTGAAGTCGTAGAGTTGTAGAGTTACGGCGTTTTATCAA
>URSO01000021.1 GCA_900550415.1 uncultured Collinsella sp.
ATGTGTATGTTAAAAGCCGCGTGCTCGAAAGAGCGCGCGGCTTTTGTTTTCTTGATGATTCGGGTGTGGCAGACAGATAATGCTAAACACCCAAGGTAGTAGCCTAGTTTGAGCAAAAGGGAGGATAGGATGGCGATCGGAGCGCGCAAGCAACCGCTGTACGATCAGCTGGTCGATATTCTGACCGAAAAGATTGACCATGAATATCGCGCCGGTGACATGATTCCTTCCGAGCGCGAACTTTCGGAGCGCTATGGTCTCTCGCGCACTACGGTACGCCTGGCTCTGCAGGAACTGGAGCGTTTAGGACTGGTGGTTCGGCAGCACGGTCGCGGTACCTTTGTGACCGACCGTTCGGCAAAGGCAACCAATCTAATGCAGTCCTACAGCTTTACCGAGCAGATGCGCGCGATGGGTCGCGACCCCGAGACCACGATTCTCGATTTTTGCGAGATGGAGGCCGATAAGAATCTGTCCGAGCATATGGGATTACGTATCGGTGATCGCATTTTTAAGCTCAAGCGCCTTCGTTCTGCCGACAACATGCCCATGATGGTCGAGCGTAGCTATCTACCGGTTCGTCAATTTCTGTCCCTAAAGCGACCGCTGCTGGAGCGTAAGCCGCTTTACGATGTGATTGAGCAAGACTTTAAGCAAAAAATACGCGTGGCCGAAGAGGAGTTCTATGCGAGCATAGCCCGTCCCACCGATGCCCACCTTTTGGAAATCGTCGAGGGCTCGCCTGTGCTCGATTTGGTTAGGACTACGTATAACGAGTCAAACGAGGTTGTGGAGTATACGCTCTCGGTTGCTCGTGCCGATCAGTTTAAATACAAGGTTTACCACCAGCGTAGCGATTAGTGTCTGCACCGTTTCCATATGATGATTCTTTGTATTTAACTGGTTACTACCAGATAACCAACCGAAGTGTATAATTGCACGTCAGAGGATTACTTCTAGAGAGAGGTATTAGAAATGTTCGAGAAGAGTGTCGAGGAGCTCACCGAGCTCGGCGCCCAGATCACCACGGCCGAGATTGCTCAGCAGCCCGAGCTTTGGCGTGATACGCTCAACATCTATCGCGAGAACAAGGAGGCCATCGAGGCCTTCCTGGCCGAGGCTCGCGCTATGGGCGAGGGCCGTCTGTCCGTTGTCTTCACCGGTGCCGGTACGTCCGACTACGTTGGCGATACCTGCGCCCCGTACCTGCGTCACGCTGGCAACACTGATCTCTACGACTTTAAGCCCATCGCCACGACCGACATCGTGAGCGCTCCGCGCGACTTCCTGCGCGCCGAGGATTCCACGCTCGTGGTTTCCTTTGCCCGCTCTGGCAACAGCCCCGAGAGCCTTGCTGCCGTTGCCGTTGCCAAGGAGCTCGTCCACAACGTCAAGTTCCTCAACATCACCTGCGCTCCCGAGGGCAAGCTCGCCGTCGAGTCTGCCGATGATCCCAACGCGCTGACGCTGCTCATTCCGCGCGCCAACGACAAGGGCTTCGCCATGACCGGTTCTTATTCCTGCATGACCCTGCTCTCCACCCTTATTTTCGACACTGCCTCTGACGAGCAGAAGGCCGAGTGGGTTGAGACCATCGCCAAGATGGGCGAGGAGGTCATCTCCCGTGAGCCCGAGATCGCCGATTACCTGGCTGGCGACTTCAACCGCGTGACCTACTTGGGTTCTGGCTCCTTCGGTGGCCTTGCCCAGGAGAGCCAGCTCAAGATCCTCGAGCTCGCTCACGGTCTGGTCGCTACTTCCTACGACACCTCCATGGGCTATCGTCACGGACCTAAGTCCTTCGTCGACGATAAGACGCTCGTCTTCGTGTTCGTCAACAACGACGCCTACACCCGTCAGTACGACATCGACATCCTCAACGAGATCGGTGGCGACGAGATCGCTCAGCACACCGTTGCCGTTCAGCAGGAAGGTGCCACCGTCTATGAGGGTGAGTCCTTCACCTTTAAGGGCTACGAGGCACTTCCCGAGGGCTACCTTGCTCTGCCGTTCGTGATGTTTGCTCAGGCTATCAGCCTGCTCAACTCCGTGCGCGTGGGCAACACGCCCGATACGCCGAGCCCCACCGGTACGGTCAACCGCGTGGTTAAGGGCGTGACGATTCACCCCTTCACCGCTTAATCGCGTCCCCCTGTAAGGGCGCCCGTCCGCTCATAACGGCGGGCGGGCGCTTTTTGTTTTACGTGAGCTGGGTATAAGCATCACCACAGTCAACTGCTTTAGAAGCAAGGAGTGCATATGAGCACGTACGCAATTAAGGCTGACAAGTTCTTCTTGCCGGCAGGCCCGCAACTGGGCGGCTATCTTATGGTCGAGGACGGCGTCTTTGGCGCCTGGCAGGCCGACGAGCCCTCTTGCGAGATTAAGGACTACACGGGATCGTGGATCGCACCGGGTATGGTCGATACTCACATCCATGGCTTCTACAACCACTCAACTACCGATAACGATCCCGAGGGCATCGATATCAGCTCGACCGAGCTCGCCCGTCGCGGTACCACCAGCTGGCTGCCCACGACGTTCACCGATGGCGTCGAGCAGATCAAGGACGCCTGCGCCGCCATTGCCCAGGCGGACGAGGGCCGCGGCCCCGACTTCTGCGGTGCTCGCATTCAGGGCATCTACCTGGAGGGCCCCTTCTTTACCATGAAGCACGTGGGCGCGCAGAACCCCGCTTACCTGATCGATCCCTCCGAGGAGGTCTTCGACCAGTGGCAGGAGGCTGCTGGCGGACGTATCGTCAAGAGCGCTATGGCCGCTGAGCGCGATGGCGCTGCCACCTATGCTGCCGCCCTCAACGCGAAGGGCGTCGTGACCAGCATCGGTCACTCCGACGCCACCTACGATGAGTGCATCGCCGCCATCAACGCCGGTGCCAGCTGCTTTACGCATACCTATAACGGCCAGCGCGGGCTGCATCACCGTGAGCCCGGTGTCGTGGGTGCTGCCATGTCCACGCCCGAGACCTACGCTGAGATCATCTGTGACGGCAAGCACGTAAACCCTGCCGCCATCAAGGCGCTGCTGCAGGCAAAGGGCTGGCAGCACACGGTACTCATCACCGACTGCCTGGGCTGCGGCGGCATGCCCGAGGGCAGCTACACCAGTGGCGGCATGGACGTCATCATGAAGGACAACCTGTGCTGGCTCGCCGACGGCAAGAGCATTGCCGGCTCGGTGCTCACGCTTGCCCAGGGTGTCAAGAACATCGTCGACTGGGGCATCGCCAGCGCCGATATCGCCATTCGCATGGCAACCGAGGTGCCGGCTCGCTCTGCGCACATCGAGGATAAGTGCGGCAGCATCATGCCGGGTCGCGACGCCGACTTTGTCGTGTTCGACCACGAGCTCACCCTCGTCGAGACGTATGTTGGCGGCCAGAGCGTCGGCAACGCCTTTACCGAGTAACGATAGAAAAAGACGGCGGGCCCGAATCTGCTCGGACCCGCCGTATGGGTTAAACGCTCAAAAGCACCTTCACTGTTACAGCTTGTTAGCAATCTTCTTTGCCGTGCGCTTAACGCCGGCCACCAGGCCTCCTGCAGGATGCTCCTTTTCGTATGCTAGACGCTTCTCGCGCTTGGCGTACTCTTCGACGATGATATCGCCGTACTCATCTTCGATTTTGTCGAAGAAATCGACGGCTCCCTTAATCTCTTCGGCAGTTGGGTGTCCCTTCTGGACGCCGCCGGCGAGCTTGAACGGCCCCCACGTATCAAAGCCGGGGCAGCCGTAGACACCCATAAAGATGGCCTGCCTCATGCGGCAGATGCCATCGATATCCTTGCCGTACCACTTGTTTTTGCCACCATAGGTCATAAGGCCAAATACCTTATCCTGCGGCTGCAGCACGTTCGTGAGCACACGTGCCATGTCCTTGTCGATCTCGGAGTAATAGATGCCCGTGGCGACACCGATCAGATGGTATTCGTGCAGGTCGGGGTACTCGTTTTTACCGAGTGACTTCACGTCGAGGGTATCGATTTCGGGGTGCGCCTCGACGATGGCGTCCACGAGCTTTTTCGTATTGCCGTGGTGGCGTGAGGCATAAAGGATGATGGTTCGCATAAGAAGGCCTTTCAGCTGTAATTGCATCAATGTCTGTATGGTACCCCGTTGTATGGTCGGGATACCGGACACATCGACGAGCGCGCGGGTTTGTCCTTTGACTAGGATTGAGGCGGGCGCTTGCATGAAAAAGCAGTTGTCCGAAAGGATGGATAATGGAATACGCTCTTTCCAACGATTCGATTTCTATCAAGGTTTCCACGGCCGGCGGCTCGTTTACCTCGATTGAGGCTGACGGTCGTGAGTATTTGTGGCAGGGTGATCCCGCGGTGTGGTCCGGTCAGGCGCCGGTCTGCTTTCCGATTTGCGGAGGCTTGCGCGACAACAATGCCATGACGTTTGCCGGGCATCATGTGAAGCTCGCTCGCCACGGGTTTGCGCGCAAACAGGAGTGGAAGCTGCTGAGCCAGAGTGAGAACGAGCTGGCGATGTGCCTGGCTTCGGAGGATAACGCCGCGTTGCTGAGCGATTATCCGTATCCGTTTAAGCTTGTCGCCCGCTATACGCTCGAGGACGCCGCCGTGCGTGTCTCCTATGAGGTGACCAATGAAGGCACCGAGGACATGCCGTTCTTTATCGGTGGACATCCCGGCTTTAGGTGCCCGCTCGATGAGGGCGAGGTCTATACGGACTACGAGCTGCGCTTTGAGAAGGACGAGGCTGCGGAGCTCTGCACCGCCGTTCCATCGACTGGCTTGATTGATGTGGCAAACCGCTCCAAGAACCCCATGGTGGGGAAGACGTTGCCCCTGTCGCACGAGCTCTTCGATTTTGCGGAGACCATCTTTGACGTACTCGAGAGTCGTCAGGTCACGATTTCCAAAAAGGGCGAGGACAAGGGCGTTCGCCTGAGCTTCGAGGGCTTTCCGTACCTCATCGTGTGGAGTAAGCCCGAGGGCGATTTTGTGGCAGTTGAGCCCTGGGGCGGCCTTTCGACCTGCTCCGATGAGGATGACGTGCTTGAGCATAAGCGCGGCTGCCTTGTCGCCAAGCCCAAGGAGACCGTCGTTCGCTCGTTCACGATTGAAATTCTGTAATTCCGTTTTGTCGACTCGTATCGCGAGGCACTAGGAGCCTGCGAGATAAGGAGCTAAAAATGATCCTCACCGTTACGATGAACCCGTCTGTCGATACGCGCTATCAGCTCGATGAGCTCGTTATCGATGACGTCAACCGTGTGACGCCCGAAAAGACCGCCGGCGGCAAGGGCCTCAACGTGGCCCGTGTGCTGGGTCAGCTGGGCGACGACGTCGTGGCAACCGGTCTGCTCGGCGGCCACATGGGCGCTTACATGGCCGAGCTCATGGACGCCAACGGTATTAACAACGACTTTGTGCCCATCAAGGGCGAGACCCGCATCTGCCTCAATATCCTTCATGCCGGCAACCAGACCGAGCTGCTCGAGAGCGGTCCGACAATTGCCCCCGAGGAGCTCGATGCCTTTACCGCCAAGTTTACCGAGCTTGCGAGCAAGGCCGACGTCGTCACCATCTCGGGTTCGCTGCCCCGCGGTGTCGAGGCAGACTACTATGCCAAGATCACGGGCATTGCCGAGAACGCCGGTGCCAAGGTGTTGCTCGATACCTCGGGTGCTTCGCTCGAGGCCGCCCTTAAGTCCGAAATTAAGCCCGAGCTGGTCAAGCCTAACCTGACCGAGATCAACGGCCTTTTGGGTACGAGCTTTACCACCGACGATGTGGACGAGCTCCGCGCCGCGCTCGCCTCTGATGCCCGCTTCTCCGATATCCCCTGGGTCGTCGTGTCCATGGGCGCTGCCGGCTCCGTTGGCTTCCACAATGGCCGTGCGTTCCGCGCAAAGACGCCCGATATCCCTGCCGTTAACGCCACGGGCTCTGGTGACTCCACTATCGCTGGCTTCGCGCATGCCATTGCTGCTGGCGCGGACGACGAGACGGTGCTGCGCACCGCCAACACCTGCGGCAAGCTCAATGCCATGGATCCCATGACCGGCCATCTGGTCATGGACCGTTGGGACGAGGTCTACAACGGCGTTGTCGTGACCGAGCTGTAAAAGCCTGGGCGTCGGCCCCGGCATTGCTTGCTAGCTCATGTCGACGACAAGTGCGGTAGCATTATGCTGGGGCGCGACGCCGAGTTTGTCGTGTTCAATCCCGACCTTACCCTGGTCGAGGCGTATGTGGGTGGCAACAGCGTCGGTAACGCGTTTGCCGAGTAGCCGCCAAAGAAGCGATCCGAGAGGGGATTTAGATGATTTACGGTGCATTGGGCGATATCGAGGAGTACCGCGGAATGCTCAAGGGCCTCGACGTGCTGATCGACTGGCTCGAGGAGAACGACCCGGCAGAGCTCGAGGTCGGCAGCCATCCGATTCTGGGCGACAAGGTCTATGCGAACGTCATGGCTCCCACGACGCGTCCCGAGGCCGAGGCTCACTATGAGACGCATCAGCGCTATCACGACCTGCAGATCGACGTTGAGGGTCGCGAGGCCTTTAAGGTCGCCACGGGCAGCCTGACGCTGGTTCAGGAGTTTGACGAGAAGGACGACTACGATCTGGTCGATTCCGACGCTTCGATCGCCGGCGATCTTGCCGACGACAAGTTTGCGCTGTTCGTTGCCGGCGAGCCTCACATGCCCACGCTCGAGTTCCCGGGCGATGGCGCACAGCCGGTCAAGAAGATCTGCTTTAAGCTGCTTGCAGATGCTTACTGGGAGGAGTAGCGAGCCGCTCGGCTGAGCTGTTCGTCTGATGGCGTGATTCCCCTAGGGGAATCACGCCACGACCCCGCCAAGCGTGTTTTCCCTAGGGGAATCACGTTTGGCGGGGTTTTCGGTTTTTGAATAGGGAAGCCTCATTTATTTGCGAAGAACATCGGCTAGCCGCAGGATTGAAATCATCGACCGATAAGTGAGTTCCACTTTTTCGCCCGCAAGCAGTCGTTTCGAGCCAATCTCATCTAGCCCCACAAGCCGAGAAAACAGCGGGCCGCTCATCGTGCCCTCGTCAATTGATTCCCTTATGGTCTTCAAAACGTCCGTATCATGAAGCGATGCCGAGCTGTAGGGGGCAACACGAGCGGAACTCTCAATTAACGACGAGACAAAAGGATGGAGATGCTTTGGACATAGTCCATCAAACACCACATCCCCATTGTCGTTCGAGCCGACCAGGCGCCAAGTATAGTGATCGACCCAGTCATCTCCGTCATATATGGCGTCCATGAGCAACTTCCCGTCTAGAGAGAGAAACCTATTTGGACATCGGGGCGCAAGACCGCAATCCATATCGGGCCTGCAGCAGCTCCAACCCAACGCACCACATAGGTTCCCTTTCGTACATGTGTATCAATCTGCCCCGAAATGCCGGTGAATGCAATTCCAGACCCGTTTGTCGGATAGCAATCGACGTATTTTTGTTTTCCGCTCACAACCTTGTATAGATATATCGTTCCAGCAAAAGAGAAGGTATCGTGGCTATTTTAAATCTATATGGCCAATTCGAGCCCTCACCATGGCAATTGTTGCAGCTGGGTTTCTTTTCATTATAATTTCACTTTGGTAAATCCCCGCCCCCTAAGCATTAAATCCGAAGTCCACCGAGTGGCCGAATCGGCGACAAAAAAGCCGCCCGAAGGCGGCTATCTTGTGCAATGGAGCCAGCGACCGGGCTCGAACCGGTGACCCCCGCTTTACGAGAGCGGTGCTCTACCAACTGAGCTACGCTGGCGACCATGTGGTGACGCAACTGAGGCGTCAACGGCTGTCTATGATACGGGACATCGCACATCCGCGCAAGGGTTCTGACGGCTTTTCTCACTTTAAATGCACTAATATTGGAGACGCGATGTCTTGCTCTTACGGGTCTCAAAAAGAATGGGGCAGCGATGGCACAACCCAAGATTCTTCTCACACGCATCGACGACCGTTTCATGTACGGGCAAGACGTTGAGCTGTGGAACGAAGCCGTGGGTTCCAACCTTGTCCTAATCATCAATGATGAGATCGCGGCGGATTCGCGCAAGTGGGCACCGATGAGGGTGGCGGCGCCAGAAGGCGTTTGGACGCGGTTTTTCTCGGTGCAAAGGACCATCGACATCATTCATACCGCAACGCCGCGCCAATGGATTCTCATCATGGTGGCGTCGCCCGCTGATGCACTTGCGCTGGTTAAGGGCGGTGTGCCGATCAGCAAGATCAGCATTGGTCATATGCAGGCAGGGGAGGGCAAGCGTCCCGCAACACCCGCAGTCGCCATAGGCGACGCAGATGTCGCCGCCTTCAAAGAGTTGCAAGAGCTCGGCATAGAGCTAGAAATCCGTTACCTCCCCAGCTCCGACCCCGACCCCATTCAACTAGTCATCCAAGAACGTCCCCAATGACTAGGTAGAAAAACGCCCGTCGGCGGTGTGCCGGCGGGCGCTGCTGTGCGATATGTTGCGTTATGGGCTTAGTGCCTCATAAAGTGGTATTCGATCACATTACTGTAGGGGTGACCCGGGCCCACAATGCCCTGCGGGAACAGAGGCTGGTGCGGCGTGTCGGGGTACATCTCGGCCTCGAGGGCAAAGCCGGCGCCCCAGCCATAGTTGGCATCGTCCTTGGCGTGCTCGTCGCCCAGCCAGTTGCCGGTGTAGAGCTGCACGCCCGGGGCAGTGGTGTAGTAGTCCATCTCACGACCGGTCCACATCTCCTCGACGTGCAGGGCGCGGCGCAGATTACGGCCGTACTGATAGTTATCGATACACAGGCAGTGATCGTAGCCACGTGCCTGCTTGATCTGCGGGTCGTCGGCTTCCATGCCGGGAGCGACGGGGCGCAGCTCGCGAAAGTCAAACGGTGTTCCCTCGACCGGAGCAATCTCGCCGGTGGGAATGTTCTGATCGTTAATGGGCAGGTAGTGGGCAGCGTTGGCAACGAAGAAGTGCTCGCAGTCCATGCCGGCGTTATGACCGGCAAGGTTAAAGTACGTGTGGTTGGTCATGGACACGTAGGTGGCGCGGTCGCTCTCGCAGCCGTATTCGATACGGAAGCAGCCGGTGCGCGTCACGGTGAACACGGCCGTAAAGGTGCGGTTGCCGGGCAGGCCCAGCTCGCCATCTTCAAGCGAGGTGGTCATGCGCACGGCATTGTGGACCTCGTCGAGTTCAACGTCCCACACGCGCTTGTGCAGGCCGTGCTCAAGATCGCTGTGCAGGTTGTTGATGCCTTCGTTGGTGGGCATATGCCAGTCCGTGCCGGCGATGGTGATCGTGGCGCCCGCGGTGCGGTTGGCCACGGGGCCGATGGTCGCGCCAAAGCAGGCGGGGTTGTCAAAGTAATCCTCGAGCTTATCGAAGCCCAGCACCACATCGCGCACGTTGCCGGGAATGTCGGGCACATCGATACCCAGCACGGTGGCGCCATAGTCCATAATGCGAACGCAGATCTCGGGCCCGTTGAGGGTGTAACGATGAACGGGGGTACCGCACGGCGCGGTGCCGAAAAGCTCGGAAGTGATCATTTGGTTCCTAACATCGAGATATTTCGGACAAACTGTAGCGCGAACAGGTGAGATTATCACTACACCCCACTAAAGCAGGGAGTATTTTTCTCAAAAAAGTGATGATTGGAGCTGTGCGGGCGTTCATTTTTGACGCGCATGAGTCTGATACAATTTGTTCGTTACTGTTTGAATGATATGCGCGCACAGAACGGCGAGGATTCATCGTGATTAAAGCGGAGCGACAGGATAAGGTTCGTCAGCTGCTCGAAGAGCAGGGCACGGTCTCGGTCAAGGAGATTTCGGATGCGCTGGGCGTCTCGGACATGACGATTCGTCGCGATCTTGAGGAGCTTGCGAGCCTGGGCGAGATCGAGCGCGTGCACGGCGGCGCCCGCAGTGCACAGGGTCGTCCCCACGCTATGTTGCGCCATGAGTATTCGCACACCGAAAAGCGCACGAAGCATGCCGAGGAAAAGCTGCAGATTGCGCGCCGTGCTGTGGAGCTTATCGAGGAAGGCTCGACCATCTTTTTGGGCACGGGTACCACGGTTGAGCAGATGGCCTCGATGCTGCCGACGTTTCGCCTGCGCATTGTGACCAATTCGCTTTCGGTGTTTAACCTGCTCGAGGCGCGCGAGGACTGCGACTTGTGCCTCGTGGGCGGTATGTACCGTCGCCGCACCGCCGCGTTTGTGGGACCAACGGCCGAGGATACCCTGCGCGCCCTGGGCATCGATGCGGCGTTTATCGGCGCCAACGGCATTCTGGATGGCGACGTGTCTACGTCCAATATGGATGAGGGTCGTATCCAGCAGCTCGCCTTTAGCAAGGCCGACTCGCGCTATCTGATCGCCGACTCCAGCAAGATCGGCAAACGCGACTTCTACACCTTCTGCCGCCTGGACAGCCTGGACGCCGTAGTGTGCGAGCCGGGTATTACCGCCGAGAATCGTGCCGCCATCGAGGAACATACACAGGTCATTTGCTAACTAGCGCTACGGGAGACACTGCTGCCCTCTGCCGGCGCGGGGATTATCACTTCAATATGACGTGCAGAATGACACGTAATAAGTAAAAACACCATTTGTGCGTCAAATTTGATGGCGCGTAAAATTTGCGCGTTATTTTACGCGTCAAAGTGACGTGAAATGACGTGTAAATAGTTTTAGGCAACAAGGGTGAGGCCATTCTGAGATATGGCTAGACTCCGTATCTCGCTTTGATATCCCTTGAGAATGAATCGTAGTCTTCGTAGAGTCCGTCTCTGCTTTCATCTTCGGCGCGGTTCATGCGTTCAAGGAGTTTATCCTTTGGGGGCCCTTGTTTTATTGCTGGCTCGCTATTGGGTATTACAGATTGCAAGAATAAATCCAGAGCATGGACGTATTTACGTATGTAGCCCGTCGAACGACCCGCTCCTGTTTTTTCGATTGCACTGCAACTAACAAGCTGGCTGAGGGTTCGTTTAACGGTTACCTCGCTGATATCGGGGCAGTTGGACTGGATGTCGGATTTCTTAATGACGCCGGGTTTCTCCTGAAATAGAGCAGCTATGCGCGCTTGCTTCGACATGGGGCGAGTGTTGAATTCAATCAGGGTGTGCTGTTCGAGCTGTCGGTAAGCCGCCAGTATGGTTCCGAGCATGAACCGGATAAAGGGAACCTCGCTGTTTTCGTTTTCATTCCATCCAGTGGAACTTGCAGCGAGGGCACTGTAGTAGAGCGCCTTGTTGTCTTCAATAAGTCGTTCGATGCTGACGTAGCGCGCAACGTCGTATCCAGTCTTTTCGAGCAGTAGCGTTGTAAGGAGTCGGCTCATCCTGCCATTGCCATCGTTGAAGGGATGAATGCTGACAAAATCGAAGATAAAGCGGAGTGATATAAGGAGGGGATCGCAAGCTTGGCGAGATAGGGCATCGTTGAGGGACCGACAGGCTTCTTCGATAAGTCCCGGGGTTGCTAGAGCCGAAGGAGGTCTAAAGCGCACAAGTCGATTACCTTGATCGTCGATGGAGACGATTTCGTTATCGCTGTCTTTCCAATGGCCCCCATACGAGATTGCTGTGTGTGCCATGAGGTCACGATGCAGCTGCAAAATGACCGATGGTGTTACGGGAATGAAATCGTGCTGCTCGTGAATAAGCGACAGCGCGTCTCGGTACCCAGCGATTTCTTCTTCTGCACGGGAGCTTGGCTTGGTGGAATACGCCATGATTGCTTTGAGCCTTTTTTGGGTGGTAACAATTCCTTCAAGTCCGTTGGAGGATTGGGTGCTTTGGATCTTAGCTTCCTCCATAAGGGACGATAGAAGCTCGGGTTTGACTTGGCTCAGAACAAGTTGTCGGCCTTTATGCTCGCGTATCGAGAGAAGGAGATTGGTGATTGGGGTTGCTTCGAGTTCCGCTGGGACTGTGGCGTAATCAAACTGGCGCATGTGGCTCCTTTCAGTATCACGAACATACTTTCGGTATCATAATAACATGAAATGATACCGAAAGTATGTTCGTGATACTGAAAACAAGGTAAGAGGTGCGCATGACAGCTGCTCGGAAAGCGCGGATTTGACTATCTAATTGTCTCAATCAGTAACGGTTGGGGGTGAAAAAACTCGGCCAAATGTTACAGATTGAGATGAGCGGCACGCTAGGCCTGATTCAAAACAAAAAAGGCCGCATGCGAACCCGTGGAGGGATTCGCATGCGGCCGACAGGGGGTATGCGGCAAAAGTTAGGCCATGAGCAGGCCGGTCTCCGCGACGTTCTTGTACCAGTACGCGCTCGCCTTGGGATAGCGCTTCTGGGTCTCAAAGTCGATGTAGAACAGGCCGTAACGTTTGTTATAACCGTTGGTCCAGGAGAACTGGTCCTGCAGCGACCACACAAAGTAGCCGTCGACGTTCACGCCGCCGTCGATTGCCTTGAGGATCCACGCGAGATGCTGGCGCATGTAATCGATACGAGGGGCGTCGTCGATAAAGCCGTCCTCAAAGTCGTCCTTATAGCCCATGCCGTTCTCGGTGATGTAGATCTTCTTGTAGTTGGGGTAATCGTTCTTAATACGAAGCAGCAGGTCGTAGAGGCCCTCGGGATAGATAATCCAGTCCCAATCGGTGGTGGGTACGCCTTCGCGCACGCATGACTCGCCCACGCCCTTGAGGAACCAGCGCGAGGAGCCCTTGTCGCCGGTGCCATTGTGGTTGATGTCGTTTTCGCCCTCGGCGGCACGCAGGAACTGGCACTTGTAGGTGTTGACGCCCAGGCAATCGTTGTAGGGGAGCGCGGCGGTCAGCGCGGCGATGTCCTCGTCGCGGACGTCAAGCTCGCCGCCGGCGATATGGGCCAGCTTGGTCGCAGCTTCCATGGTGTCGGCTGCATAGTGGCCGCGGAAGGTGGCGTCGAGTACCCAGCGGTTGTTGATGACGTCGGCCATGCGAGCTGCCTCGCAGTCGGCGGCGTTGTTGGGGTCGAGGGGATACTTGGGCTCCAGGTTCTGGACAATGCCGATCTCGCCCTCAAAGCCGCCCTCATGGAAGGCGACGACAGCCTTGGCGTGGGCCACCATCATGTTGTGCATGAGCTGGAAGGCCTTGTCCAGGCGGTACTTCTCGCCGTGCGGCCAGTTGCCGACGATAAAGCTGCCCTCGGCAGTTGCGGGAATCTCGTTAAAGGTAAACCAGTGCTTGACCTCGGTGAACTCGGCAAAGCAGAACTTTGCGTACTCGACGAAGGCGTCGATTGTCGTGCGCGTCAGGAATCCCTCGCCGCCGTTCTGATAAAAGGCTTCGGGCGTATCGAAGTGATCTAGCGTGACATAGGGGATAACGCCAGCTTTGTTGCAGGTGGCGAAAAGCTCGTGATAGAAAGCGACGCCCTCGGGGTTAATCTCGCCGGTGCCGCTGGGGAAGATACGGCTCCAAGCGATAGAGACGCGAATACCGTTGATGCCGAAGCGCTGGCACAGGTCGATATCGACCGGATACTTGTTGTAGAAATCGCTTGCAGGATCGGGGGAGAAGCGACCCTGAGCAGCCAGGAAATCGTCCCAGGGCACTTTGCCCTTGCCGTGCGTGCGGGTCTCGCCCTCAACCTGGTAAGCGGCGGTGGCGCCGCCAAACACAAAGCCGTCGGGGAACTGCATAGGGTTGGTCATGAGACATCCTTTCTGTGGGATACGAATAGGGAGAGGTGCCCGAACTGGGGATCCGGGCACCAACAGAGGGAGGAACTAGTCGAGGTTCTCGCGGAGCCACTTGATGGCGCCAGCGGGGTCGCGAGTAAGGTCGATATATTCCTTACCGCGGGGAGCGAGCAGCTTAATGCCCAGACGATCGGTGTCAGCCTTCATGTCGTTGTAGTAGCTACGAACCTGCGGGGCGAGCACGATGACGTCGTACTGATCCATGATGGCAGTGTGCTGGCCATAGGCGCCTGCGGAGGAAGCGATGTTCTCTCCGGTCTGTGCGGCACCTTCCTTGATGGCGTTGGCGAGCATGGCAGAGGTGCCGGCGCCGGCGCACAGGACGAGGACCTTCAGGCCATCGACATCCTTCTTGGCGGATGCATCGGCAGCGGGCTCGGGCTGATCGGCGACAGGCTTGCTGTCGGCGGCGGCAACAGTCGTCTCGACGGAAGCGGTAGCCTGCTCGACAGCGGGCGCAGGGGCGTTGGCGGCGATGGCAGCGGCACCATCGGACTCGAGACCCAGCTCGGCGGCGCGCTCGGCCTCCTGGTCGCAGAGCAGCTGATCGTATGCCTTCAAGAACGGCAGGTAGATGATGGCGTCCAGCAAGATGATAATCGCGACAAATACCAGGGCGATAAGCTGGAAGTTCGTGGTGATGAAGATGCCGATGGGGGCAGGGGTAGCCCAAGGCACCACGAAGGAGAAGCCGTTCATGCCCACATTATCGATAAAGAACTTGGCAACACTCACGTTGACGCAACCGGCGGCAACAAAGGGGACGAGCATGTAGGGGTTAAGGATCATCGGCGCGCCAAAGAGCAGCGGCTCGTTGACAGCAAAGGCAACAGGAACAATCGAGGCCTTACCGACGGCTTTGAGCTGCTTGGACTTCATAAAGAGAATCAGCAGAAGTGGCACGATGAACGTGGCGCCGGTGCCGCCGAACTCACCCACGAGTGACATGTTAAAGGTGAGGGAGTGAGCGGGGTGGCCACCTGCCAGCAGAACCTGCAGGTTCTCGGCCTGGTTGGCAAGACGGATGGGGTCGATGCCCGGCTGGACGATCGAGGGGCCGTGGACGCCGATGAACCAGAAGAACGCGGTGGCTGCCTGGATAAGGATGAGGCCAGGATAGGTTTCTGCAGCGGTAAAGAGCGGGGAGAGCAGTTTGATAAGCAGCTCGGAGAACGGAACGCCCATGAGGTTGCGCACGATGACATCGATGATGCCGCAGATGATGACGGCGCCGCCAAAGGGGATGATGTCGCGGAAGTTCTGAGCGATGGCGCCCGGGACCTCCTTGGGCAGCTTAATGGTCAGATCGCGCGAGACGCAGAATTTATAGACCCACACGGTAATGAACGCGGCGATATAGGCCGAGAACAGACCACGTGTACCCATGCTGGTGCAATCGAAGACCGAAAGCTCGGAGCCGTTGAGCTTGGTGGTGAACTGCGTGACTGCGAGCAACAGCATGCTGCACTGGGCGGCCACCATGGTGGAACCGTCGTTGAGCACTTTGCCGGCGGGCATGCGACGGTTCATAGAAGCCGTAAAGTTCTTGGCAGTGGTGCCGGCGACCATGATGCCCATGACGCCCATGGTGAAGTTGTACAGCTTGTTGCACCAGTCGATGAGCGGTTGGGGCAGCGCGATGCCAACCACGCCGGGAAGCGTGGCGATCAGCAGGAAGATCGAAGAGGTGAGGACGATGGGCATGCACCCAAGGAATCCGTCTTTGATGGCCTGGAGGTAGATGTTCCTTGAGATCTTCTCAAAGAACGGTTGATGCTTTTCGAGCATCTTTACGATGGCGTCCATAGAGCTCCTTTGCTGCTTGATGCGCGATGCATGTGGATGGAACTGGTCGTCGATGGATGGTCAGGACTGCCCGGAAACCTTCCTGCTTAAGGAAGGCATTGCGAAATGACAACGTAGGACATTTCGTTAATGACAACGTAAGACATTTTTGGAAGAGCAACAAGGATTTACGGGTGAACGGTCGATATTGTCCGATAAACGGCTGATTTGTCAGTCGGGCAGGTAGTGTATGCTAGAACGCAAAGAACGATCGATAGGGAACCGACTGGAGAAGCAGTGGCAACGATGGACAAGAAAAGCGTCTCAATGAACGATGTGGCGGTTGCCGCGGGTGTTTCCCTCAAGACGGTGTCGCGTGTGATCAATGAGCCCGATAGCGTGCGCGAGTCGACGCGCGATAAAGTCCATTCCGCAATGGAGGCGCTCGGGTTTCGAACCAACTTTGCCGCGCGTTCGCTCAAGTTGGGCCGTTACGGGTGTATCGGCGTGGTGCTGTTTCACTTGTCGGGCGGCGCCGTGGACATGATTGACGGTATCGCCGATGCCGCCGAAGAGCGTGGTTTTGCGCTGACGATGATCAAAAAGCGGGCAGGGGAGAAGATGACCCTTGCCGATGCAGCGCGCAGGATGTCGCAGCTGCCTGTTGATGGCATGATCTTCAATCTGCGCCAGATGGTCGACGACTTTGATACGTTTGAGGCACCGAAGGACCTCAAGACGGTGATTATCACGCCGATGGAGCATCCTACCTGCTCTACCGTTAGTGACGATCAAGAGGGTGGTGCGCGCATGGCATGCGAGTACTTCTTGAATCGCGGGCACAAGAACGTGTACTTCGTCTCTGGTAAGAAAGAGTCGCTGTCGAGCCAGTGCCGTATGAAAGGTTGGCGTGCGGCACTCGAGACGCGTGGCATTGAGCCGCCCGAGCCTCTGCAAGGCGATTGGAATGCGGATAGTGGCTATGCCGCGGGCCTTGTGCTTGCTGATAAACCCGATTGCACGGCGATCCTCGCTGCTAACGACTGCATGGCAAATGGTGTGATGATGGCTCTACATGACAAAGGACTCAGTGTGCCCGACGACGTGTCCGTGATCGGCTTCGACGATGAGCTCTACAAGACGATTCCCAACTCGATTCTGACGTCGGTGAAGTTTCGCCACTGCGAGCTGGGCATCCGTGCGCTTAACGAGGTCGTCGCAGGTCTTGGGGCTCCGAGCTCAAGAAGCCGCACGCTCGTCTCGGGCGTGTTGGTCGAGCGTTCCAGCGTAAAGGACCTGCGGGCGTAGACTTGCTCGGCCTGTTCGTCTAAATCTGTAACAGGTAGGGCCGAAAATCTCAGCTAGTTGTTACAGATTTAGACAATTCGGTCCGGCATATTCTGTTTGTCTCGATCTGTAACATCTAAGCGGTCAAAAGCGGTCTACATGTTACAGATTGAGATTTTCGGCTTGGCCTGTGCGTTCATCTCGATCTGTAACAGCTTGGACCGAAAAACTCGGCTAGATGTTACAGATTGAGATGAACAGGAGGACGGGTGCGGTCTAAACAAAATGGCCCGCGCATCACACATCGATGCACGGGCCATTTTTTGTCTGCGAGCGGTAGGTAGCGTCAGTGTCTTATGCCTCGAGGTTTTCCTCGATCCAGGCGACGGCACCCTTGGGATCCTTAGTGAGGTCGATGTACTGTTTGCCCTTGGGCGACAGCAGCGTGATGCCCAGGCGGTCGGTGTCGGCCTTCATCTCGTTGTAATAGGTGCGAACCTGCGGAGCCAGGACGATGACGTTGTACTGGTCCATGATGGCGTAGTGACTGCCGTAGGCACCGGCGTTGGCGGTAATGTCGATGCCCAGCTCGTCGGCGCCTTCCTTAAGCGCGTTGGCGAGCAGTGCAGAGGTGCCGGCGCCAGCGCACAGAACCAGAACCCTCAGGTCCTTGCCCTTAAGGGCGGACGGAGCTGCGGAGGCCTCAGTGGCAGAAGCGGTCTCGACAACGGGAGCCTCAACGGCGGGGGCGGCAGCGGTCTTGACGGCCTTGGTCTCCTCGGCCTCTTCTTCGGCCAGGGTCTCGGCCTCCTGCTTGCACAGGACGTTGTCGTAGGCCTTGCAGAACGGGTAGTAGATCAAGAAGTCAACGACCAGCAGGACGACAACCAGGACCAGAGAGATCGGCTGGAAGTTGGTGTCGATGAAGGTGCCGATCGGTCCGGGGAGTGCCCACGGCATGGCATAGATAAAGCCGTTCATGCCCAAAAAGTCGATGAAGAACTTACCAATGAGGACGTTGGCCACGGGGGCAAACAGGAACGGGATCAGGAAGTACGGGTTGAGGATGATGGGCGCGGCGAACAGCAGCGGCTCGTTGACGGCGAACATCACGGGTACGACAGAGGCTTTGCCGACGGCCTTGAGCTGCTTGGAGCGCATAAAGAGCAGGAAGATGATCGGGACAATGAACGTGGCACCGGTGCCGCCGAGTTCGCCGATGTAGTTACCGAAGTTCTCGGTCAGGGCGAGGGCGGGGTGACCGCCGGCCTGCAGCGTGGCGAGGTTGGTAGTGATGTTGCCAAACAGCGCGGCGTTGAGGGCAGGCTTAACGACCGAGGGGCCGTGGATGCCCATGAACCAGAACAGCGGGATCATGAACCAGATGAGGGCGAGGCCGGCGTAGGAATCGGCGGCGGCGAACAGCGGGCTCACCAGCGTGGAGATGACGTTGGCAAACGGGACGGCCAAGCAGGTGCGGCAGATAACGTCGATGACGGCGACAAACAGGATGGAGAAGCTGAAGGCGAAGATGTCGCGGAAGTTCTGGGCGATGGCGCCGGGGACTTCTTTGGGCAGCTTGATGGTGATGTCTCGCTTAATGCAGAAGGCATAGATGTTGACCGTGGCAAATGCGGCGACAAAGGAGCTCAGCAGGCCCTTGGTGCCCATGTTGTCGGTAAAGAACACCGAGACATCGGCGCCGTCGATCTTGGCACTCGTCTGGGTAACGGCCAAGATGAGCATAGCGCACATGGCGGCGACCATGGTGCTCGTGGCGTTGATGGCCTTGCCGGCAGGCATGCGGCGGTTCTTGGAGCCGGTCAGCGCGCTTGCGGTGGTGCCGGCGACCATGATGCCCACGACGCCCATCGTGAAGTTGTAAACCTTGTTGCAGAAGTTCACGACGTCGACGTTCCACCAGTCGGGCAGCGTAAAGCCGCCGACCGTGGCGACAACGCCCGGCAGGGTTGAAATAAGCAGGAAGACAGAAGAAGACAGGATGATGGGCATTGCTGCCAAAAAGCCGTCTTTAATGGCCTGAAGGTAGATGTTCTTAGAGACCTTGTCGAAGTACGGCTGACCTTTCTCCAAGAACTTAACGATCGATTCCATAGTTCACGCTCCTCTTTGCATGAAATCTTAATGGCATGGACGTTGAAAACCTATATGGTCTCCCGCTTGCTAAAAGCCCGGGTGCAGGCGGGGTCGGTCCCAGGGGGAGAGAGGGGAGCGGCTGGGTTTGTATCGCATAGGGCCGCTCCCTTCTCGGGAGAAAGCGAGGCGATGCGCTACTGCGCGTCCGCCATGGTGTCGGCGAGCTCCTTGTACCAGAGTGCCGACTGCTTGATGTAGCGTTTTTGCGTGTCGAAGTCGATGTAGAACAGGCCGTAGCGCTTGTTATAGCCATTGGCCCACGAGAACTGGTCCTGCAGGCTCCAGATAAAGTAGCCCTGGACGTCGACGCCCTCGGCGCGCGCCTGGAGCACCTTCTCCATGTGCTGGTCGACAAAGTCGATGCGCTCGGGATCGGCGACGATGCCGTTTGCGTCGGGCTCGGGGTCCTTGTGGCCCAGGCCGTTTTCGGTGATATAGATGACGGGGAGGTTGGGATAGGTGGCGCTGATGTGCTTGAGCGTGTCGTAGAGGCCTTGCGGGTAGATGAGCCAATCCCAGTCGGTGGTGGGGATACCCGGCATATCGACCTGCTGCCCGACGCCCTTAAACTTAAAACACGAGGTGCCCTTGTCTCCGGTGCCGTTAAAGCTGTTGGTGGACTCGCCATCGTATGCGGCGATAAACGCCGACTGATAGTAGTTGAGGCCGAACATATCGTTGCGGGGCGCCGCCTTGGCGAGCTCCTCCATGTCGCTGTCCTCAACCGTAAGTGTGGCGTTGTTGGCACGCAGAATCTCGTTGATGAGTGAGAGGGTGCGCGCGGAGTAGTGACCCAGGAAGGCGCCGTCCATGATGAAGTCGGTGTAGAAGGCGTTGTACAGGTCGGCGGCGTGCTGGTCGGCGGGCGAGTCGGTGGCAGGATATGCCGGCGTCAGGACGTTGACCATGCCAATGCGTCCGCCCAGGTGCTCGGTCTCGTCAAGATCCTTATACAGGTTGACGGCGCGGGCGTGGGCAACGAGCTCGTTGTGCTGGCTCTGGATGCCGCTCGTCACATCAAAGTGATGGTTGGGCGGGAAGTTGCCTTGGATGTATTGGGAGTGCGAGAGGCTGATGAGCTCGTTGATGGTGAACCAATTCTTGACCTCGCGGAACTCGCGGAAGCAGAACTCGGCATAGCGCACATAGGCGTCGACGGTCTTGCGGTTGAGCCAGTCGCCCTGGTTGAACAGGGCGGCGGGGGAGTCAAAGTGATGCAGGGACACATAGGGCTCGACGCCATACTTTTTGCAGCAGGCGAACAACTCGTGGTAGTGCTTAACGCCCTCGGCGAGGGGCTCGGCATCGTCGCCGTTGGGGAAGATGCGAGTCCAGGCGATGGACACACGGATGGCGTTGAGTCCATGCTCGGCAGAAAGGCGGATATCCTCCTCGTAGCGGTTGTAGAAATCACTGGCCGGGTCGGGCAAAAAGCGACCCTGGGCGACAAGGTAATCGTCCCACATGGTCTTACCCTTGCCTGCCACCTTCGTGGAACCTTCCGTTTGGTACGCGGCGGTTGCGGCGCCCCAAACAAAGCCCTTCGGCAGCTGCTGTACGCGGTTTAGCAAAGACATATGCATACACCCTCTCGTCTCGCTGTTCGATATTGTGCGTTTGCGCTCAGGAGGCTCCCTGGTTAGCGTTCAGCGGTGAAAAAGCCCGATAAACACTATCTTAAAATGATTAGAACCAAAATGAGCACGTGAACATTTGACAATGAGCACGTTAACATCCGGCTGGGATGTATAGAAACAAAACAACTTCAAACAGCCGCGAACGGTTGTATTTGTTCGGTAAGCGGTTTTGATTGACAGAAGTTTTCATGTTGTGGTATATGGCTCGGGTATCATGAGCACGTTATCAATGTATGTACGATGCGCCATGGGTGCGGGGAATAGTTGGGAAGCAGGTTAGCGTGGAAGGCATGGCTCAGCAGACAAGGAATGGTCGTTCGGCGAGCGCGGCAGAGGTTGCGGCGCTCGCTGGCGTGAGCCGCCAGACTGTGTCTCGTGTGGTCAACGGTATGCCCAACGTGACGGAAAAGACGCGCAAGCGTGTGCTGGCCGCCATGGAAGAGCTGGGCTTTCGTCCCAATTTTGCTGGAGCGGCGTTGCGCGGCGGGTCGTATCGTTCTATTGGCCTGTGCATGTACAACATCACACGTGTCGGTAACCTGGCGACGCTCGAGGGTATCATGCAAGCGGCGCGCGAGCACGATTTTGCCGTCACTATGATCGAGATGGGCGGCGACAAGCCCTATGCACTTGCCGATGCCTCGCGCCGCATGGTCGAGCGACCCGTCGACGGCATGATTCTCAACATGAACCGCATGGCTCCCGATTTTGAGGAGTTTGTTCCCCAGCCGGGAGTGCGAACGGTCATCCTGTCCATGTATGCGCATCCGCGCTGCACGACGATCGACTCCGACCAGTATGGTTCGTGCGAGCTGTTGACCAATTATCTGCTGGAACATGGTCATTCGAATATGCGGTTTGTGGCGGGTCCGGAAAACTCGATTTCCTCGCGTTTTCGTGAGGCCGGTTGGCGCGATACGCTGGGTCGTGCTCATGTCGATGCCGCTCCGATGCTGCGTGGCGATTGGAGTGCGGACAGTGGGTACACCATGGGCGAGCGGATTGCGGCCGAGGTGCTTGCCGGCGGGTCGCAGGCGCCGACTGCCGTGCTTGCGGCAAATGACCAGATGGCGCTGGGCGTTATCGCCGCGCTCGAGAATGCGGGCCTGTCCGTGCCCGACGACGTGAGCGTGGCTGGTATCGACGACGCACTCGAGGGACTTGTTCCTCACAATCGGCTGACGACGCTGCGATTTGATTTGCGCGGTGTCGGTAAGCTTGCGTTTGAGGCGGCGATTGGAGAGAGCTCGTCTATCGAGGCGATTCATGTGCCGAGTACGCTGGTCGAACGCTCGACTGTTAGGGACATACGGGGTTAGGTCCTACTCCGTTTGTCTCGATCTGTAACAGGTAGACGGTCAAAAGCGGGCTACGTGTTACAGATTTAGATTCTTCGGAAAGCGCAATCCTGTTCATCTCGATCTGTAACAGCTAGAACCCAAAAACTCGGCTAGATGTTACAGATCGAGATAAACGGCCCCCAGGTCGAACAAAAACAAAAGACCGGGGGCGGCGCGCCGTGTGACGTGCCGCCCCCGGCTGAGAAATGGGGACAGGTTATGTGGGCAGGCAACCCCGCTAGTCTTTAGTCCAGACGACGGGTCTGCGCCACGTGCTTATACCAGTAGGCGCTTGCCTTGGGCGTGCGCTTTTGGGTCTCAAAGTCTACGTAGAAGAAGCCGTAGCGCTTGTTGTAGCCGTTGGTCCAGGAGAATTGGTCCTGCAGGCTCCACAGGAAGTAGCCGCCCACGTTGACGCCCACCTCTATGGCCTTGAGCAACCAGCGCAGGTGCTGCTCGATGTAGTCGATGCGCGGCTGGTCGTCCACAAAACCGTCCTTGTAGGGGTCCTTGTAGCCCATGCCGTTCTCGGTGATGAAGATCTGCTTGTAGTTGGGGTAGCGCTGCTTAATGTAGACGAGCAGATCGAACAGGCCCTCGGGATAGATGATCCAGTCCCAGTCGGTGGTAGGGATGCCAGGCTTGTTCACGTGCTCGCCAATGCCCTTGACGCGCCAGCGGCCGGTGCCCTTCTCGCCCGTACCATTGTGGTGCAGGTCGTTCTCGCCGTCGTAAGCCTTCAAGAAACGGCACTGGTAGTTGTTAACGCCCAGGTAGTCGTTGTAAAGCGCAGCTTCGCGCATAATCTCGAGGTCCTCGTCCAAGATCTCGATGGTGCCACCCGAGACGGCAGCCAGGCGGTTGGCGCACTCGAGGGTGTCGGGCGCGTAGTCGCCGCGGAAGGTGGCGTCGAGCAAGAACTGGTTTTGCAGCACGTGCTCGTTGTTGGCGGCCTTGATGTCGGCGGGGTCGTTCTCGTTGAGCGGATACTTGAACTCCAGCGACTGAATGACGCCGATTTTGCCCTTAAAACCGCCGTTATGGAAGGCTAGTACTGCCCTGGCGTGGGCGAGCATCATGTTGTGCTCGCACTGGAAGGCCTCGGCAAGATGCGCCTTGACGCCACCGGGGAAGGTGCCCTCGATGTAGGTATTGGAGGCGTCGGCCCAGATCTCGTTAAAGGTGAACCAATAGGTCACCTGGTCGGCGTACTCCTTAAAGCAGAAGGTGGCAAAGTCCACAAAGGCGTCGATGGTCTCGCGGTTGAGGAAGTCGCTCTTCTCAAAGAGGGGCAGCGGCGTATCGAAGTGATGCAGCGTGACAAACGGCTCAACGTGGTGCTTGTGGCACTCGGCGAAAAGGTCGTGGTAGAACTGGACGCCCTCGGGGTTAATCTCACCGGTGCCGTTGGGGAAGATGCGGCTCCAGGCGATGGAGAGACGAATGCCGTTGATACCAAACTCCTCGCACAGCTCAAGGTCGACGGGGTACTGGTTGTAGAAGTCCGAAGCGGGATCGGGAGAGAAACGGCCTTGGGCTTCCAGAAAGTCGTCCCAGGCAACCTTGCCCTTACCGTGAGTGCGGGTCTCGCCCTCTACCTGGTAGGCAGCAGTGGCGCCGCCAAAGACAAAGTCCTCGGGAAACTGCGCAGGCGGGTTGGTGACGCTAGCAGGGTTAACGGACATGATGATCCAATCGTCTAAATCGAAGGGCCAGCCGGTCTTGGATGGTCGGCTGGCCCTAGGCGTTACTTACTTCGAAAGCTGCTCGGAGACGAAGGCGAGAGACTTGTCGCCGTTCTGGGAGAGCTCGATGTACTGCTTACCGCGGCAGGCGACGCACTTGTTGCCCACGCGCTCGCAGTCTTTCTGCAGGTCGGCCAGGTAGCTTGCGGCCTGCGGGGCCAGGACGACCAGGTCAAAGTCGGGGAGCATGTCGACGTGGTTGCCATAGGCCTCGGCAGCGGTCTCCAGATTGATGCCGCGCTCCTTGGCAGCCTTGGCCAGCGCGTTGGCGAGCAGGCCCGAGGTTCCGCCACCCTGGCAGAGCACGAGCACACGCTTGCCGTTGAGGTCGCTGGCGGTCGTTGCCTCGGCAGCGGGTGCTGTGGAAGCGGCGGGGGCGTCGGCCTTCACGGCCTCGGCCGCGGCGCCGGCGGCAACGCTCTTGGCATCGGCCTTGCCCTGGAAGGCGTCGTTGAGCTTGGCGGCCTTCTCGGCGTTCTTGGCGGCGAGCTCCTCCTGGGAGATCTCGGCCTCCTCGGCGCACTTCTGGGCGTCATAGGCACGGAAGAACGGATAGTACAGGACAAAGTCGACGACCAGGATAAGGGCGAGCATCACAAAGGCGAGCGGCTGGAAGCCCAGGCCCATGATGGTACCGATGGGGCCGGGGACGGTCCAAGGCAGGGTGTACATAAAGCCGTTCATGCCCAAGAAGTCGATAAAGACCTTGAGGATCCAGATGTTGGCGATCGGGGCAAAGACAAACGGGACAAAGAAGACGGGGTTGAGCACGATGGGTGCGGCGAACAGCAGCGGCTCGTTGACGGCAAAGCAGACCGGGACGATGGCGGCCTTACCGACGGCGCGCATCTCCTGAGACTTGGCCAGGAAGCAGAACATAAAGACCAGGACGAGCGTGGCGCCGGTGCCGCCCATGCAGACGACGAAGTACTGGGCACCCTGGGTCAGGACAGCGGAAGCGTGCTGGCCAGCTTGGAACGCAGCCAGGTTGTCGGTCATGTTGGCAACGAGAGCGGCGGCGATGGCGGGCTCGACGATCGAGGGGCCGTGGACGCCGACGAACCAGAACAGGCTCATGGCACCGTAGATCACAGCGAGGCCGATGTAGCCGTCGGCGGCGGTGAACAGGGGCTGGAACACCTGGATGACGCCCTGGGCAAAGCAGAAGCCAAAGGCAGCGCGGAAGACGATGTCAAAGACCCAAAAGACGGTGATGCAGACGGAGAAGGGGATGATGTCCTTAAAGGTCTGCGAAATGTTGGGCGGAACCTGCTCGGGCATCTTGACGGTGATGTTGCGCTTAATAAAGAACTTGTAGATGATGCCGGTCACAAATGCAGCGATGAAGGCAGTCAGCAGGCCTTTGGAACCAAGATAGGTGGTGTTGAAGCCGCTGGCGGCGTCCGTGGCGATCGTGTCGCTCGAAAGGAGCAAGAAGCCGATGATGGCCGCGCACATGCACGAGATGAAGTTGATCTGGTTGTTCTTGGGCAGGTCGCGGTTCTGAGCGTCGGCGAAGTGCTTGGCCGTGGTGGCGGCGCAGGCGATGGCCAGGATGCCCATGGAGTAGTTGTAGCACTTCCACAGGGCGTTGTTGATGTCATCGGGCCAGTAGAAACCCCAGATGTTGGGGACCGAGGCTACCAGGCAGAAGATGGACGAGAAGATGATGATGGGGATGACGGAGATAAAGCCGTCGCGGATCGCCTTGAGGTACTTGTTGCGGGCGATCGCGTTGAAAAAGGGTTGGCCCTTTTCGATGATGGCGATGAGTTGCTCCATGCAATGCTCCTAAGAGTCGGTGGGTTAGCAACGATGGTAACTTTTGGCGTTCGGTTGCCAAAATGTTGACGTTGCCATTTTGCGACACAAAAAAAGACGCGAACTGATGGTTCCTGTGCCTGCGAACCGTCGATTCCTTATGCGTAAACGTTTGAGCCGCCCGGTGGCTCTGTGTTTGCACAATGGCAACGTTAACATTTGGACTACAAAAGCCGTTCGGGGAAGCGGGATTGTCGGTGAACGGTAGGTTTTGGGTGGTGAGCGTATGGCGGGAGAGGCGTTGGATATACTTGGAGGCGTTCATTTTGTCTGTTGGGATGCCCGCGATGGCATCGTTGACACAGAAAGATCGACCTATGGCCGCTGTTAAAAAATCGGTTTCCGTTAAGGATGTGGCGCGCCTCGCGGGCGTCTCGGAACAGACGGTCTCGCGCACCGTGCACGATTCGCCCAGCGTGCGCCCCGAGACCAAGGAGCGCGTGCGCGCCGCCATGCGCGAACTTGGCTACCGTCCAAACTTTGCCGGCCGGTCACTGCGCCGCGGCAAGTTCAAGACGGTCGGCGTCGCCATGTTCAACATTACCGGCACCGGCAACCTCGACCGTATGGAGGGTTTTGCCGCCGCCGCCGACAAGCACGGCTATGCCATCACCCTTACTAAAGTAGATGGACATCCCTATACCCTCGAGAGCGCATCGTCGCGCATGAGCGCGCTGCCGGTGGACGGCATGGTCGTGATCATGAACCGCATGCCGGCGGATTTTGGCACCTTTGAGCCGCTGCCCGGCATGCAGACGGTGCTCGTTACCATGTTGGAGCACCCGCTGTGCTCGACGGTCGACAACGACCAGTTCGATTGCTCGCGCCAGGTTGTCGAGTACTTGCTGGGGCAGGGGCACAAGACCGTGCACTTTATCTCGTGTCCCGAGCGCTCGCTTTCGGGCATGCGGCGCGAGGAGGGCTGGCGTGAGACATTGCGTGCGCATGGTATTGAGCCGCCGCGACTCGTCCGTGGCGATTGGACGGCACAGAGCGGATATGCTGCCGGCAAGGTGCTTGCGGACGATTCGACCTGTACGGCCATTTATGCTTCCAACGACGCCATGGCCTACGGCTGCATCCGTGGACTCGAGTCGCGCGGGAAGCGCGTGCCCCAGGACGTGAGCGTGGTGGGTGTTGATGACAGCCTGGGCGATATCGTGCCCGATCGTCGCCTGACCACGGTGCGTTTTGACAACAAGCGCGTCGGCATGTGGGCGGTCGACAAGATTGCTGGCGCCGAGGGCGTTGCACCTGGTGTGGAGCACATGCTGTTTCCGGGCGTGCTCGTCGAGGGCGATACGGTGCGCGATGTACGCTAGGGTAAAGACCTGTTTGGGTTGCCGATAATTGTGTTTGGTGTTTGATATTGTTCGGATTGGTTTAAAAACCGTTCACGGGAGAAAATCGACCGTTCATAGCTCGAAATTGCGTTTTGCATTGTTCTGTTTTGTTTGAATGTTACTGTTCCTGTCATACACAGTGCAGCGCGTATGCCCGGACGCGATGCTCTCCATTGGTTCATATGTGAAAGGAACGCAACATGGCAACCAAAGAAGAAATCTCGATGGTTGGATTCGAGATCGTCGCATACGCGGGTGACGCCCAGACCGATCTGCTTGCAGCGCTCGATGCTGCTCGCGAGGGTGATTTTGAGAAGGCCGAGCAGCTGCACAAGGATGCCAGCGATGCACTTATCGGCGCCCACGACACGCAGACCAAGCTGCTTTCGCAGGAGGCCGGCGGCGGCGAGATGGAGATGACCTTCATCATGGCTCACGCTCAGGACACTCTCATGACCACTATGATCCTGGAGAAGCAGACCCGCTTTACCATCGATGCCTACAAGCGCATCGCCGAGCTCGAGGCCAAGCTCGCCTAACGAGTTCTCACAACCAAGTCCCCTTCCAAAAGCCCTGCCGCTATCCGCGGCAGGGCTTTTTCTGTTCTCCTCCAAGTTGCGGTGAAATAGGGACTGAATAGGGGCCGGCGGGCGCAAAACAATCCCTATTCCACCGCAACTCATCCCAAAATAGTCATTGGGTGTTCCTATAGTTTTGTCAACCGTCGGGGCTACTCCCGGTAAGGCACCCGGTCGCGCATCACGGCGTATATCGCCCTGAGCCGCTTCCTCGCGACGGCCTTGAGCGCCCGCCCGTGGCCCATTCCCCGCGCCCTGCAGGCCCGGTAGTACTCGCCGTAGCGCCCCGAGGACCTCACCAGGCTGTTGCACGAGAAGATCAGCAGGGACTTGAGCCTCGCGTCGCCGCGTCTGGACGCCCTGACCGACCTCACCGACGTGCCGGAGCTCCTCACCCTCGGGGCTATGCCGCAGTACGAGGCCAGGTGGTCGTGGTCCGGGAACCTCCCGATGTCGACCGACACCGCGAGCTGCGCCGCGGTCCTCGGGCCGATGCCGGGCACGGTGAGCAGGCACGCGTAGGTCTCGTCGCCCTCGAGCAGCGCCGCCGTCTCGGCCTCGAGGGCCCCGGCCTCGTCGAGGGCCTCCGATATCCGGGCGGCCAGGAACCTGACCTGCCTGTTCTCGGCCTCGACGAGCGCCGGCGGGGGCGCGGTGGAGGCGGCCGCGGCCTCCCCGGCGGCCTCGGCCCGCGGGCCCCCGGCCCCGGAGCGGGCGATCCCCCACGCCCCGCCGAACCCGGCGAGCAGCTCCAGCCACCGCCGGTCCGACAGGTCGACCGCGGCCTCGAGGGCCGGGCAGGACTCGAGCAGCACCGCGCGCAGGCGGTTCTTGTCCCTGGTCGCGCAGGCGACGACGTGGTCGCGCTGCGACGAGAGGGCGCGGGCGGCCTCGAGGGCCTCGCCGCGGCCCGGGACCCCCGACAGGGAGTCCGGCACGCCCAGGGCGGTCCGCGCGATCACCGCTGCGTCGCGCTCGTCGGTCTTGGCCTCGCCGGCGAACAGGCCCGCGGCGCGGCTGGCGGCGAGCCCGGGCAGGTGGGCGACCCCGAGCCCCGCGGCGCGGGCCCGCCTCACGGCGAGGGACCCTATGTTGCGGAACTGGTCGACGACGACGAGCGTGCCGGCGGGCGCGGAGGCGAACAGCGCGTCGAGCTCGGCCTCCCTGTTGCGGACGGGGGCGCTGGCCAGCACCTCCCCGTCGCGGTCGACCAGGCAGGCCCAGTGCGATGACTTGCCGACGTCCAGGCCGAGCACGGCCGCGGGCCTGGTGGATGGCGCTTTCACGGTGGTATCCTTCCGGTAGTCGTTCGACCGGATGGCCTCCCCCTCGGCACTCACATTACCAGCCGCGGCACCTGCCCGGCACTTTCCTATCAGCCGTCGGGGGCGGCGCGTCCCGCGCCGGCAGCACCCAACGGGCCCTCTCGGGGGCAGGGACGTTCGGCCGTGCGCGGGCGCCCGGTCGGCGGCCCGTTCTGGGCGCGCCTCAATCGTAGCCCGAGACGGCCCCGGGCTGACAATTTCGACTGTAATGGACGTTCTTAAACGACTAGTCGTTGGGGACGGTTTTGGTGCGCTCCGTTCGTCCTCCCGTTCGATTTTTGCTCGGTGGGTATACTTTCTTTCGCATTAAACGCCGGAATGAGGAGGTATCCAAATGCCGGACAACGGATTGATTCAAAAGAGAGACGCGCACGAGGTAGCTCATGGGCGTCCTGTCCAGATAACCGAGCACACGACGGTAACCGAGCTGCAGCCCAGCCTGTCCGATGTCGTGTGCGCAAACAAAAAGTTGCAGATTGGCTTTATCGTTGCGCTCGTGGTGCTGGCGTTGCTGTCGGGATTTGTCGCACGCCCACATTTTGCCGATACCAAGACTTGGGACTCCACCATCGAGGTTATCGACCAAAAGAAGGGCAACGTTTTGGCGCTCACGACCTCGTGCGTTGCCCTATCTGCGGGTATTACCGCGCTGCCGGGTGATACGGGAACGCCGGTTGCCGAGCAGCTCGCGCAGCTTTCAGGCAACCTTGGTATCGTGCTTGCCGTGCTATACCTAGAGAAATATTTGCTTACGATTTTGTGGTCGGTTGGCCTGGGCATCCTGATCCCGTTTGCGCTGGTGCTCTTTGCGATCTCACTTGGCATTCACGGACGCTGGAGCACGAGCACAGTCATTCGCCGCGTGGCAACGCGTGTGCTGGTGGTCGCCATAATTGGCATGGTGTTGGTGCCCGCAAGCGTATGGGTGTCGCAGAAGGTCGATGAAACGTATCGCGTAAGTATTGAGCAAGCTCAGCAAAAGGCTGCGGATGCGGCAGATAGCGACAGCTCCAAAGCAAGCAAGAAAAAGACCGAGTCCACAGAGTCCAAGAATGTGCTTGAGCAGCTTGCCGACGGCGCCTCGAGTCTTGTCACGTCGGTGACCAGCGGCGCCAAGCAGATGACCGATGAGATTGTGCAGCAGGTGACCGATCTGATCGAAGGCGTCATCGTGATGATCGTGACCTCGTGCGTGATTCCATTGCTGGTGCTCGCGGCGTTTTTGTGGCTGGGGCATGTGCTGCTGGGGATTGATATTTCCGGCCCGGCGAACTATTTGACGGGCCGCTTTCTGAGTGCTCCGTCCAAGCATGCCAAGAAGGGCGGGCAGTCCGAGTAACTAAAACAGCTGTATATACCGGGGCATACCGCCGAAGGCCGAGACACGTTCTCGGCCGCCCTTTTGTTTGTTGGGCACATGGTCGCTACGTCCGCGCCGGGCCCAAATGGTCAGCAATCATCCGCGAACGGTATTTGTTCAAAAAAGAACAAAGATAAACAAATAGTTGTTGCAGTTACTGTTCGAATGTGTTCAAATAAACATGAACAGTGAAGAACCGCACATTCAGATGCCCGGACCTGAACGCGATTCAACACTTCCAAACAGAAACTGCGCACCTGCGTATCTCTCAAGGAGGATGTCATGAGGGTTGTTATCGCTTCCGATGCCGACGGTATGTCGATGAAGGAGTCCATCAAGGAGATGCTCATCGCCGACGGTCACGAGGTCGTCGACTATTCCGAGACCCCTGCCGCGGACTTTGTCGATTCCGCGACCGCCGTTGCCAAGGACCTGCTGGAGCACAAGGATTCCCAGGGCTTTGCATTCGATAAGTACGGCGTCGGCTCCTATATGGCCGCCGTCAAGATCAAGGGCATGGTTGTCGCCAACATTTCCGATGAGCGTTCCGCTTACATGACCCGCGAGCACAACGGCTCGCGCATGGTCACCATGGGCCCGGGCGTTGTGGGCACCGAGGTAGCCAAGAAGATCGCCCGCGAGTTCCTGCGTGCACAGTACGCCGGCGGCCGTCACCAGATCCGTGTCGACATGCTCAACAAGATGGCCTAACGAGAGCCACCGAGAACTCGAACTTCTATCTCAACTTGTGAATTCAGACGAAAGGACGTTCTGATGAAGAAGACCATCGCAATCGGTTGCGACCATATCGTTACGGACGAGAAGATCTATCTGGCCGACCGCCTGGAGCAGGCTGGCTACAAGGTGCTTGACTGCGGCACCTACAGCCACACCCGTACGCACTATCCCATCTACGGTAAGGCCGTGGGCGAGGCTGTTGCCAGCGGCAAGGCCGACTTTGGCGTGGCCCTGTGCGGCACCGGCATCGGCATCACCAACGCCGTCAACAAGGTTCCCGGCGCTCGCTGCGCCCTGGTTCGCGACATGACCAGCGC
>URSO01000022.1 GCA_900550415.1 uncultured Collinsella sp.
CCACCCGTTTGTCTCATATCTAGCCCAAAGCAGGCCAGTTACTTCTTAATGCCACGTCCCAGACGCTTGGCGACCGATGCAACGGCCTCCTCGCTGGCCGGCCCGCAGCTCACGCAGCCATCGTGGGCACGCATCTGGCCGGTGACCTCGTCCATCGCGAGCGGCGCCACCTTCTCGAGCTTAAAGCCCTTACCGGCGCGCATGTTCTCCTTGGCCACGCTGATCATGAGCTTAATACGGTTGAGCTGGTTGACCTCGGACGCGCCGGGGTCGTAGTCCACCGCGACGATGTTGCTCTCGGGATGTTGGCGGCGCAGCTCCTTGATTACGGCCTTGCCCACCACGTGATTGGGCAGGCACGCGAAGGGCTGCGTGCAGATGATGTTGGGCGCACCGTGATCGATCAGGTCGAGCATCTCGGCCGTGAGCAGCCAGCCCTCGCCCATGTTGTTGCACACCGAAAGCACCGTGCGGGCCTTGTCGGCCATGGTGCCGATGCGCTCGGGCGCCTCAAAGCGGCGGGACTTCTCGAGCATCTCCTCCACCGGCGTGCGCATCCAGTCCACCAGCTTGATGAGCGCCTGCATGCCCGCGCGCGTAGTGGGAGAGCTTCCCAGCTCGTCCTTCTGCAGCTCGGCGTTGCTCATGGAGTACAGGAAGAAGTCGAGCAGGCCCGGCACCACGGCCTCGCAGCCCTCGCGCTCGATAACGTCGACCACGTGGTTGTTGGCCGTGGGATGGAACTTGACCAAGATCTCGCCGACCACGCCCACGCGCGGCTTGGTGCCCTCGCCCACGAGCGGCATGGAGTCGAACGCGCGGATGGCCTCGCGGCACAGCTTGGTGTAGTTATGCCTGTTGAACTTGGGCGCCAGCTTGCGGGCGCGCGCCATGTACTCCTCGTAGAGTGCGTTCGCCGCACCGGGCGTTGCCTCGTACGGGCGGCAACGATAGAGCATCTGCATCATCACGTCGCCAAAGAGCACCGCGTAGACTGCCTGCTTAAGCAGCGCCGGCGTAATCTTAAAGCCGGGGTTGTCCTCGCCCAGCGCCACGGCCGAAAGCGAGATCACCGGGATCTCGGGGTGGCCGCTCTCGCGCAGGGCCTTGCGGATGAGCGCGATGTAGTTGGTGGCACGGCAGCCGCCGCCGGTCTGGCTGATAACCACGGCCGTCTTGGACAGATCGTACCTGCCGCTCTCGATGGCCTCCATAATCTGGCCCGTTACCAGGATCGACGGGTAGCAAATGTCATTGTTCACGTAGCGCAGGCCGGCCTCGACGGCATCGTGATCGGTCGAGGGCAGCAGCTCCAAGTTGTAGCCGGCACCGCGGAACACCTCTTTGACCAGGTCAAAGTGGATCGGCGCCATCTGCGGGCACAGGATGGTGTAGCCCTCCTCGCGCATCTGCTCGGTAAAGGGCACCTTGGGCCACGCGGTCGAAGCACTCTCGCGCTGAGCCTCAAACGTGTACTTGCGGCTCGCGAACGCGGGGGCATCCTTGGAGGGAGCCACCGGCGCGGCATCGCCCTGCTCGTAGGCCTCGCCCGCGGCCGTGGCCTCGGCCAGGCGCTCGGCCTCCTGGTCCTTAAGCGCGGCCATGAGCGAGCGGATGCGGATGCGCGCGGCACCCAGGTTGGATACCTCGTCGATCTTGAGCACGGTGTAGATCTTGCCGCTGGCTTCCAGAATCTCCTGCACCTGATCGGTGGTCAGGGCGTCCAGACCGCAGCCGAAAGAGTTGAGCTGGATCAGGTCCAGGTCGTTGCGCATCGTCACAAAACGGGCGACGGCGTACAGGCGGCTGTGGTACATCCACTGGTCGACGACGCGGATGGGGCGCTCGGGCTTCACCAGATGCGCGAGCGAATCCTCGGTAAAGACCGCAAAGCCAAAGCTCGAGATAAGCTCAGGCAGGGCATGGTTGATCTCGGGGTCGTTATGGTAGGGACGACCGGCGAGCACGATGCCGTGACCGCCATGGTCCTCGACCCACTTAAGAGCCTCCTCGCCCATGGTCTGGATGTCCTCGTGGAAACGCGCATCGGCCTCAAAGGCGGCGTTGACGGCGGCATCGACCTCGGAGCGCGTGATCTTGGGTCCACGCACGCGACCGCGACCGGCTTGCGCATCGGCCACGCGGTCGACGGCGAGCACCTGGTACAGGCGGCGCTTGAGCTCGGTCTTGTCATGATAGGGCACAAACGGGTACAGGAACTCGATGTTCTGCTCGCGAATCTCGTCGATATTGAGCGCCAGCGCCGTGGGGTAGCTCATGACGATGGGGCAGTTATAGCAGTTGCCGGCGGTCGGATCCTCCTTGCGCTCCCAGCGCACGCACGGCATCCAGATAAAGTCGACGTCGCGGTCGATAAGGTTCATCACGTGGCCGTGGCTCATCTTGGCCGGATAGCATACGCTCTCGGACGGCATGGACTCGATACCCGCCTGGTAGGTCTTCTTGCTCGACTGGTCGGACAACTGCACGCTAAAGCCCAGGCGCGTAAAGAACGCGTGCCAGAAGGGGTAGTTCTCGTACATGTTGAGCGCGCGCGGGATACCCACGGTGCCGCGCGGGGCCTCGTCGGGGCTCAGCACCTCGCGGTTAAAGAGCAGCTCGTTTTTCTTTTTGAAGAGGTTGGGGGCCTCGGTCTTCTGCTTTTTGTGGCCGGCACCCTTCTCGCAGCGGTTACCGGTAATGAAGCGCCTGCCGCCGCCAAAGTCGTTGACGGTGAGCTGGCAGTTGTTGGAGCAACGTCCGCAGCGGACGTGTTTTTGCGTCACGGTGAGGTGCGCGATATCCTCGGCAGAAAGAATGGTCGAGGTGCCGTCGGCGCCGGCGCGATCGCGGGCGAGCAGGGCCGCACCGTAGGCGCCCATGCAGCCGGCGATGTCGGGGCGCACGGCATGCACGCCGGTGAGCTGCTCAAACGCGCGCAGCGTGGCATCGGACATAAAGGTGCCACCCTGGACGATCACCTGACTGCCGATCTCCTTGGGGTCGCGCAGCTTAATGACCTTGAACAGGGCATTCTTGATGACAGAATAGGACAGGCCGGCCGCGATGTCGCCCACCGTGGCGCCTTCCTTTTGCGCCTGCTTGACGCGCGAGTTCATAAAGACCGTGCAGCGGCTGCCCAGGTCGACCGGGGCCTTGGCGTGGATGGCGACATCGGCAAACGCGCGCACGTCCATGTCCATGGAGACGGCGAAGCTCTCGATAAAGCTGCCGCAGCCCGACGAGCAGGCCTCATTGAGCATGATGTGCTCGATGACGCCGTCCTTGACGCGCAGGCACTTCATGTCCTGGCCGCCAATGTCCAGAATGAACTCGACGCCGGGCAGGAACGCCTTGGCGCCGCGCAGGTGTGCGACAGTCTCGATCTCGCCGGAGTCGGCCTTGAGAGCCTCGATGAGCAGCGCCTCGCCGTAGCCCGTGGTGGTCACGTGGCCGATGGTGCAGCCCGCGGGAATGTGGTTGTAGAAATCGGCCATGATGACCTTGGCCGTGCCCAGGATGTCGCCGTTGTTGTTGCCGTACCAGGTGTGCAACAGCTGGCCGTCCTCGCCCACGAGTGCAGCCTTCATGGTGGTGGAACCGGCGTCGATGCCGATGAACACGCGGCCGGTGTAGCCGTCGAGCTTGCCCTTGGGGACGACTTCCTGGTCGTGGCGGGTTTTGAACTCAGCAAAGTCCTCGTCGGTGGCAAAGAGCGGATCCAGGCGCTCGACCTCGGCACCCTGCGTGTCGCCTAAGCTGTCGATAGCCTCGATGAGCTGCGGGAACGTGCTGAGCTTGTTGGACTCGTGCGCCATGGCGGCGCCGCTCGCCACAAACAGGTGGGCGTTTTGGGGCACGATACGATGCTCCTCGTCCAGGTTGAGCGTGAGGTAGAAGCGATGGCGCAACTCGGAGAGATACTGCAGCGGGCCGCCCAGGAAGGCGACGTTACCGCGAATGGGACGGCCGCACGCCAGGCCCGAGATGGTCTGGGTCACGACGGCCTGGAAGATGGAAGCGGCGACGTCCTCGGGGCGGGCGCCCTCGTTGAGGAGCGGCTGCACGTCGGTCTTGGCAAAGACGCCGCAGCGACTGGCGATGGGATAGATGGTGGTGGCGTTGGCCGCGAGCTCGTTAAGGCCGCTCGCGTCGGTGTGCAGCAAGGTTGCCATCTGGTCGATGAACGCGCCCGTACCGCCGGCGCAGGTGCCGTTCATGCGCTGCTCGATACCGTTGTCAAAGTAGATGATCTTGGCGTCCTCGCCGCCCAGCTCGATGGCAACATCGGTGGCCGGGATGAGGGTCTCGACGGCACGCTTGCTGGCGATGACCTCCTGGACAAACTCCAGGCCGAGCCACTGAGATAGCAGCAGACCGCCCGAGCCGGTGATGGCGCAGGTCATCTGGGCCGTCGGCAGCACGGTCGCAGCGCCCTCGAACAGGTCGCGGGCGCAAGCGCGGACGTCGGTGTGGTGGCGCTGGTACTTGGCGTAGACAATCTGGTTGTCGTCGTTGAGCACAGCGAGCTTAACGGTGGTGGAGCCCACGTCGATGCCCAGGTGCAGGTTGCCGCGGGCGGCCTCGGGGTTGAAGATCGCGCCTTCGGGGGCCTGGGCGGCGGCTACGGGCTCAGCGGCGGTGGCGGGCTCGCTGACGACGGACGTCTCCCCTGCCACGTTCTTGGCATCGGCAACTGCCTCGGCAACTTTCTCGGCAGCCGCGGTCGCAGCCTTCTGCGCAGCGTCCACCACGGCGGGCGCGGCCTCGCGTGCGGCAGCGACCACACGGTCCTTGATGCCCTCGACGAGTTTGCTCATTGTCTCTCCTCTTAGTTGTTGGACTCGACGGTTGCAGCGGTGTCGGCCGCGTCCTCGAGCTGCAAGTTCAATAGCTTCATGCCGTATTCCGGCACGTTGATATCGATGGGTTGGCCATACAGGTCGCCGGGGCGCACAAAAGCGAGCACCGTCATAATGCGCGCCATGGCCTCGGGCGATTCGGTGAGCCCACGCTCAAACCAGCGCTGAATCAGGCCGACCTCGGCACTCACGACGTAGGTGACGTAGTAGTCAAAGAATGTGCCCAGCGCTAGGCCCAAAATGCCCGTCTGCGCACGCGGCACCACAGCCTCACGCGCGGTGTCGATAATCCTTTTAATAAAGGCCTGGTCGCCGCCCGGACCCAGCAGCGCACCGATTAAGTCGCGGTTGGCCGCAAGATAACGCAGCAGCTCAACCGAACCGGGCGCCGGCTCAAGCTCATCGATGTTGTGATAGAGATCAGGCAGCTGAGCTGCGGTGATGAGCTCAATGCGCTCACGGATCTCGGCCAGCAAGCCGTCCTCGATTTGATTGATAAAGTCGGGAATATCGCGATAGTGCGAATAGAACGTGCGGCGCGTAAGGCCAGCACGCTCGGTGAGCGACGCGACATTAATGCGCGAAAGGTCGCCGCTTTCGGCAAGCTCGCTGGCAAGTGCCTGGCGAAGGGCACGCTGCGAGCGAAGGGACCGGCGGTCGCATTTCTCGAGCTGGGACAAGCGTCCTCCTTGTTACTCAGCCTGTGCGCTATTGCACAGTGCGAGTATTATTGCACACCGTGTGCATCAACACGTAAAGGCAATATTTGGGATGTGACGAGGGGGCAGTCCCTTTGTCACATTATTCGATGACGGTGCGGGAGTTTTGCTTGCGCATGGTGGCGAGCATGTGTTTGGGGACGGCATGGACCATGCAGCTGCCGATGGTCACGCTCGCGGCGGCCTTAGCTGCATCGCTTGCGTTTTTGGTCGCGTAGCTGTGGTGGAAACGCTTGAGCATGGCGATGTCGTTGCCGCCGTCTCCATAGACCGCGACCTCGTCCTCGGCAATGCCGTAGTAACCCGCCAGCCAGGCCACGCTCTCGCCCTTGTTGCATGCCGCGTCCGTGATCTCGAACATCACCGGATCGAACGGCGCGTTGACCACACGGTCCGAGCGCTCGGCAAGATACGCCTTAAGGTCGCGCTCCAGCTCGGGCGAGGTCACGCGACAATTGATCTTGCATACATCGTGGCGCAGGATGTCACCGATCGACTGGTCGAAATACTGCTCCTCGTGATACCCGCCGCGCGCACGCATGCCGCGCATCACGATGCGCTTGATGGGACTGTCCTTTTTAAAGCCCGCCTGATGCATCTCGAACGAACCGCTCGAGTACATGCCATCGGGCGTGGAACAATCAAAGCAAATGTCCGGGAACGCCTTGAGCAGTTCCTCAGTGACCTGCGGATCGATGGTCCAAGTCTTGAGCACCTCGCCATGGCTGTCGCGCACGATGGATCCATTGGAGCAGCAGGCGTCAAGCGCCAAGCCCGTAAAGCCATGCTCGCCGATCGGCAACGTCGAGCGTCCAGTCGCGGGAACCACGTGCAGGCCAGCCTCAGTCAGCTCGCGAATGGCGCGGCGGATGGTCCCATCCGCCTCGTGCAGGGCGTTCAGCAGCGTTCCGTCTAAGTCACTCGCGAACATCTTGATCATGGACATGCCTCTCCTTCGTCTGCCCGATATTGTAGACGAAGGAGAGGCATGTCCAAACAATGCCGTCCCGGCGCGGCGTACCACCGCCTTCACAAATTCACGGTGCCCCAGCGCGTTAAGACAATCGCCGCAATCGATTTTTCAGCCGATAAAACAGAGCCGTCGTCAACGTCAGCACCGCCAACATGGCTGCGAATACAATCGCCGGTGTCCATCGATCATATGCAACCCCGTACGTCAATTGGCCGATAGGTATTGCGCAGGAAAGGACCATGTAAACGACCGAAAGCACTTTTCCGCAGAGCTCAGTCGGCGCTGCCCGCTGAACAAACGCGATGATTTCAACCGACGCAATGCTCGCCCACACCATGACCCATGCCGAACCAACCACAAACACGGTGAGCATGCATGCATCTGCGCCGAACAGTAGCGTGACAATGATCGGTGCGACTCCAAAACAGATCATCGCAACATATCGACATATGCCATTGAAAGAAAAACGATGCGGCCAAATGCCGACCAAGCCACTGCCGGCAAGACCACCCAAGCCCATAGCCACCTCAACTATCCCAACGCAGGACGATTGCATGCCGAGATGCTTTGTAACAATAATGGGAGCGCCAATCATTAGCCCAACCAACGCAAGGTTCAAAACTGCCGCAAGCAAAATCACAGCGACCAATAATGCATTTTGCAACAGATACCGAATCGACTCCCGAAAATCGTTTCGGCATGTCGTACGAGTCGCGCCGTCTCCCATCGTTTCAAATGAGGCATTTTGCTTGAGCGCGCCCCCAAACAAGAGAGCTGAAATCGCAAACGCCACCGACGCGGTTGTGCAAAGAGCATCGATGCCAAAGTACCCATAGACTGCCGTCCCGACCACAGGGCCCAAGATATTGCTCACCATGGTCATCTGCGAAACCAATGCAGTGGCCCGCTCAACCTTCTCTTCACCCGCCATGCGCACCGTCTCAATTTGGAGCATTGGCTTCAGCAGCGATTGAGAACCATATTGAACACAAAGTATCGCTACTACGACGACCGCAAGAGGCAATGAGTGCTTCATGGGGATAGACAGCAGTGATGCAGTCATCAGAGCAATGCCGAGGGACACGAGGACCTCGCGATGTCTTCCCCTATCCGCCAAGATTCCGCCAACCGGAGTTGCAAGTACGCCGGGTATGAACGCTATCGCCGCGACGACGCCATATAACGTTGACGATCCACTGCGATCGAACAAGTAAAGTGGATACGCAAAGCACAGCGCCGACAGCATCGAATACGTGCACAGCTGCGCAACCAGAAGTTCCGCGAGCCTGATTGACCGCACTGTTTTTGATTTCAACGAGACACCGACGTCTCTCAGCCCAGCCATAAGCCCACCCCCTATACATACCACTAGTATGTATTTAATGACTTGAAAAGGGCAGCCGTGGCTACCCTCACAAATCAATTACATACCGTTGGTATCTATATTACCACCCGGCGCGGTCCCATACGCCCCAAATCTGCGCCGTTGTCTGAAGCACTTCATTACCCAAATCGAGCCCCACCGCGGCAGCCATCTGCGCCAAACATTGTGCGCGAGCGAGCATTCGCTCCTTGGGCTCGAGCGGACGGAACAATGGCAGCAGCCAAAGATTCGCCAACAACGATACGGCCTCCGCCGCTTCGCGCGGGCATTCGCACGCAATGGAGCCGTCGGCGATGCCCTCCTCGATCACTGGCAAGAGACAGCCATCGGCCGACTCGTCAAATGAGCCCTGGTACTGCATCGCCAGTAGGCGCGAGCTTTTTACCGGATCTGCTGCAGGACGCATACGTGCCCATAGCTCAATTTGTGGAACAACGGACTCGGGAGCGTACAGTCGCTTGAGCTTTTGGGCTCCGGTCATATTACCGACGCCAAGCATCGAGCGGCGGTGCTCAACAATCGGAGTCATCGCCCGATCAAACGCGGCGTTGAAAATCTCTTCTTTGCTCTTGAAGTGATGATAGACAGCGCCCTTGGTCATGCCGTCGAGACGGTCAACGATATCTTGAATACTCGTCCCCTCATAACCCTGTGCGCAGAATAGCTCCAGTGCCGCGTCGAGAATCTTCGCGACCGTCTCCTCGGGATATTTATTGCGACCCATAATCCGCCCATCCGCAACGCAAGCCTTGTGCCTCATTGCAGCATTTTAACGTTGCGGATGGCAGACGGTCGATTCTACACCGCGGCGGGGCCATGTTCGCCGGTGCGAATGCGGATGACTTCCTCGACCGGCTCGACCCAGATCTTGCCGTCGCCGACGGCGCCGGTGCGGGCGGCATTGCAGATGATGTCGACAATTCCGTCGACATGTTCATCGGCGCAGATGAGGGTGAACTGCACCTTAGGGATCGTGTTGACAAGCAACTCGTTGCCGCGCACGTATTCCTTCCAGCCATGCTGCGCGCCGCAGCCCTGCACCTGGTTGATGGTCATGCCGCGAACATCGGCAGCAAACAGCGCGTCTTTGAGAACCTCAAGTTTTTCCTGACGGACGATCGCCGTGATCTTCTTCATAGTGAATTCCTCTCTTTAGTAAAGAAATGAATTGCCATTCAATAACGCGGGTTTTCCAAGTGCCCGAGATTGCCCCGAAAGAGGAGCGCCGCGTACTTCGGTACGCAAGCGACGGTTTGAGGGGCAAGGTCGGGTGCTTGGGAAAGCCGCGCTGCTAATCGAGTCCGGAGAACGAGGGGTACGCGCTCTCGCCGTGCTGACTCGCATCCAGGCCCAGTGCCTCGTCGGCCTCGTCCACGCGCAGGCTACCGTGGAACAGCGCCTTGACCACCGCGGCGATCACCAAGTCGAGCATCAGCACAATAACGACCGTCACCACAATGCCCAGAACCTGCGAGACAAGCAGCGACACGTCGCCCGTGTAGAACAGGCCGCCCTTACCGGTCCACGAGAGCTCCGGCACGCAGAACAGGCCCGTGAGCACACCGCCCAAGATGCCGCCGATACCGTGGCAACCGAACGCGTCGAGCGCATCGTCGTAGCCGAACTTGGTCTTAAGATGGCTGATGGCCAGGTAGCAGACGGGCGATACGATCAGGCCCATAACCAGCGCCGCCCACGGCTCGACAAAGCCCGCGCCCGGCGTGACCACCACAAGGCTCGCGACCAGACCGGTGCTGGCACCCACCAGCGTGGGGCGACCGGTGTGCACGCGCTCGACGGCAAGCCATGAGACCATGCCCGCCGCGCTGGCCGTCACGGTGTTGAGGATGGCGAGCGCCGCCACGGCGTCGGCCTTAAACTCGCTGCCGCCGTTAAATCCAAACCAGCCAAACCAAAGCAGGCCGGCGCCCAGTGCTACAAACGGCACGTTATGCGGACGATAGCTCACCATGCCAAAGCCGCGACGACGGCCGAGCATTAAGCAGAGAATCAGGCCCGTAAGACCGGACGAAATGTGCACCACGTCGCCGCCGGCAAAGTCGAGCGCTCCGATGATGTCGCCGATAAAGGAGCCATCGCCGCCCCAAACCATGTGGGCGAGCGGCGCGTAAACCACGAGCAGCCAAATGCCCAGGAAAGCCGTCATGACACCAAACTTAACGCGGCCGGCCAGGCTGCCCGTGACGATAGCGGCGGTGATCATGGCAAACGCCATCTGGAAGGCGATGTTGATGATCTGAGGATAGACGGCACCGTCCGCGGCATTGCCCTCGGCCGCCTGCAGCACCTGGTTGAGCACCGGTAGGCACAGCAACTGGTCAAGGCCTCCAATAAACGGACTGGAGCCGTCGCCGCCGTAGGCCAGCGACCAGCCGGCAACAATCCACAGCACACCAACTAGGCCAATGGCGCCAAAGCACATAAGCATGGTGTTGATGACATTTTTGCGCCTGGACAGGCCTCCATAGAAAAACGCCAGCCCCGGTGTCATTAAAAACACGAGCATGGTGCAGATGAGCATAAACGTTGTCGATCCCGTATCGTACATTCGCTCCCCCTTGGTCGCATGAACGTTGTCGGCGCCCATAGTGCGGCCGAGGGCCAACTGGTGTAGACCAGATACGGCGTTGTTAAACGCTGCGTTGTCGAATGGAAACGGTGCCGCAATCTTGGAAACGGCACGGCAACGGGCGCGAAACGAACGGGAAATACGCGAGCAAGGAAGCCGTGAGCGCGCCCGTCCCGGCTAGCGGCGGAACAGCTCGCGGGCTCGGTCGCGGAGGCCGGTAGCTCGGATGACGCCCTCGTAGCGATTGATGCGCAGACGCGGGAAGGCGTTAAAGAAGCGCAGGTCGCGACGGCTGAGCGAAACGCTCGGCACCGGACGGCTCATGCGCTTGCCGGCAAGGCGACGACTGAGTGACGGACGCGGCATGCTCGGCGCGGCATCGGCCACGCGGCGGGCAGCGAGTGCCAGGCCGCGAGCACCATCCGCGATAAACGTCGGCATCGAAGCCTTCTCGCGCAGGGCATCGAGCGCCGCGTCGCCCAGCTCGGCCAGCCAAGCGTTAACGGCGCGACCGCGGATATGCGTCTGCGCCACCGAGTCGATCGCCGAATCGGGAATACGTTCGAGCATAGAGTCGGAGGCGTCGGCGAGCGACTCATTGATGCGGTCGGCAAGGTCGGCCCGGACGCGCTCCAGCTGATCAGACAGACGCCGCCAGCTCGCCAACGAGCACACCGCGTCGACCATCATCGCGACCGCGACGATAAAGGCGGACAGCCGCACAATCAGCACCGGCAGATGGCCAAGCAGCCCCAGCAATGCCGGCTCCACTAAACGGCAAATGCACAGTGCACCCAGGCCAAACGCGCAGGCCCAGTACAGGCAGATGCGTCCGTGCAGGTTAAACGGCAGATGCGAGTAATCCCAAAACCGGGCACCCGTCGTTTTTTCCAACAGCACGCCCACGCTATATTCGATCAAGCTGCATACGAGCGCGGCAGCGACAAACTGGCTCGAGGCATCCGGAATCCCGCGCAACAGCAGCCAGCAGGCAATGCCGCCCGCGCCATAGATGGGGCAGCACGGCCCCAGCAAAAAGCCACTGTTGGCAAATCGTCCGTGGTTGAGCATGGCGCAGACTGTCGACTCCCACACCCAGCCGCAAAAACCGTAGAAGGCAAACGAGAGCACCAGCGCCGAGAGCGGACAGGCGGCAAGCGTCGCGCCGTCAAATGCCATGTCGATCGCGGTCCCCACCGTCTACCCTCTCCTCTTTTCGCTCGAATCTTTGCTCGAGCCGTCACTCGAGCCCTCGTTCAAATCGTTCGCGCCGCCTTTGCGCGGCAGACGGCCGGCGACCGTCTCGCACAGAGCGCACCATTTATCGGCCAGGCACACAATCCATGCCTCGCGACACGTCGGTGGAACCGGTACCAGCGGAAACATATGGCGCACGATGATATTCCGCTCGCGCGGCGTCAGCTCAAAATCTTCCTCGGCACGCGCCAGGGCAAAAAATGGATGCCGAAATCCGTGCAGTCGATGGCTCGGATCGGGGTCGTGCCAATCATATAGAAAATAATCGTGCAGCAGGGCCCCGCGCAACAGCGAGGCACGGTCGACCGAAATGCCAGCACGGCCCAAGCACTCGGCAAAGGACAGGCTCGCCCGCGCCACCGAAATCACATGCGCATACACCGTCACGTCGCCATGCTGGATAAACTCGTGCGTCAGGTCCAAGCGGCCCGCCTGGGCCAGCTGACGGGCGGCATCGTCGACCTCGTGCGCGATTTTCTCGGCACGAACGGCATCAGACATGCTGCCTCCTTCCAGCGGCTCACGGCGGCATGCCACGGCCTGCACGCATTGAATAAAATCATCATCGAATCTACCAGTATGGCATCAGACAAAACGTTTTGCCCCGCCAGTTGGCGAATTACCGCGCCGCCGTCACATATCAAACGCCAAAATGTGCGAGACTGTTTTGTGCAATTGTGCCGGCCGAGGGAGCGCCGGCGCTCGATTCGCATGGAGTAACCAACAACGATGCTGCTTACGCAAACGACAACGCCCGAGGACGTCAAGGCTCTCGACCGCGCCGAGCTTCCGCTGCTCTGCGGCGAGATCCGTCAGGCAATCCTCGAAAGCTCCGCCGCTGTCGGCGGGCACGTTGCCCCCAACCTGGGCGTCGTTGAGCTTACGGTTGCGCTTCATCGCGTGTTTAACTCCCCCATCGACAAGATTGTCTTTGACGTTTCGCACCAGACCTACGCCCACAAGGCGCTGACGGGGCGCGCGTACACTTATATCGATCCGGAGCGTTATGGTGAGGCTTCTGGCTTTGCCAATCCCGACGAGTCCGAGCACGACTTGTTTGCCATGGGCCATACCTCCACGTCGGTGAGCCTGGGCTGCGGCCTGGCACACGCTCGTGACCTGGCGGGCGATACGTACAACGTCATTACCATCATTGGCGACGGCTCGCTTTCGGGCGGCTTGGCGTTTGAGGGCCTCGACAATGCCGCCGAACTCGACAGCAACTTGATCATCATCGTCAACGATAACGACCAGTCCATCGCCGAAAACCACGGTGGCCTGTATCGCAATCTGGCCGAGCTGCGCGCCAGCAACGGCACCTGTGAGCGCAACGTTTTCCGCGCGATGGGGCTCGACTACCGCTATCTGGACACCGGCAACGATGTGTTGGCCCTGGTCGACACGCTGCAGGAGCTGCGCGATATCGATCATCCCATCGTGCTGCACGTCTCCACCGCAAAGGGCAAGGGCTTTGAGCCAGCCCAGAGCGACCCCGAGCGCTGGCATCATGTGGGTCCGTTTGACATGGCGACTGGGCGCAAGCTCTGCCCGGGCCATCCGAGCGAGCCTGCGCCGCGCACCTATGCCGACATTACGGGCGAGGCGCTCAGCGCCGCCATCGAGCACGATCCGCAGGTCGTGGGCATCACGGCCGCCACGCCCTACATCATGGGCTTTACACCCGAGCTTCGCGCCGCGGCAGGCAAGCACTTTGTCGACGTGGGCATTGCCGAGGAACACGCCGTGACCTTTGCCACCGCGCTTGCGCGCTCGGGCGCCAAGCCAGTCTTTGGTGTGTACGGCACGTTTTTGCAGCGCGCCTACGACGAACTGTGGCACGACCTGTGCCTCAACGACGCCCCCGCAACCATCTTGGTGTTTGGCGCGTCGATCTTTGGCACCACGTCCGAGACGCACCTCTCGTTCTTCGATATTTCCATGCTGGGCGGACTTCCCAACATGCACTACCTTGCACCTGCCTGCATGGAGGAATACCTGTCCATGCTGAGCTGGTCGCTCGACCACCGCGAGCATCCCGTGGCGATTCGCGTGCCGGGCATTGGCTTGGTAAGCCGCCCCGATCTTGCGCCCGCCGAAGACACCGACTATAGCGTCGTTCGCTACAACGTGGTACGCCAGGGACGCGACGTGGCCGTGCTCGCGCTTGGCGATTTCTTTGAGCTGGGCGAGCGCGTGACAAACCGCTTGGCCGCCGAGTACGGTATCGAGGCCACACTCGTCAACCCGCGCTTTGCAACCGAGCTCGACCGCGAGTTCCTCGACAGCCTTGCCGCCGAGCACCGCGTTGTCGTCACCCTCGAGGACGGCGTCTTGGACGGCGGCTGGGGCGAGCGTGTGGCGTGTTACCTGGCCTGCACGCCCGTGCGCACGCGCACCTTCGGCATCGCCAAGGGCTTCCCCGACCGCTACGACCCCAACGAACTGCTCGCTCAGAACGGCATGACGGCCGAGAACATGGCCGTCGAAGCCGTAAGGCTACTTAACGAGTAAAAACCTCCGCAAGGGAAGCACCCCTGCGGAGGTTTTTTTTCGCGGCGCGATTGTCTCAATCTGTAACATCTAGGGCCCGAATTCCCGTCTAACTGTTACAGATCTAGATAAGACGTCTTAGTCCCAAACCTTTGTCTCGATCTGTAACAGATAGAGACCTTTTGGCCGTCTACCTGTTACAGATCGAGACATTCGAATTCCCCTGAAGAGAAAATCTCAATCTGTAACAGTTACTCGGCAAAAATGGCTGCAGATGTTACAGATCGAGACAAAACAGCAAGGCATGCCGCTGCATCGGCCAGAACCGCCACAAAGGTGCCTGTCCCTTTATGGTAGGTAGAATAACCCATAAGGTAAGTATGTTTCTGAGTTATTTCGTGTTGACCCATTTGAGCGGGATGGGGTATAACTCTACTCAACCGCTAGGGATTTTATTGAGAAAGGTGTTCTCCTATGAGCAAGAACCTCTCCCAGCAGGTCGTTCTCGACCGCCGCGGCTTCGTTGCCGCCACCTTCGCAACCGTCGCCGGCCTTGGTCTTGCCGGCTGCTCTGACACCAGCGCCGAGGCTGACAAGGGTTCCGCCGCTGGCTCCTCCAAGAGCTCCGAAGATACCGAGGCTTCCACCACGCTCGACGCCAAGGCATTCGACAAGCTCGTCGACAACGGCCCCAAGGCCGATGACGATGTCATCGCCGCCAGCACCTGGGCCACGGCCGTCAAGGACGCCGGCGTCTTTAAGATCGGTGGCGTTCAGACCTCCACGCTCTTCTCCCTCCTCAACGAGAAGGACGGTCAGACCCGCGGCTTCGACGCCGGCATCGCACAGCTCCTGTCCAACTACATTCTGGGCGAGAACAAGGTCGAGATCACCCAGGTGACCTCGGACACGCGCGAGTCCGTCCTGCAGAACGGCCAGGTCGACGCCGTCTTTGCCACCTACACCATCACCGATGAGCGCAAGAAGCTCGTCTCCTTCGCCGGCCCCTACTACTACACCCAGCAGGCTATCCTGGTGCTCACCGATAACGACGACATCAAGGGCGTCGACGACCTGGCCAATAAGAACGTCGCCGTCCAGTCCGGCTCCAACGGCCCCGCCATCCTGGAGGAGTTTGCCCCCAAGGCCAGCCAGCAGGAGTTCAAGACCGACGAGGAGGCACGTCAGGCACTCCAGCAGGGCCGCGTCGATGCCTACGTCATCGACAACAACATGCAGCAGAGCGCCCTGGTCCGCGAGCCCGGCAAGTACAAGATTGCCGGCAAGCCCTTCGGCAGCAAGGAGCCCTACGGCATCGGCCTGCCGCTCGATTCCGACGGTGTCGCCTTTGTCAACGACTTCCTTAAGAAGATCGAGGATGACGGCACCTGGACCGAGCTGTGGCAGATCTGCATTGGTGACCGTACGGGCGACACCAATGTTCCCGAGCTGCCCGAGATCGGCGCCTAGGCAGCGAGCCTAGTAACGGCCGCTACGAAACCATATGGAAACGCACGATGCGCTTTATTGCGCTAAACTGTTTCCTCACTGAGTTGTCGGGGCTTCCGTACACACGGGAGCCCCTTTCCTTACCGGCGGGAGGTCCGCATGAGTCTCTCCGAGCTCTGGTCGCTCTATGGCCAGAACTATATCGACGCGCTGCTGGCAACCTGGGGCATGACGCTTGAGTCGTTTGCCATCGCCATGGTGCTGGCCGTCGCCGTCACCGTGATGCGCGTGTCGCCGCTCAAGCCGCTGCGCGTCTTTGGCGACCTGTATGTCCAGGTCTTCCGTAACATCCCCGGCATCGCGCTGCTCATTATCGTCGTCTACGCGCTGCCGCCGCTCAAGGTCGTCCTGCCCTACCGCACCTGCGTCATCGTCGCCACAGTGCTCTTGGGTTCTGCCTTTGGCTCCGAGAACTTTATGAGCGGCATCAACACCGTCGGTGTCGGTCAGGTGGAAGCCGCCCGCTCGCTGGGCATGAGCTTCAGCCGTATCCTCGCCAAGATCGTGATTCCGCAGGCGCTGCGCTCGAGCGTGCTGCCCATGACCAACCTCTTTATCGCCGTCATGCTCACCACCGCGCTCGGCAGTCAGGTGCCGCTTAAACCGCAGGAGCTCACCGGCGTGGTGAGCTACATCAACACGCGCTCGCTCGGCGGCGTCGCCGCGTTCTTTATCTCGGCGCTCGGCTACCTGGGCACGGCCTTTGTGGTGAGCCACATTGGCAACTATATCGATAAGAAGGTGAGGATCCTCCGATGAGCAAGCACTCCACCTCCGCGCTCACCATGCGCGATGCGCTCTACGAGGCTCCCGGCCCCAAGATGCGCGCCAAGATTCGCGTCGGCACCGCCATCTCACTTGTTGCCGTGGCCGCGCTCATCGCTCTGGTACTGCAGCGCTTTTATGTGACCGGTCAGCTTTCGGTCCACTATTGGTATTTCTTTACGCACCTCACTACCTGGAAGTTCTTACTTGCCGGCTTTGAGGGCACCGTTAAAGTCGCGCTCACCGCCGGCGCCATCGCGCTGGTGCTTGGCCTGGCCCTTATGCTCGGCCGTACGAGCGACATTAGGCCGCTGCAACTGGTCTGCCGCGTGCTCACCGATTTCTTCCGCGGCGTGCCGAGCCTGCTGTTCATCTACTTCTTCTTTTTGGTGCTGCCCCAGTACAAGATCGCGCTGCCGTCGTTTTGGATGCTCACGCTTCCCGTCGCGCTCGCTGCAGCCGGCGTACTTGCCGAGATCTTCCGCGCCGGCGTCAACGCCGTGCCGCGCGGTCAGGTCGAGGCAGCCCAGGCGCTCGGTCTCTCCAAGGCCAAAATCACCTTTAAAATCGTATTGCCCCAGGCGATTCGGTTTATCATTCCGTCGTTGATTTCGCAGCTTGTGGTCGTAGTCAAGGACACCACCGTCGCCTATGTCGTGAGCTACCCCGACCTCATGCAAAATGCCCGCGTGCTCATTACCAACTACGACGCCCTCGTGTCGGTCTACCTGGTTATCGCGGTCATCTACATCCTCATCAACATCGCGATCAACAAGGCCGCTGTCTACGTTTCGCACAAGACCGGCGCGACCATCATCCGCTAACGCTTTACCATTTCGAGTCATAAGGAGCCGAGCACCATGGCACAGAGCACCTCTTCCACCGGCAATCAGCCGCTGATCGAGCTCAGACACGTCGATAAGCACTACGGCGATCTACACGTCCTCAACGACATCAATCTCTCGGTCGACCGCGGCGAAGTCGTCGTGGTGATCGGCCCCTCGGGCTCGGGCAAGTCGACCATGTGCCGCACCATCAACCGCTTGGAGACCATCGACTCGGGCGAAATTCTCATCGAGGGCGAGCCCCTGCCGCAGGAAGGCAAGGATCTTGCCCGCATGCGTGCCGAGCTGGGCATGGTGTTTCAGCAGTTCAACCTGTTCGCGCATATGACCGTGTTGCAGAACGTCATGCTGGGACCGGTCGATGTGCTGGGCGTCTCCAAGGACGAGGCCCGCGAGCGCGCCATGGATCTGTTGAGCCGCGTGGGCGTTGCCGAGCAGGCCGATAAGGTGCCCGCACAGCTTTCGGGCGGCCAACAGCAGCGCGTAGCCATCGCCCGCTCGCTTGCCATGCAACCCAAGGCCATGCTTTTTGACGAGCCCACGAGCGCCCTTGACCCCGAGATGATCAACGAGGTGCTCGAGGTCATGGTCCGTCTAGCCCAGCAGGGCATGACGATGATCGTTATCACGCACGAGATGAACTTCGCCCGCCGCGTTGCCGATCGCGTCGTGTTTATGGCCGACGGCCAGATCGTGGAAACCGGCACACCCGACGAGTTCTTCGACCATCCCCAGACCAAGCGCGCCCAGGACTTCCTCAACTCCATCAAGGGCCACTAACCCAATTGCCATGTTCGCTCGCCATGACCATCCAAACTCGAAAGCAACACCTATGATCGGAACTCGCACTTCATCGTCATACACCCCGCACGTCAACGTCGACCCCGCCGACCGTCCGCTCATCCTGGTGGCGCCGCGCTGGGAAGAGGCGAAGCCGTTTTTAAGCGAAACGCTCTCCCCCAACGAGGAAATCGCAAGTGTCTTTGTCGATGCCATTCTTGCCGCCGGCGGCCTGCCGCTGCAGATGTCCATCACCGAAGACGTTGATGTCATCCGGCATTACGTGGAAATCGCCGACGGCATTGCCATTCCTGGCGGCCCGGACGTCAACCCCAAACGCTGGGGCGACGAGCGTCCTTATGACCCCACGCTGTGCTGCGAGATTCGCGACCGTTTTGAGTTTAAGCTGGTTAACGAGGTGCTTCGCGCCAAAAAGCCGCTCTTTACCACCTGCCGAGGCACGCAGTTGCTCAATGTCGCCACCGGCGGCACCCTGTGCATGGACGTGCCGAGCCTGGGCGCGCGCGAGGGCCGCACACAGTGGCGCCATACCCACGTGCTCAACGACCCTGTGCATCCTGTTGAGGTCGTGCCGGGCTCGCTGCTGGAGCGCGCGGTTGGCGGGCACAGGCTGATCCAGACCAACTCCGCACACCACTGCTGCGTCGATCGTCTGGGTAAAAGCACGCGCTTGGTCGCCAAGGCAACCGACGGCGTGCCCGAGTGCATCGAGGTCGAGGGCCAGCCGTTCTGCCTGGGCGTGCAATGGCACCCCGAGTACACCTGGCAAACGCTCGAGACCGACTTTAACCTGTGGAAGTCGTTTGTCGAGGCAGCGGCCAAGGTAAAGCAGGCCCGTTAGTTCACGGACGGCACAACAGATGAGGGCGCCCCGCCGGCCACATGGTCCGACGGGGCGCCCTTTTGCCTGTACGTGGCCGGCACACACCAAGGCTCACAGCCTCTTATTCAGCCGCCTCGCGCAGGGCCGACATCGTAGCCGCATATTGCTGCTGCAGCGCATGCATTCCCTCGCGGGCACCATCAACGGCATCGGCACCACGCAGCGCTTCGGTCACCACGACCGCCGGCTCGTACAGATTATCGAATCCCAGGTTCTGGCTCACGCCTTTGAGCGTATGCGCCGCCATAAACGCACTCTCGGCGTCTCCTGCCGCCATGGCGGCCTCCAGCTTGTCCATGCTCTCGTCATCCAAAAACTTGAGGGCAAAGCGGGCAAGCATTTCCTCGCCCATCAGCCGAGCGCACGCGTCATCATAATTAGCGCCGATCTTCTCATACGCCTCACGCATGGAAATCATGAATCAAAAACTCCTTTGGTCAAACTAAATCGTGGGAAACGCGACGACGTCGGCAGGGCGCGCCAATGTTTCGGCAATACGATCTTGTACCTCGAGCAGGCAGTCGAGCAGCAGCGGGTTAAAGGTGCCGCACTTACCGTCCAGGATCATCTGGATCGCCTCCTCGTGCGGGATAGCGTCCTTGTACACGCGCGCGCTCGTCAGGGCATCGTACACGTCAGCCACCGAAACCACCTGCGCGGCGATGGGAATTTCGTCGCCCTTAAGGCCATCGGGATAACCCTTGCCGTCCCAGCGCTCGTGATGCCAACGCGCAATCTGGTACGCATATTCCATAAGCGCATTGCCGGCGTGATGGCTACCCAGCTCAAGCAGCATGTCGGCGCCGATCGTGGTATGCGTCTTCATAATCTCGAACTCCTCGGACGTAAGGCGTCCGGGCTTGTTGAGAATCGCATCGTCAATCGACATCTTGCCGATATCGTGCAGCGCCGAAGCCAGGGCGATCGTAGAGCGTTCCTCATTGTCGAGGGAGACCGTGCCGCTACGCTGGACCAGACAGCCAAGCAGCAGCTCGGTCAGCTTTTCGATGTTCGTAACGTGCCTGCCGCTCTCGCCGTTGCGAAGCTCCATGACGCCGGCCATGATGTCGATGAGCATGCGACTGTTCTTGACGCGCTCGTTGTACTGTTGGGACAGCAGGTTCGTCAGGCGGCGCTGTTTGGCGTACAGGCGGATGATGTTGCTTACGCGGCGGCGCACGACACGGGAGTCAAACGGGCAGTTGATATAGTCCGAGGCGCCCAGCTCGTACGCGCGCAGAACCGCATCATCGGAATCTTCGCTCGAAATCATGATGACAGGCAGATTATCGATACCCGATCGGCGCGACAGATCGGCCAGCACCTCAAAGCCGCTTATGCCCGGCATCACAATGTCCAGCAGCACGAGCGACAACTCATCGCCATAGCGGTCGACCATGTCGAGCGCCGCACGACCGTTATCGGCCTCGAGGATGCAATGCTCGTCCTTGAGCATCTCGCTGAGAATGGCTCGGTTCATCTCGGAGTCATCGGCGATAAGCACCAAAGGCTTTTCGCTTTGGAAGGCCTCGATGGAATCGGCATCGGTCACGACCGTACCGGCTTTTGCCTTAGCGCGGCTCAGTAACTGAGCAGCGCGGCCAACGCCCTCATCGACCGTCTCGCCATGAATGCGAACGCCACCAACACATGCCGTCAAGCTCACGTACTCATGGCCCGGAATAATCGTGGAACGAACGGCATCGGACACCTGATGCAGGCGACGGGTGAAGTCATCGGAGGGAATATTGGGCATGACAACCACAAACTTGTCGCAGCCATAGCGCACAAGCTCGTCAGTCGAACGAATTCCGCTGCGTATGGCTGTCGCCACAGCACCGAGCGCAAGGTCGCCGGCATGACGGCCACACGTATCGTTGAAGGCCCTAAAATCATCAACGTCGATCATCGCAACGCCGGCATTCATGCGGGCGCTGCGAAGCTTTTCCTCGTAATATCGGCGATTGCGCACGCTCGTCAGCACGTCGGTGTAGACAAGGTCCTCTTCTGCAGCCTCCTGCTCATCGACCGGACGCACCATCAGCAGGACGTGAGGCTCGCCCTCGACCTTCAGAGGGCGCAGGCGAGCGCGGTACTCAGTGCCATCATTGAGCAGTTGCTCCGACACCTCATCGGAGTCTGCCAAAGCCTCAAGACTCGACTGGCGCAAACAAGGACACCGATCGCCGGCGAGCAGGCAGTTAGGCTCGCTCTTAATCTGATCGGCCGACAGCAAACGCACCACGGGGTAGGTCTTCGCGACGCGGGCGACCTCAGCGGCAGCCTCCTCGTCGGTTAGATTGACCTCGTGATTATTGAGCATATGGGGCCCTTTCGATAGTTTCGCATGGTAGCGGTGGGTTCCAAATGCTACAAGGGTAACACCTTGTCGATGCAGGTAAGTACGTGAATGCTGTTACATTTTTATGAGTTGGCAGGCGGCGCGATTGAAGTCGCAGACGTGAGGTTTTGAGCACATTTGTTAACACGGCCGAAACGTTTGCGGGTGAAGCCTGCTTTAGCCATTGCGGGTGTTAGAGCCCCAGGATGCCACGGACAGCCCGGGCAGCCGCTGCCGGGCGATCGCGCAGACCGTTATGCGCGCCCGGGATCGTCACGAGAGGGCAATCGAGATATTCGGCAGCCGCTCGCGTGCCAGCCTCGCGGGGCGTGCCAATCGAGAGCTCGCCCAGGAGCACGGCGGCCACCGTTTTTGACGCGCGAACGCTATTCCAATCGGGAACGCAGGTCATAGTAATCCCGTATTCGTTCGCCATGAAACTGCGGCCGTTGCGCAGGGCATGTTTGGCTTCCGCTTCGGTCGTTCCAGGAGCCTCGGGGTCCAAGTCGCCGAGGGCTCCCAAGAAAAGCCGGAGCGCCCTTGAAACCTTTCCAGCCGCAATCATATCGAGCAAAACCGGAGCTGCGCCCATGCCGACGCCTTCGGCCGACACAGCCGGCTCATGCAGAATCGCACGGGCGACGAGATGGGGTTCGGTACGAAGAAACTCCAGCGCCACCAACGTACCGGCGCTGTGCGCAAGCACATTTGTCGGAGCGCCAACGTGTTCGATCACGGCTTGCAGATCGGCGGCCTGAGCGGCAAGATCATAGCTGCCGTCTGCCGCATCGCTGCTGCCACCACAGCCGCGGCGGTCGTAGGCAATTACGCGGTAGTTGCGACTGAGCTCACAAGCGATGCTGTCGAAAAATGTGCCGTCGACACAAGCGCCGTGCACGCACACCAAGGCAGGAGCATCAGGCGACACATCCGGGTCGGCATATTCGCGACAGGCAATCGTGGTGCCCGCATTCTCGACCGTAAAATCCATGTTGTGCCCCCATCATCAATGCTCATCCAGTTGCACGTCAGCACGGTTGGATGGACCCGCATTGCTTTACACCTTGTTAACAGATTAACTGTACCCGACCCGAGGCTTTTCATGGCACGGCATAATGAGCGACGTGAAAAAACGAAACTTGTAAAGCAAGAGCTCGCACCTTGCTTTGGAGCCGATGCTATGCTTAGGCACAATTGTCTTGAGGAGCATATGCCTATGTCTACGTTTTTGAATGCCAGCCCCATCTTTGGGCCCGTTCGCAGCCGTCGCCTTGGTCTCTCGCTCGGCGTCAACATGATGCCGGCCAGCGGCAAAATCTGCACGTTCGACTGCATTTACTGCGAAAACGGCCTCAACGCCGAGCGCCCCTGCCATGAGCCGTACAACACAGCTGCCGTGGTGCTCGACGCGCTCGAGGCAAAGCTGCGCGAGATGGCAGCCGAGGGTGAGCTCCCCGATGTGATCACCTTCGCAGGCAACGGCGAACCCACCGCCGCACCGGAGTTTCCGCAGGCCATCGCCGGCGCCGTCGCGCTGCGCGATCAGCTGGCCCCAAACTCCAAAATCGCCGTGCTCTCCAACGGTACGCGCGCCGACCGCCCCGAGGTGCACGATGCGCTCATGATGGTCGACGACAACATCCTCAAGCTCGATACGGTCGATCCGGCATTTATCCAGCTGCTCGACCAGCCTGTTGGCCCCTACGACGTCGAGCACCAGATTGAGACGTTCGCAAGCTTTGACGGTCACGTTATTATCCAGACGATCTTTTTGACCGGTGAGTATCTGAGCAAGCCCATCGACAACACCGGCGAGGAGTACGTTGCCCCCTGGCTCGCGACGCTCGAGCGCATTCGCCCGCAGGAGGCGACCATCTACACGGTGGCACGCGAGACGCCGGTCGCCGGCCTTGCCAAAGCAGCGCCCGAGGTGCTCGACGCCATTGCCGCGCGCGTGCGCGCCCTCGGTATTCCCTGCCAGGTGAGCTACTAGCAAAACCACGCAGCAGCTAGTGCCCGCCATCCCGCCCCATCAGTTGCGGTGATATAGTTCCTATTTGTGCTGTTAAACCGCTTAAATCGGAACTATATCACCGCAACTTTTATGGCCGCGTGGGTGGGCTATACTAGCTGCGAATGAAAGGAAGTTAGCCATGTATGACAAAGGACCCGTGCCCGGCCGCAACGACGCTTGCTGGTGCGGCAGCGGCAAGAAATACAAGAAATGCCATAGCGCCTTTGATGAGCGCCTCGAGCGCTTGTGGGAAGAAGGCTGGGAGGTTCTGCCTCGCACGCTCTACAAGACTCCCGCCGATATCGAGGGCATCAAGCGCTCGGCAGCCATCAACGTGGGCGTGCTCGATTATGTGGGCGAGCATATCGCCGCAGGCATGACCACCAACCAGATCGACCAGATGATCTACGACTACACCGTCGAGCACGGTGGCACGCCGGCCGACCTCAACTACGAGGGCTACCCCAAGAGCGTGTGCACCTCGATCAATGATGTGGTCTGCCACGGCATTCCCTGCGATACGGACGTGCTGCACGAGGGCGACATCATCAACGTGGACTGTTCCACGATCCTAGACGGCTACTTTAGCGACTCGAGCCGCATGTTCTGCATCGGCGAGGTCTCGGCCGAGCGCCAGCGCCTGGTCGATGTCACCCGCGCCAGCGTGGAAGCGGGTCTGGCGGCCGTCAAGCCATGGCTGCCACTGTCCGTTATGGCCGAGGCCGTGCAAAAGACCGTCGAGGACGCCGGTTTTAGCGTGGTGCGCGAGTACGGCGGACACGGCATCGGTAAGGAGTTCCACGAAGACCCATTTGTGGGCTTTACCACCGAGGCGCCCGATGTGGATACCATCATGGCCCCGGGCATGGTCTTTACCATCGAGCCTATGGTCAATGCCGGAGCGCCCGACATCAAGATTAGCAAGGGCGACGGCTGGTGCGTGCGCACCAAGGACGGCAGCGATTCGGCCCAGTGCGAGGTACAGCTCGTGGTGACCGAGGACGGCTACGAACTGCTCAGCTGGTAGCCGTGGATGCGCCGGGCTACGCGATGGATATGTTAACCATCACGAAGCCCGGCGTTTTTTAGCGTTTTACCTGGTAAAACCTGCCAAAATAAACCTGTCCCTTTTTGGCAGGTCGAGCGGAGAGGACTGTTTGTGAACATCCTGGTTTTGCTGCCCGTCAATGACCGCCATCGCGCAATTCTTGAGTCGAGCGCTCCGGGCGAGGACTTTATCTACACGAGCGCCGACGCCATCACGCGCGAGCAGGTCGCCGACGCCGACGTGATCTTGGGCAACATCGACTCTGACATGCTCACGGCATGCGAGCATCTCCATCTGCTGCAATTGCAGACCGCCGGCTATGACGACTACCTTGCCGCCGGCACCGTGCCGGCCGACGCCAAACTGTCTTGCTCGGTGGGCGCCTACGGTCAGGCTGTGAGCGAGCACATGTTTGCCATGGTCCTTTCCATGATGAAGCGCCTGCCCGGCTATCACGACTTGCAGCGCGAGCATCGCTGGGAGGATTTGGGGCCGGTCACCTCGCTCAAAAACGCCAATGTGCTGGTGCTGGGCGCGGGCGATGTCGGTGGCCACTTCGCCACGCTCTGCCGCAGCATGGGCGCGCACGTCCGCGGCATCAAGCGCCATCCGCTCGTCTACCCCATTGTGTTTGAGGACATGGACGGCATGGATGCCCTGCCCGAGCGCCTGGCCGAGGCTGACATCGTTGCATCCTTTATGCCGAGCACACCCGAGACCCGCGGCCTGGCGAACGCCGAGTTCTTCGCCGCGATGAAACCGGGTGCCTTCTTTGCCAACGGCGGCCGCTGCGATCTTGTGGTCGCCGACGACTTGGTTGCCGCTCTGGAATCGGGACATCTCGCCGGCGCCGCGGTCGACGTCACCGACCCCGAGCCGCTGCCTGAGACAAGCCCCCTGTGGGATGCGCCCAACATGCTCATCACGCCGCACGTCTCGGGCTGGTTCCACCTAGCCGCCACGCTCAACAACGTCGTCGACATCGCCGCGGAGAACCTGCGTCATCTGCAAGCCGGCGAGACCCTGCGCTGCTGGATCGAACATTAGATTGTTCCGGCGTTTTACCAAACGCCGGACCCCCTCGACGCTGCGACCCCGCCGTTTGGCCAATCTGCCGTTCAATTTCAAAGGCGCGACCAGAAGGTCAGCGCCTTTTCATTTCACGGCACCTTGGCGCAAACGGCGGGCTCTCGCTGACTTTTGTTCGACCTGCGGGATCTTCAAATTGCTAGAGCGTTGCTAAGTAATTCTTTGCGTCTTCTACACTCATTGCTGCGACGGGAGCATGCGAACAGAGCTTGACATCGTTGGTGACCAGTAAATCTGCTTGAGCGCGTATCGCTGCCGCAATGATTAAATCGTCTTCGTAATCGCTATGGAGCTCACGCTGTCTGCTCGCCATCCAGATGTCGCTCAGGTCACAGGGCACTGGCGTGGCAAGCTGCGACAGCACGCTAAGACAATCCCATGCAAGCGAAGTCGCTACCGTAGCGGCATACTGGGAAAGCGAACCGTGCTCTCGCCGATACCATGCCTTATGTTCACTTGAAATCAAATAGAACAGGTCTTTGGACGATGTCGCCGCGTACAGCAAATCAACCTGTGCCGTGCATGCATCGCGTAAAAACTCAATCGCCACCGAACGACCACGTCGTGAGGGAATGAAGTAATCGAGCCACACGTTGGCGTCAACCAAGATGCGCTTTGGAGTCTCACTCATAGAGCCAGCTCATCTCCTCGCCATAGCGATCCGCATAGGCATTCCGTTTGAGCTCTTCGTCGTCCGATGGCTGAGCCTTGACCATATCGATTCCCGACTCACAGCAAGCGGCAGCGAACAGCTTCGACCCCTGATCCATGAGCTCGAGCTTACGTTTGGCGGCCTTTTCGCGCTCGCGCTGTTCCGCCCGGGCACGACTGGGCAGCAGGATATCCTCGAGCGCACCGGGGCGATCGGCCAGCGACGCTGCAAGCTGCCAGAGCGCTCGCACCGCTTGGCTCGGCGTCATACCGGCCTTGGAGAGAGCGGCGTCCCCACTCCTTTTAAGATCGGCATCGAGACGTACGTTGATCTGAGCGGCTGTTGTGGTCATGAGCCCTCCCTAATACTTCAAAATATCATAAAGCTCTATGGTAGATACGTAAAGCATGTATAGCATTTATAAGCATTAGCCGTACTCTGTACACAAAAAGCCGCCGAGGCACATTGCACCTCGGCGGCTACGCATCACCAATCCAGTTCGGTTTCACCCTTTGCATTCGCCCAGATAAAACTTGCCAAAATAAACCTGTCCCTTTTTGGCAGGTTTTAGAGCTCCACACTTTCGGCGCCGTTGATGGTTAGGTTTCGCTCGTAGAAGGCGGTGAGGGCGCGGATGGCGTACATTACGTCGCGCACGCCGCCGGTCTCGTAGCTTGAGTGCATGGCCAGCTGCGGCAGGCCCACGTCCACGGCGTGCATACTCACCTGCAAGTTCGACAGATTGCCGAGCGTGGAGCCGCCGGCCATATCGCTCTTGTTGGCGAAGGCCTGCGTGGGCACGTCGGCGTCATCGCAGATAGCCTGGAACACCGCGCGGCTAAAAGCATCGGTGCAGTAGTGCTGGTTGGCCGCCTCCTTGATGACGAAGCCGCCGTTGAGCACCACCTGATTGCGAGCATCGCACTTCTCGGCGTGGTTGGGGTGCACGGCATGCGCATTGTCGCAGCTTACAAGCATCGAGGCGGCAAGGGCGCGATGGTACGACTCGTCGTCAAAGCCCAACGATCCGTTAATGCGGCGCAGCGCGTCGGCCAAGAACGTCGACATGGCGCCCTGCTTGGTCTCGGAGCCAACCTCCTCGTTATCAAAGCAGCAGAAGACCGAAACGTCGAGCGCGTTCTCGGCACCCAAAAATGCCTGCAGCGAGGTGTAGGCGCATGCCAGGTCGTCGAGCTTGGGCGTCGAGATAAACTCATCGGCCCAGCCCCAAATGCGCGCATCCTGACGATTGACCAGGAACAGATCGCGGCCCAAAATTTGCTCGGGCTCAACGTCCAGTTCGTCGGCGATCAGGGCGTCAAAATCTCCCTGCTTAAGGTCACCGGCGCTGATGAGCGGGCACAGGTCGACGGCGCGGTTGGGCGCAAAGCCCTCATTAACGCCACGATTCATATGGATGGCAAGGCTCGGGATAATAGCGACCTCGCGCTCGGTGGAAAGCAGGCGGCTCTCAATACGGTCGCCTTCGCGTACCAACACGCGTCCAGCCAGCGCCAGCGGGCGATCGAACCAGGTGTAGTCGATCATGCCGCCGTAGGCCTCGGTGTTCAGGCGCAGCGTCTCGCCCGCGCCGTCAAGCTCAGGCACGGCCTTGACCTTAAACGTCGGCGAATCGCTGTGCGACGCCGTGAGCTGAAAATGATAGTCGCCGGCAACGCCGTCCTCGCCCCACGTAGCAGCCAGGTCCTCGCCCACCTTAAAGGCAACAACGCTCGAGGTATTGCGCTGCGTGTAATAACGCCCGCCCGGCTCGATATCCCACGCCGCGTTCTCGGGCAGGTAGGTAAAGCCTGCCTCGTCGAGCTCGGTCATAATGGTCGCCGCCGTATGGAACATGCTGGGGCACGCCTCGATAAAGTCGATAAGGTCGTTAGCGGCCTCGATATCATCGGCCGTCACATGCGCGCGCTCGGGCGTTTCCTGATCCGTCATGCTCTCCCCTTTCACTGGGTTGATGGTTCCCTCCAGCATACCCCGCCGCGCCAGTGCCGTGCCTTTCATTCCATGTTTAATCCCGCGCCGCTCGCCAAGTTGAGCCATCATGCCCGCACTCCTTTTGCGACAATTACGCTAACAGGACGAAAGGAGCCGTCATGAAGCCACGTAACATTGCCATCGCCTGCGGTGTCGCGGGAGTCGCCGTCGGCCTTGCCGCTGCCACCGGCATCGTTTATCACAAACAAATCAAGTCCGCCGCGTCACTCAAACGCTTGACCGGCTACGCGGATGGCTATGACCTGTACGCAATCGACATCGCCTACGACTACGATCTTGATCGCATCATCGCCGCTGGTGTGCGCGACGACCAGGCCTACATCGATGCCGTGGTGGCGCAGGTGCTGCCCGGTGTGCCGGCACATGTCCAGGCGCCCCAGTTTGCCTGCAGCGCTTTTGTCGCCGTAGATGCCGAAGGCCGCGTGCGCACCGGTCGCAATTACGACTTTAAGGACGACACCTCGGCGCTGCTGGTGCGTAATCACCCGCGCGGCGGCTATGCCTCCATCGGCGTTGCGGCCCTTAACAACCTGGACGATAACACTCCGCTTGACTCCGTCGGCGGACGCGCTGCGGCGTTGATGGGCCCGTTTGCCCAGCTCGACGGTGTTAACGAATGTGGCGTGTCCATTGCCGTGCTCACCCTGGATTCCAAACCCTGTGACCAGGACACGCAACGCCCCGTCATCAATACCTCGCTCGCCATCCGTCTGGTGCTCGACCGTGCCGCCACCACGCAAGAGGCCGTCAACCTGCTTTCTGCCTACGACATACACGCCATGGCCGGACGCGACTACCACTTCTTTATCAACGACGCCGCCGGTGACGCGCGGGTGGTGGAGTGGGATCCGCGCGATCCCAACCGTGCATGCAAGGCGACGCCCGTACGCCAGGTCACGAACTTCTACGCCTGCTATGGTGACGAGGTGCTCCCCAACCAAAAGAATGGCGAGCTGGGCCATGGCAAGGAACGCGCCGTCGCAATCGCCGGTGTCCTTGACGCCCGTGCCGGCGCCCAAGACGAGGCAGTCGCTTGGAAGGCCCTACGCGCTGCGGCGCAAGAGCCCAATCCGGAAGACATCACCAGCAACACGCAGTGGTCGGTCGTCTTTGACAACACCGAGCCCGCTGCCGCCGTCACGCTGCGCCGCCACTGGGGCGACGTCGACGCCTTCACGCCGTAAGGAGCCAGGCCCGTCGACCTTACGCTCGCCTGACGTTGCTTACATTTCTATACGCTTGAGCTAACACGTTTTACCCCTGTATCAACAGTGTGCGGGGGTAAACTTATGCGCATGTTATAACTTGCCCGGAAGGATTCATCATGCTCAGGATCGGTCTTCTTACCAGTGGCGGCGACTGCCAAGCGCTCAACGCCACCATGCGCGGCATCGTCAAAACGCTTATAACCAATAGCGAAGAGCCTATCGAGATCTATGGTTTTGAGGACGGCTACCAGGGCCTTATCTACAGCAGGTTCCGTGTCATGACGCCCGCCGATTTTAGCGGCATCCTCACCCGTGGCGGCACCATCCTGGGCACGAGCCGCACGCCGTTCAAGCGCCTCGACATCCCCGAGGCCGACGGCGTCGAGAAGGTGCCCGCAATGGTCCACACCTATCATAAGCTGCAGCTCGACTGCCTGTTTATGCTGGGCGGCAACGGCTCCACCAAGACCGCCAACCGCCTGCGCGAAGAGGGCCTCAACGTTATCGCCCTGCCCAAGACCATCGATAACGACACCTGGGGCACCGAGTTGACGTTTGGCTTTACGAGCGCCATCGACGTCGCCACCAAGTGCATCGACGACATCCACACCACTGCCTCGAGTCACGGCCGCGTGTTTGTCATCGAGATCATGGGCCACAAGGTTGGCTGGATTCCGCTGTACGCCGGTGCCGCGGGCGGTGCGGACGTCATCCTGATTCCCGAGATCCCCTACGACATGGATAACGTCATCAAGACCATCGAGCATCGCATGGAGACCGGCAGCCGCTTTACCATCGTGGCCGTCGCCGAGGGCGCTATCTCCAAGGAGGACGCGGCGCTGTCCAAAAAGGAGTACAAGAAAAAGCTCGCTGAGCGCACGAGCCCGTCGATTGTCTACGACATCGCCAAGGAGATCGAGGCCAAGACTGGTCGCGAGACCCGCGTCGCCATCCCCGGTCACACGCAGCGCGGCGGTCAGCCCGACGCCCAGGACCGCATCTTTGCGACCCAGTGCGGCGTCGAGGCAGCACTGGGATGCCTGCGCGGCGAGTTTGGCTACATGATTGCCCTGCGCGACGGCAAGATGTGCCACATGCCGCTCGAGGATGTCGCCGGCAAGCTCAAGTACGTCGACCCGCAAAGCGACCTGGTACGCGAGGCTCGCGCCTTGGGCATCAGCTTTGGCGATGAGTAGCACCCGTTTTTGGACGAGGATTCTCTGGACAAGTTTTTCCTGGACGAGAACCCACTAACGCAACGCAAGGGCCCCGCAGGTTGTCGTGGAATACCCATTCCTCAAGACAACCCGCGGGGCCCTTCTTGCTAGCGGTAGTCGCTAGGGATTGATAGCGTCAAACGACCTTCATTTCATTGGCTGCGCGTCGTTATAATGACTCCACATTCTCACAATCTTTACAGTTCCGATGTACTCAATTCCCTCTTTTACATGAGCTTCTCTTGCGACCTCATATACCAACCTATGCTGAAGATTGATTCTTCGCGAATATAATCCTGCAAGATTTCCTACAAGCGCTTTATATGAAGGAGGCTGACCAAAGGGGTCTTTTCTAACCACTTCAATTAAGTGCTTTGCCTTTGCGTCGAGACCTGCCGCTTTGAGATTCTTCGCATCCTTGACGGCCTGTTTGGTGAATACGACTTTCCACATGCTTACCACTCCAGGGAATCTTCGTCGATGCAGTCGGAAA
>URSO01000023.1 GCA_900550415.1 uncultured Collinsella sp.
TGCCCCGCCGGCCCCTATTCCAGCGCTATACCAGCCCCATTCCAGCGCTACTCCGGCTTGGTTTCTGCCGTGGGAGTCTTATCCGCCGCGACTGGAGTGCGCGCGGTGTCCATAGTCAGGCAGTGCTTGGGGCAGCTCTCGATGCACTCACCGCACACCACGCAGGCATACGGGTCGATCGACCACGTTCCACCCTTGCGATCGACTGCGAGCGCGCCCGCCGGACAGCGACGCGCACACATGCCGCAGCAGATGCACGCGTCCATGTCGTTGACGATATGCCCGCGCAAGCGCTCGGGTGCCGCGAGCTTCTCCTGCGGATAGCACACCGTTACCGGCTGCTTGACCATAGAGCCCAAGGCCGTCTTGGCAAATGTCAGCAAACTCATGCCGCGCCTACCTTTCCGTGCAGCTAATGCAGGGGTCGATGGTCAGGATAATCATGGGCACGTTGGCAAGGAGCACGCCCTGCAGCGCATGTGTCAGACCCGCCAGGTTCTGCGACGTCGGCGTGCGCACGCGGAAGCGGTCCAGGTTCTTGGTGCCGTTACCGCGCACATAGTAATACGCCTCGCCGCGCGGCTGCTCAATCACAACCTCGCCGCGTGCGCCGTCGGCCGGCGTAAGCTTGGTGCGCCCGCCGATCCCGTCGTGCGGAATCTTGCCCACAAGCTCCTTAATGATGTCCATGGCCTGCGTGACCTCGGCACAGCGCACCTGGCAGCGGGCATAGCAATCGCCATCGGTGGCGACAACCGGCTCAAACGCAGCCAGGTCCGCATAGGCACCGTCGCTAAACATGCGCACGTCGTAGTCCACGCCCGAGGCGCGCCCAAACGGGCCGACCATCGACAGATCCAGCGCGTCCTTCTTGCTGATCACGCCCACGCCATGCAGGCGCTCGCCACAGCTGACGTCGTCCAAAAACGTATGCACCAGGGCCTCGTAGTCGGGACGCATGGCATCGAGCGTCTGGACAATGCCAGCCAGCTCGGAGTCCTCAATGTCGTGCTTTAGGCCGCCGATCTCGTTAATCGAAAGGATCACGCGGCCACCGCACGTGCTCTCGAAGATCTTGAGAATCTGCTCGCGCAGGGTCCACGACCGATAGAGCAGCGCCTCGAAGCCAAAGGCATCGGCGAGCAGGCCCAGCCACAGCAGGTGCGAGTGGATGCGCGAAAGCTCGTGCAAAATAGTGCGGATATACTGCACGCGGCCGGGCACCTCGATGTCGAGCATGCGCTCGCAGGCGCTGGCATAGCCGTAGCTGTGGCCCACGGCGCAAATGCCGCAGATGCGCTCGGCGATGTAGCCAAACTGGTGCATGTCGCGCTTTTCGGTGAGCTTCTCGAGTCCGCGGTGCACAAAGCCGATCTGCGGAATTGCCTCGATGACGCGGTCGTCCTCGATCACCAGGTCTAGATGAAGCGGCTCGGGCAGCACCGGGTGCTGCGGGCCAAACGGAATAACGGAGCGATGTGCCATGGACTTTACGCCTCCTTTTTCTGCTTGTCGCGGACGGCCTTGGCGGCAAGCGCCGCGCGGACCTTGGCCGCTTTCTCGGGATCCATGGCGGCGAGCTTTGCCTCCATCTCGGCAGCCTTGAGCGCGGCCTTGGCGGCAGCTTCATCGTGCTGAGCATCGGAGCCGGCAGCCGCAGCGGGCTGAGCAGCGGCGCCCGCGGCATCGCCGGCGCTGGCAGCGCCCTCCCCTGCAGCAGCCGCAGCAGCGGCGGCCTTCTCGGCCGCGGCCTTGCGCGCCTTGGCCTCGGCAGCGGCACGGACCTTCATGGCTTTCTCTCGCGCAGCCTTCACCTCGGGCGTGATAACGCTCATGGGCTCGGCAGTCGAGACCTGGTAGAAAAAGCCCTTAAAGTCGATCTGCATATCGGTGATGGCAAGACCGAATAGGTCGTGCGCTTCGTTTTCAAACGGGAATACCGCCGGACAGTACGAGCTGATGGACGGAATCTCCTGGTGCCGATCAATTCCCTCAACCACCAGGTTCTCGATCGCATAGCTACCGTCCTGCGCAATATGCTCCTGAGCAGCATGAACGTTGATAAACGTATAGACCAAGCGATACGTGCCGTCGTCGACGTTGCGCTCGGCGTGCATTTGCACAAAGCGGGCACCGGCGCCCTTGAGCGCCTGGACATGCGACAGGAGCTCGTCGATCCCAACGGTGGTATAGATTGCCTCTTGCATTACTCGGCCTCCTTTGCAGCGGCGGGCGCACCGTCAGCCGCGTCTGCGTCGACACCGGCCCCGGCACCCGCAGCAGCCACAAACCCGTCCTCGCCCAACTCAACGCCACCGTCCCAAGTAGCGGCACCGCCCACGGTAAGCGGATCGCCGCCGGCGCGCATCACGGCCTCCTTCTGGTCCAAGATGCCGCACGCCTCCACGATGGCATCGATCACGGTCTCGGGGCGAATGGCGCATCCGGGCGCGTACACGTCCACGGGAATCGCGCGGTCCACGCCGCCGATCACATTGTACGCATCGCGGAACACGCCGCCCGAACACGCGCAGATGCCGCACGCCACCACGCACTTGGGCTCGAGCATCTGGTTGTAAATCTGGCGCACGACGGGCAGGTTCTGGGCATTGACCGACCCCGTCACCAAAAAGATATCCGCATGCTTGGGGTTGCCGGTGTTGACCACGCCAAAACGCTCTGCATCGAACAGCGGCGTGAGCGAGGCCAGCACCTCGATATCGCATCCGTTGCAGCTCGAGCCGTCGTAATGAATGACCCACGGCGAGCGCGACATTTTATGATCCATGGATGCCGCCTCCTAAATAAACACGTCGACGAGGATGGGCATAAGGTTGAGCAGGCCAAACACCAGCGCCACGCCCCAGCCGAGCTTAAAGCAGCTGCGCCAGGTACTGCGGGCAAAGGTGTTATCGATCAGCACCTCGACAAAATACGTCGCGACCATCACGACCAGGGCTACGACCCAGCTCACCGGGTTGTCCCAGACAAAGAACATGCCCACCCACATCAAAAACAGCACGGTCTCGCACCAGTGCATAAGGGTCATCTTGGCCAGCGTGCCGCCGCTCATCTCGGTGGCGACGCCCTGGACAATCTCCTGATGCGCGTGATGCGAGTACGAAAGGTCAAACGGCGACTTGCGCAGCTTGATGGTAAGCACCGCGAGCAGCGCCAGGAAAATGGGCGCGCTGTACACGATGATGGGGGCCGACTGCCCCGTCACGGCGATGGAATCAAAGCTGTCGGTGGCAAGGTACAGGCCCACGCTCATCAGCAAAACGGCGGGCTCGTAGCTCATAACCTGCAGCAACTCGCGGTCGGCGCCAACCTGGGCAAACGGGCTTTGCGTCGAGGCGGACGCCAGCACCACAAAGATCGCGGCGAGCGTCACCATAAAAGCGCACAGCAGCGTGTTGGAGCCCGACACAAAGATGCCGCCGCCCACGACGGTAAAGATGAGCGCGCACGCCATGTAGGTATCGTCCATGGTGTTTACGCTGGCGGGGGCCTTGCGCAGCAGCTTGGCAACGTCGTAGAACGGTTGCAGCAGGCGCGGGCCCACACGGCCCTGCATGCGAGCCGAAAGCTTGCGGTCAACGCCGTCGATCAGGCCACCAACCAAAGGCGCCAGCAAGGCAAACGCCACGGTACCAATAAAGATGCCCACGACGCCCGAGCCCTCGAAATACTTACCGCGCAGCACCGAGGGCGCACTCATGGCAAGCCGCTCGGGCCCAATCCACGCGCAGCACAGCAGCGCAAACAGGATGATGCTGCAGCACACGACGCTGCCCGCGGGGCCGATACGCTTCTCGCCAAGGGCATCCTCCGAGTACCAATTGCGCTTTTCGGCCTTCACCTCGTGTCCCATCGAACCGCGGAAATGGCGATATTTGTCGGTTCCCACGCCCGAAAGATATACGTTTACGTGCGGTTTGTTGCTCACACGGAATGAAGTCAGCAACACCACGGCGATAAACGCCACGATAACCACCATCAGATACATGGCATCCTTGCCAATAACGTGCGGCACGCGGCCAAACACCATAGCCAAGTAAGGCGACACCAGACCGCTCGAGATAACCGGGAACGCCACGCAGCACAGAATCAGCAGCGCGGCGATGGTGTTGAGCGCCGCCCACTCGGTCTTATGGACATTGACTTCAACGTTTTGAGCCGTGGGATCGACGCCCGAAAGCTTGGCCAGCCACTTGCCCCAGAAGTAAAACGTCGCGGCCGAGCCAAAGGCGAGCACCATGATCATGAGCACGTTGCCGGTCTGCGCAAACGCCACCAGGGCGCCCCACTTGGACACGAGCATGCCAAACGGCGCCACAAACATGCCCATGATACCCAGCATCATCAGGCGCGTCAGGTGCGGCATGCGGCTGAACATACCGTCCATGTCCTCGATATTGCGGCTGCCGATATGATGCTCGGCCGTGCCTACGCACAGGAACAGCAGCGACTTGGCCACCGTGTGGAACAGGATCAGGAAGATCGCGGCCCACACGGCCTCGGGCGCGCCGACGCCCAGGCAGGCGCTGATAAGGCCCAAGTTGGAGATGGTGGAGTACGCGAGCACGCGTTTGGCGTTGCTCTGCGAGATGGCCATGAGGGCAGCGAGCAAAAACGTGATGGCACCCACACTCGTGACCATAAAGCCGGTCACGGGATAGATAGCATAGAGCGGGCTCAGCTTGACCATCAGGAACACGCCGGCTTTGACCATGGTGGACGAGTGCAGCAGAGCGCTCGTAGGAGTGGGGGCAACCATGGCGCCCAGCAGCCAGGTATGGAACGGCATCTGCGCGGCCTTGGTAAGGGCGGCGAGCGACAGCAGAACGACCGGCATCACCAGCAGCGCGGATTGCGCGGTTCCGGCGCCGGAAAGCTCGATCATGCCCGAGATGGTCAGCGGCATGCCGTTGACGTGCAGGAACATAAGGCCCGCTAAAAACGCGATGCCGCCCAGCATGTTGAGGATGATCTGGGTAAAGGCGTTTTTGATGGCCTCGGGCGTGCGCGTATAACCAATCATAAGGAACGAGCACACGGTGGTGATTTCCCAGCCGCAGAACAGCCACTCCAGGTTGTCGCTCGTCACGATGACGAACATGGCCGAGAGGAACAGGAACATAAGCGCCAGGAACTGCGGGCGTCGGTCGGGCGCGGTCTGCCCGCGCAGCGCAGCCTCGTGCTCGTCATGGGCCTGGAAGTCCTTCATATAACCCAAGGCATACACGCAGATCAGGCTGCCGACAATGCCGACGGCGAGCACCATGATTGCACTCATGTAGTCTAGGTAGAGCGGCGTCGCCGTGACGGCTTCGGCCGCAGGCAACGTCATGGTCGCGAAGGCAATCGAGCCCGCCAGCTGCACCACGCCGAGCACACCGGTAAGCGCGTTCCTATATTTGTGCGCGTTGTACAGGATGACGGCGCACAGAATTACGTCGATGACGGAGCTGGTGATCGAGAGCACATGCGAGGTGCCGGGGGCAACCTCAAAGCTCTGCGGACCCGTGCCAAAAAACATGACGGCGACTACAACTGTCACCGCCATAATAATGCCGGAACCTATGAGCCCCACCGCATCGCGGGCGCGGTCACCGCGCGCGAGCAGCATGCCCAGCGCCGGTACCAGCGGAAACAGGGTAAGGAAATACAGTAGCGTCATACCATCACTCCCCCATGCAAAAACGCTGCAATTGTTTAACGTTATAGCTCAGTTGAGGAGTAGCGACGGCGGGTTTTCGGCCAACTGGGGAGTTTTAGACGTACGGGGCAAGGAGTCTGTCCGCACTGGAGTAAAGGGCGACGTTTCCTTACCACAGCGACGGGCGCGCGGGCCACCGCGTGCGGCTTACTGGCCACTTTGGAGGATGTCCCAATAGGCTCGCGGCGGTCCAAAAAGTTGGCTCGGCAAGAAAAATGCGCCCCTGTGGGCGCACCATCCCGTTCGCTATTCCGCCTTTTTAACGCGCGGCTTGCGTCCGCGCGGCTTATCGACCAGTGCGGCCTCGCCGCCGTCGCGATACTGGCGGCACCAAGCCTTAACCGAAGACTCACTGGGGATCTGGTGCTTGATCATAGCCTCGCGAACCGTCAGGCCGTTTTCCAGGCGATCCTTAACCACGGCGAGCTTAACCTCGTACGAATACGTGTGATGATGAGCGCCCGCGTTGAGCACGGCATCGGCGCCGCCCACGGCATACGCACGGGCCCACTGACGAGCCGTGGCCTGGGGAATGCCAAGCTCCGCGGCGAGGGCGCGATGGCCGACCCCCTCTTGAAGGATCTCGACGGCGCGCTGCCTAACCTTGGGCGCATGCGTGCGAGTCCTAGTTGCTTCTGACATACCTGCCACTTCTTAGCCTCAACCGTTAATCTGCTTTCTTACGTGCATGTTAGATAGTAGCATTTTGCTGTTCCCGCGTAACAGTTAATCGAAAATAGCAACGGCGGCATCTGGACATTTGCCATTTATTTGCGACATTTCTTTACGTTCTATTTACGCAGCTAGTTAGCTCGCAGCTCATTGAGGGTGTTTTACCAACCAGATTGATGTCTTTTTGTTTCGCTTGGTATGGTTTTCATAATTATTAACCCCTCTAGCCTCTGAGCTAGCATGTCAGTCTTCCGCTTACTTTCCAGCTTTCCACCTTAGGTGTTAAGTTAAGTGGAAAGTTGGAAAGATGGTGGGAAGTCGGAAAGCCGGACCAAAAACAACGAACAGCCCTACCGCGCGAGTCGATACCGTTGCCGTGGGCTGCGTGGAGGCTCCATGGCCTCAATCTTGCCCGCACCAATCAAACCTTTTATGTGGTTGGAAACGGCGCTCCTGCTCAAACCCGAAGCGTCCGTGAGCTCCTTGGCCGAAGCCGAAGAATGCGTTGCCAGGTAACCCAAGATTGCCTCGTCCACATGCCCTACGGAGGTCGCCTGTTCCGCCTGCATTATCTTTCGCTTATCGAACGTCAGCGAAAAAGAAACCGTCGAGTTTTTTGGTTTGGGCGGCAACATGTTTGCACGCTCAAGCTGCTCGCCTATCTCCTGATAACCGGTGCCACGGTTTTCGACCACGTAGCCACCGCCTGGATACGGCGTGGTCTCGAGGATATTTGAAAGGAACTGGTTTCTGGATGACGAAACCCCAGAAGTTCCCAACGAGTCGACCGTGACATCGCCGTACAGCCCGCCGGGATTGAGAATCTCAACGCGGTCGATATACAGGTTGACCTGCACTTGCGAGCCGCGCGCGGCAGAAGAGTAGTCACGATGCATGAGCGCATTAGCCGCCGCCTCGCGCAGCGCCACGGGCGGATAATCGGGCACATCTTTCCGAAATGCCCCCTCAATCACCGCAGCGTTTCGGGTGTTTCTCGCAACGGCGGCAAGCACGTCCTCAATCATGAAAGGGATCGGCCCCAAAATGGTCTGCGAATCCAGAAAACGCTTGTTGTCGCTTACTCGCTGCGTTTTTGTAGTCCCGGGATACGCCGTAAAGGTCACATTGAGACGTGGGAAGAACTTTTGCGGGAACCGTCCCATCGCAACAATGGCAGCAAGCGTCGGCACGATTGCATCGTCCACCCTTTTGGTCACATGCAGATCAAGAAGAATCTCCTCGTCGCTTCTGGCGCCCAAAATCCTAGGATGCAGCTCGCGCTGGCGTTTTATGAACCCTTGCAGAAGATCGGCGTCAAGGTCTTCGAGTGTGGCGCCTTCAACCGGCTCGTCATCGTACGTGGGCTGAACATGCTCCTCCATAAAGCGGTCGACCTCATAGGGGGTCATTCGCCGGTCGCCGTCGCCCGTACGGAGGAAGGACGAATCGTACATTCCACGCGCCGTGATGTAGCAGGGCTTATCGCGCGGATGCATCTCTTTGATGCGCGCGCAAAGCACCAGCCTTTCCTCAAAGGGAACAACCTGGATATCCGGCCTCACAACGGGCGTCAGCTTTTCGCACGCAGAAGAGAGAGCGTCTTGCATCTTGCGAGCATCGAAACCATCGACAGGCGTAAACCCGTTCTTTTCGGAAATGCCGAGGATGATAAAGCCGCCCTGCGCGTTGGAAAATGCCGAGAGTGTCTCGACGATGCTTTTTGGAAGTGCGCCCTTGGCTTCTTTTACCTCGTACTGCTGGGTGTCGTTTCCTATTGTTCGCAGGTGATGAATGACCTGCGCCAACCACTCCTCATTCATGCCGAACCTCCCAACTTTCCAACTTTCCACCTAACTTACCAGCTTTCCACCTAACTTTCCAGCTTTCCACCTTAAGTGTTAAGTTAAGTGGGGAGTTGGAAAGTTGGTGGGGAGTTGAAGGGGCGGCAACCGGGTGGTTGCCGCCCCCTTTGCGAAGCTAGTTGGCTTCGGAACTAGTGGTCGATGCCGTTGAGGTTCACCCTCGTGAGCGTATAGGTCACATAGTCGGGCGATTGAGGCGTTGCGCTCGCCACGTCACCCTTAACCAGGCTCGCTGTCATCACCAAGCGATAGTTCGCGTAGAACTGCTCACGCTGTTCAACCTGCGTGTTGACCTTAACGGTAAAGGGCAGGCTAAACGTAGTGTCACCGTTCTGCGTTTTGAACTTGCCATTCTCCTTCGAGTCAGTGAAGGTGATCGTGCTACCGGAGGGAGCGGCCGCGGCAAGCTTACTCTCCGTCACCGTTACGTAGTTGGAGATATCATCCGTTACGCTCTCATACGTGCCGTCGGTTCCGCGGCGCTGAAGCGCGAGCGTGTACACAACAGAGTCGGCGTTCGCGATTGCCTCGGCGGCATTGCTAAGACCACCCAGTTCATACGTGGCACCCAGACCAATCGTGCCATTCGCGATCGGACGTAGGTCGTCCACGTTAACACCAAGCTGCGACTTATCTGGCGCAGAAAGCGTAATGGTCGTATCACCCGTGTCCATGCGATAGTATCCGACGTTACCGGGCTTCGTCTGCGTCAGGCTCGAGGTATTAAGGCCTTCCTTACGCGTCGAAAGCTTGGCGGTATAGGACATCTTGGTACAGGCGTCCTCGCCAGACTGCTTGGACAGGGAGATAACCTTGTTGCAGCCGTCCGGCGTAAGGCGAATCTCTTCCACCACCGTACGCACGGTAAAGGATCCGTCCGTTGCGATCTTGCGGATTCCGGCGAGGTCATAATCGAGCTTGAGCTTCAGCGAATCATCGCCTGTATCCGTCACGGTCTGCGTGAACGCAGGCGTCGAAGCGTCACACGGCTCCCAATCGCCGCCATTCCACCTGTAGTTCTGACCGCCGATGGCAACATAAAACTTCGCAATTGCCGAGGTTCCGCTCGGGAAACTACTTACTCCCATTAGGTTGTTGTTGGCGCCATAGCGACACAGCGATGTATCGAGCTGATAGAACAGATGGTCACTCTCTGTATAGTATTGGCTCGGGCTAAACGTAACCGTATCTTTGACGTCAAGAGAAAGCACATTGGCGGCACCGTCCTCCGACTTTGAAACCGGAATGCGCGCCACATTTTTATTGTCGACTACACTCTGCTCATAATTGGACAAGATGCTGTATGTCGATGCCGTACTGTTTTGATTATCTTCGCCACCGGCGCGCAAGACGTGATGCAGATTCCAAGATATGCGGGCACCCGAAGAATTCGAGTCAATAGACGAAGCCGTAAAACCGTTGATACTAGCTTGCGTCCCGCCGTCGCCCGACTTGGGCACGTTGACAACTAGGTAGACGCTCTCCGACGCACGCTGCTCCCTGCCGGTTTTCTCCTCCTTAGGTACCTTTAGCGTATAGCGACTTTTGCTGGGAACGTCAGCGCCTGCAACCTTAAACAGCTTCCACTTGTCTCCGATCTTCGCCTTAGCGGTCGCCTCTGCCTCGTTTTCACACGCAACCCATGTGCCGGTGCCATCCTGCGTGGCCGACACATCCAAAATCTCGCTCAGCCATCGCTCCTGATATGGATTGCCCGCAGAATCCTCAAAGCCGTCGTTTCCGCTCAGGGAAACGCTCGTTGCTCTGCCTTCTCCCACCGTATAGTGGTACTCTCTGCCACCGGCTTTGCCATCAACGTTCGCATTGATGAGCGTAAGCTGGGTGCCCTGGGGCAACCTTCCGTCGGCACCATTGAAGAGGATGCTCTTGCCGAGCCCCTTCATCGAGCCGCCGGCAGCCATATAGCTGTCCCAGCCAAAGTCGACTTCCTTCCCATTAGCAGAATTGTATGTCCAGGTAAGCAGACCCGTCATCGGCTCGCCAAAGCTCGTAAGCACGTGTGCATCTTTTCCAAGGTTAGCGTAGTCTTTTTCTTTAAATTGAGTGCCGTAATCATACGTTGCAGTGAAATCGATCTCGAGCTTGCGCTTAACGATGATCGGCACCTGAACGTTGTAGCTCTGACCCGCCTCGGTAAAGGTAACGGTCAGGAGCGTAAAGCGACCTTTGCCATTGTCCCAATCGGAGCTTGGGCTAAACGACATGTTCTTTTTACCGTTGTTCACCACACGAAGTGTGGGATTGCTCGACGCACCATCGTCCTTAACGAATACACCGTTCTTGAGTTGGAACACCTCCGCCTTGGCCGTCACGTGCGGATTGGTGCCATTCTCGTTATTCAATCTGCAAGCGTCGGAGAAGCCGCCGTTCGTGATGATGTTTAGATAGCTCTTGACCGTCGTATTATCGGTACCCGAGATCACCAAAACGGGAAAATCCGTTGCAACCTTGCTGTCGCTTGCATCGTTATTCGCATTGAACATGCTCGCCACGGATCTGGCGTCATAGCTCGACGTATTTTGATAGGCGCCATCGTCATTGATGCCGCCGATGTTGGTGTAGGTGTAACGGTTGGCAACGCCGGGGCTCGACGGATTCTGGATGGCCGTAGCAAGGCCAACGTTCATGCCGTCGCCGAACAGATAACGGCCGGCCGTGTCAGCATCGGAGGCGCGCACAGCAAGGCCACTCGTCGGACTCGTCGTGACGTAGGGCGAAACGGCCGCCGTCACATTGCCGTTCGCAGCATCGTTGCCATACAGTGTCGCGCCCTTGGCATCGGAAAGCTTGTCTTCATAGGCAGCAAATGCGATGTATGACTTTTTGTTCACTTTTTTAAGGTCGTCGGTACCGGAAGAATTGCGCATCAGCTTGAGCGATTCGCTCGCACTGTTTGGTCTAATGGCAATTCCTGCGACAAAAACGTTGACGAGATCAGCGGATGAACTATTTCCGAACAAATATCCCTGGCTAGTTTGCGCCCCAAAGATATTGCGATCCATGAGCACGTTTACGAGCCTAAATGAGCCACGGCCATCGCCAGACACGCCACCAGAACAACTTCCCAGCGATGAGTTCCATGCAGCGTTCTTGCTACCGGTAAAGTTATTCTCGCCAATGGTCGAATTCAAAAGCGTGACAGAGTTCGCCGTGTTACCGATCGAGCCAACAACACCACCAGAATACGAACCATCGACGACCAGTCCAGTGATAGTTGAATTCTTGACCTCGAGGGCACACCCACCTTTCAGATCACCGATTAAACCGGCAGAGCACTCACGAGCACCAAGATGGATGTCTTTAATTACACAGCTATCGAACTTAAATGCACCGCCCGAAGCCGCTTCGCCGACTGCACCAGCAACGTACTTAAGATTATTCGATCCTCTAACACCAAATACCGTTTTACTCTGCACGTCGCCTTGGATGCACAGATTGTAGACAGACACGATTCCATTTTCGGACCTTCCGATAAGGCCGCCGGTCCCCTCGGTCGCGCTCGATGCTGCCGGCTGAAGCGTGACATTGCTGATCTCCGCCTTTCCGGCACCCTGCGAAGGCGTTCCAGCATCATCGGTGTTCACCAGGAAACCACCTCCAGCAAGACCCACGACACCGCCGGTCCTTGCGTTAGAAGCAGTTGACATAATCGTGGAATTCTTGGCAATAGACATGTTCGTTTTTGTCCAAACGCCACCAGCGGAATTTTTGTTCAGCTTGCCGACGAAGCCACCGACGTTTTGCACGCCAGAAATGTCCATGTTGCTATAAGAGCAATCGTAAAGCTTGACCGGAGAATAGCGCGTGTTCGAATTTGAGGTGTCGTTACGATTCACCAGCAAAGTTGTATCTTTATCAGTCCTGCGGCTACCATAGCCGGATGCGCCGAGCAATCCGCCAACGTTATTGGGGCCATTCACCCTGCAGCTATTCGTGGTAATTCCTGCATATTTGCCGTAATCTGCCAGCGAGCTCGCGTTCGCCGTAGTACCCGCAAGCAGACCGACGCCAACCTGCTCATTACCCGCACCACTGGGGGCGCCGGCTGCATTGATATACGTAAGAGAAATATTGCAGTCATCGAACTTTAGGTTCTGGACGGTATAGCCGCCGTTGCCCGTAGCAGCAGCGCCGTCCGTTGCCGGAGTGCCTATGCTATCCAACACGTTGGTCGAGGTATACGTTACGGTACCAAAGAGAGCGCCCACTCCGGTGAGTTTGTAATTATCATCGGCGTACTCCGTGACCCCATATACCTTGCTGGCCTCTTTGCTACCGACCTTAATTGTTGCACCGTTACCGTTGATGCACGCAACAAGCGGCACGATGCGATCGCGGTCGGCGCCCTTACCGGATGCGCATGCGTTTGAGTAGTAGCGGCCCGAAAGACCCGTGTAACCCGTGCCATAAGTAGTCATGTCATAGGTTTCACCCGCTTTGAACCGCAAATCCATTCCCGAGACCTGCGCGGCACAGACGTAGCCCGTCTGCCACGTCGCGTATTTCTTTATCAGGTAGGGGGAGTTAACGCCCGAACCATCGCCTGTGTAGTCGAGCGCGTTACCCTCCCACTGGATACCGGGGCTTTTCATGTCATCGTTTTTCGCATCGGCAAAATCGCTGTCGGCACTCCCCGGCTTTCCAACGGATGCATAGCTCGCATTGCGAACTTTGCCGTATTGCTTGTTGCCGAATTGGTACACTCCCGTTGCGTTGTTGCCGCCCATGTAGGCACGCGAGCCCGCATACGTTCCATACGCATCGTTCGTGGTATTCGTATTCGCCGAACCGCCGGCCGCACCGCTGCTGATGATGGCCGAGAGTACGAGCAGTCCCTGCGAGTCATTGACGGTTGTGGTTATCGCAGAGCTATTGGCGTCGTCTCCCCTATAGCGGCCCTGCGTCGCATCCGTCTTGATGCACCCCGTCTTCGAAGTATCCAGATTGTTCACCTTGTAGTTACGATCAGTGTTGTCGAGACTCTTACCATCGGCAAGCTCGCTGAACGCATAGCCGTCGATTACGCGGCCAACATACGGGTTGTCATAGAGAGAAGTACCGGCGCTATGCCAGGGGTTAAGGGCACCGTCGCCGCGCGAAGAGTTGCGGAAGATGACGCCGCCACCCGCAACAGCACCAACGTAGCCGCCAACGGGCACAAGGTGCGCGCCGCCGCCATTATCGCCTGCCGCCCCAGCAACGCTAAAGCCGGCATCCGCATTCACCGACACGCCATCGATGATATTGTCACCGCCCATGATGCAACCGATCACGCCGCCAAAGAACGCGCCCGGCACACCAGGTGCATCTTTACTCTTATATGCAATTGAGACCGGCGTGCCCGAGTATTCAATATTCAGGTTGCTCACAACGCTGCCGCAGCTATACGGGATCAATCCGGAAAGCGCGCTTGCGCCTTCGGGCTTGTTAATCTTGATGGTCGCTAAACCGCCGTCTCTCAGATTGCCAACAACAACCCCCCTGAACGGGTTGCTCTGATTGCCCAAACCCTGGAAAGCGGTGGTATCGAGCACAAGTGTATCGCTACCATTTCCCTCGCTATCAACCGGCTCGATACTGTAGTAGGCGCTTTGGAGATAGCTGTGCATCGTCGCATCGTCAAGCGCGTTATTGGGGTCAGTGGTACCTTCCCCTGTCTTCCTCTCCCATGTTTTGTTCGCCTGTTTGTAGATGTACGTCACTTCGTTTTCAGTATTCTCACTGGACGAACGACGCTGACATAGCTCTTCCTGATTGGCGGCAATCGTAACTTCCCAGCCATCGATTGCATTTTGCGTGTTGATATACTCGGCAACCGTGTTGAGCTCTGACGCTTTGGTTATGGCATAGGGGTCGCCATAGGTACCGCAGCCTGTCGTAAGCTTGGGCACGCGCTGGTTAACTTTGATTTCGTGGTATTGGACTTTGTTTTCGTTGACATTGCCCTTTTTCACATACGGGAGATAACCACCGAATTGCGGAGTATCCGCATTTGCCTCTTTGTTGTCAACGGTGACGAGGCCAGCGCGGGTCCCATAGGTGCTCTCGTCGTAGTACCAGAGCTGCTTACCGGAGTATTCGCCCTTCGAGTCGATCTCGCTACCGAATGTGACCTTCTCTTTCGTCTGGTCATCCTTTATAAAGGTATACACCGCCGAGCCGGTCTTCCCCTCGCCGTAGCCAAAGCTCTCAAGCAAGCTTGCGCGGGTGAACATCGCGTTATCAGTTGCACTGGGGAGGCTGATCGCGCTGAATGTTGCCGTCACCTGGTCGGCCGTACTGCCCACACCAAGCCTACCGAACAGTGATGTCGCCGCCTTGGTGTCGCCCTCATACCCCTTGGCTGAGATATTCGTTGCGCTCAAATTCACGTACGTCTGCATCTCGTTGATAAGCAGAGGAGCATAGCCGGTTGTATCGGTCACGCCATCGACGGTCAAACCATCAAGCGTAAGATTATTGATAGAGACCTGCTTAACCGAAGTCGAAGACCCGTAAATATAGCGGCACACCAGAGCACCTGACACGGTGCCGCCAGGCCCTGCCTTACTTGTATCACCGTCGCTAACCGCAATTCCGATAGTGCCGCCCAGTGTGACATTGCCTACCGTGAGGTTCGCATTAATCGTACGCAAAAGTCCGCAGTGCATGTTTTCATGCTGCGTGCCGGCCGCGTTGGATTTATTGTTAGCATACTCTGGCTTGATATCTGAATAGCAAAATTTGATATTTACATCTTGAACAAATACGTTTCCGCCAGGCTGTGCAGGATAGTAGCTATAACCTCTTAAATCGATAGTTTTTTGTTCTGAACTTGTACCGCCGTTGATATAGACCGTAATGCTATTCAGACCAACGTTAACTCCAGTCATTCCAGGAGCAATGTATTTCTGCACCTCGGCGGGCGCATAACGGCATGCGGACCACAAAAGAAGCTCTTCCGGAGCAGTGAGTTGGACAGATTTCTGCGCTATATAGTCTTTGCCGTTGGCGCTGAGGGCGCTATACGCACGGTCAAGGTTGTAGTAATAGCGAATACTCCCGTTTGTATTATGACTTGCGCCAAAGTTCGAACGGTTCTTATAACTGTTGTCGTTCTCCGCGTTACCGCTCATATCCAACTTGTCGGTATAGGTATGCAGTGAGACAACAGTGTTCCATTCGCCATCCATGAGTTTGCTGCCTGGCTTTTTGCCATTGCCCACCCACTCGTCGAATTCCGATAATTTCTCAGATGCATTGACCGTAATACCGGAAACTTTGTATGCAGTTCCCCAATAAGCCCTATCTTCCAGGTACAAACCCGTATAGGACTCGGAACCATATACTCCAGAAGCTACCTTACTGCCGCGGCCAACGAGCAGACCAAGCGTTGTAGCGCTCTTGGCATTGATGGTGGCGCCAGAAAGATCGATGGCGTAGTTGTTGATAACCCAGTGACCGCTGGCTGCATATACGAGCCCGCCGAGTTCACCTGAGCTGTTTGCTGTTATGGAAGCGTTGTTCGTCTTGAGAGCATATGTACTGTCGCTGGTGTTTTTGCTGCTATCCCCGATGGTGACAACAGTATTGCCCCAGCTATAGCCCAAAAGACCACCAGCGCCGTTCTTCGCGTCACCGTTCTTGCCAACGGTCATGCTGAACGAATTGAACGTAAGTCCTGTGATGTTGACGTTGGTCGTATTCGCCGCGGTGCCCTGAGTGATGCAGCCGATAAGGCCGCCAATCTGGGATTTCTTATTGCTCGCGCTGTCGCCCGCGGTAATCGCATTTTCGCTCGCGGTCGCGTCACCGACCTCGAGACTCGTCACGTTGACGATAGCGACAACGTCCGCCACATAACCGATAGCGCCGCCAATGCGCGTGTTGCCGTTGAGGGTAGCGCCCGTTTTGACGGTCGCTTGCGCCTTCGTGCTGCCACTTATGTTGCTGCTGCCGAAAGTAACGGTTCCACCACCCCTCACGCTACCAGCAATGCCGCCAATGTTGACATCGTTGCCGAACGTATCATCGCAGGTGATTTTCGGCTTGCACGTAACGCCGCTGAGCGTTGCCAAGCCAGTGATAGTTGCCGCAAGCGAGCCAGCGTCGACGCCTAAGCCGTTATCGAACTTCATAACGCCATCGACGGTGAGGTTATTCACCGTCGCGCCACCGCCGATAGCGGCAAAGAGGCCCAGACGGCTGTGCCGGTAAATCTTGCCGTTGCCTTCAGTCGAATCGTTTGCGCCAAGCGCATTGCCGTTGCGCGTACCGTAAGGTTCGCCAATCGCCAAGGTAACGGTATGATGGTTTCCCTCGACAGCCCCTACGAAAGCGTTAACTTGCCCGGACCCATCACATGCAAGACCTTCAAGGCCTGTGCCTCGCAGGTCAATGTTGGAAGTAATTGAAAAAGTATTCCCGCTATTACCATACCAGCTTGTAATTTTATTTGCGCTGACGCCGAAGACGCCGCCAAAGTAGCCGTTCGTTTGGACCGTCATGGCAATGCATGCGAATGTATCCGCATCATTAATGAGGTATGTACCCGACTTCCCGTCACCATGTTGGGACCGTAGCTGATAACCCCAAGAGTAGCCAGCACTGCTGCCAGCATCTGGAGCACCACTCAGATTGCACAACGGCTGATAAAAGGTGCTTTCATCAAGTTTAATAAGATCCTTGCTGAGCTTGCCCTCCTCTCCGGTCAGGCGGATAACCTGGTTATAGGTCAGGTCATCGATCCTCGCCGCAGCAGGACGTTTGTAAAGCCAATAATTATCGTTCGTTGCCTCAGCATCTGAGCCTGAACCTAGAGCAAACACCAATGGGGCGCATCCATCCAAGGATCTAAGAATTTGGCTGGTATTACCGTTGGCCTCGAGCTTGTAATCGGATAAATCGGTAGTCCCACGCAAGCGCAAGACGCCGTTCCATGCCGAACCCACAATTCCGGCACCACATGCGATTGATTCGTTTTCATCAGTTTCAACGCGAACGTCCCCGCAGTCCAGAATTCCAAAACGCGAACGCCCGCCCACGCTATAGCCGCTATCCAAGGCGCCAACAACACCGCCAAACCCGCAGTTCTTTCCATTGGCTTTTGGAGAATGGCACGTGACGTCCGCGCCGTCAACGATTACAACGCCTCCAGTATTGTTGCTCTTTGCCACCCAGCCGACCAGGCCTCCTGCCAGTCGCGGCGCGACGCTGCATGTAGTATCAACCGAACAGCGGTTGCCCGCGGCACCCGTCTTTATATGAAGGGTGTTGTTCGACTTCTCTGTGTTGGTCACATCCTGAACTCTACCGACCAGACCGCCATAGATGGAGCTGGAGCCCGTCACCAGTTTGCTAGTATACAAGCCACCTGATATTGCGACATCGCCGTTCGTTGTGTCCAGGAGACCGAACACGCCGCCCGCGCCCGTGTCCCCACTTTGGCCAAGATTCACGCCCTCGCCCGTATCGATTTGGTCGTTGTTGGCAAACTCGACCGGGCCGGCAAAACTAACGTCGCCGATGAAGCCGCCGGAACTTTTGCTGTTCGCATCGCCGACGTTGGCGGGACAGGTGAACTTCTTGTTGTTCGCGCCCAGCGCGAGCTTGGTCGCCTTACCGATGAAGCCGCCACTGGCGGTGGTGCCCTTGACGGTGAGCATGTGCAGGTCGAGAGCCTCCGTGACGTTGACTGTGGCGCCCGTGCTCGAACCGACGAGACCTACGACACCACCGGCGGAACCGCTTGCAGACTGAACAGTGGCAGCGGGAGCATTAAGGGTGCCGACGTTCAGAGTCGCGCCATCCTCGACCGTGCCTACGAGCAGACCGGCATTACCGGAGCTCGTCTTGACGACACCGCCCGCGGCAAGGCTATCGGGAAACTTAACAGACCCCACCGTAAAGGTTCCGCTCTTGACTGTATTCGCTAAAAGACCGATGTTTCCCGCTGCATTTACGTTGAGCTTCTCGAGAGAACCGGCAGGGCCATAGGTGACCTCTGTAGTAAGGTCACCCATCGCCTCACCCAAAAGGGGCGCCGTCAGAGCGGAAGTCGTATCCGTCCCGTCGGTGCCTACGGGATTCGCGATGTTGACCACAGCGTTGAGCGTCTTGCCCCCACCGCTGACCTTCGAAGCGATCATCGGCGCGCTATAGGTAGTTGCGCCTACCCACTTTATCTTGACTGTATTGTTTTGGTCAGTCAGCTTGAGGTTATTAAAAACCGTCCGGTTAGTCGTAAGCTCAACAGGGCTATCAACGCCATTCAGAGACCTATAGATTTTGCCTTCAAACGGATGCTCATCACTGCCAAGGCCCTGGAAAGACATGCCGTTCTTAGCCGACTCGGTGAGCTTCGCATCGCCCGTGATGATAACCTTGATCTGCGCATCATAGTAAAGCGAAGCGTCGGCGTTAGACAGGACGGCGAACGCCTCCGACGACTTGACATCGAGGCTTTTGATTCCGCTCTTGTCGTCTTTGCGCACGATGCTTTCCGCGCCGTTCGCCTCGAGCAGCTCGGCAAGCTCATCGAGATTTGTAATCGACGCATCGGCCTGGGCCTCAGCGTCTTCCGAAACCGCGGCATCGGCATCTTGCTCGACATCATCAGCGGCAGCATCCCCTGCCGCATCGTCGCCCTCCGTCTGATCGCCCGTGGAATCGGAACCCGCGACGCTATCGACGGTATCGCCCGTTGCGACATCGTCTTTCGCAGCGCCATCCTGGGCACTGTCACCCGCGGCGCCGGTATCACTCGACCCAGACCCGATCGTGACATCGCCGTTGGTCTCGCCGCCCTCGGCAGTATCCAACGCCTTCGCAGATGCGGCAGCAATCTCGTTCGAGATGTTCTGCCGGCCTGCCGCCACAGCAGCCACCGTGGGCGAGCATGCTTGGAGCACCATGACCACCGTCATGAACTCTGCGAATATGCGCTTTGCCGTTCTCATCGATTCCGTACCTCTTATCCTAAAACTCCGCTTCCAGAGTTATCGAGTCTCCGTCGCGCCCGTCAGAGTAGTTCCGTTCACGCTAATGTCCAGGTCGCCCCAGCCACCGGGCGTTTTGCCGTCCGCTCGGTAAAAGTTGACGACCATCGAACCCGGCTCCATGGTGAACGTAGCCTTGCGAGCTGCAGCATCCACCGTCGCGCCATGGTTGATCTCAAAGAACGGGTCGATCTCCACGTTCTCCCCCCACGCGAGCGTGACGTTTGCCGGTGCGCCCGTAACCGTCACGCGGTAGTTGTACGCAGCGTAATCAGCAAACTTGCCAGCCTCATCGACCAGCGCGCCCTCAACCGCAGCGGTCTTGACCTCGGCCCTCTTTGACGGCACGACTTTTGCCGCCAGACAGGCTAGCTCAGTGCCGGGACTCTTCTCCGATACGACTGTGGCCTTTATCACAAAGTATGCTTGTCCCAACTTAGCCTCGGGGAAGGTCACGGTGTAGTCGTTCTTGGTAGGTTGATTCTCCGGAAGCGTGACGCTGCTACCGGGCTGGGGCGCATAGCTCCACGTAGCGCCATCGAGCCCGTGCCCCTCGACCGTCAAGGTGTATGTCACATTTTTGTCGTTGCAGAAGTTGCTGTTGCCCAGCAAGTAGTTGTAGATGCTAAAGGTAAAGTTGCATTGCCCGTTGCTGGGATACACCGTAACGGAGCGCTGGGCATAGGCGAGTTCGTCGTTGCTAGGCGCACTCATATAGCCCGTGAGCAGGTCGCTCGCAAACAGGCTCTGTGCGGTGCCCGTTGCGGCGACGGACTTTAGAAATCCGTTGGCGGTGTAGGCGGAATAGGTAAAGTAGCCACCCGTCACGAGCGCCATGGCGCAAACAAGTGCGATTGCTGCCACAACCAGCTTGTTCTTGACTAGGCTCTTGCTTTTTGCCAGCTGCTCGTGCTCGGTAGCCTGCTGCTTCCCTTGCTTCTCCATATGCGCCCCCTCTCCTACTTACCGCTCGTGTTGCGCGCGATCAGATAGATCACGTCGGTCTCTTTGGCGCTCTCGTCCCACGAAAGCTTGATGATAAAGTTGAGCGTGTCGCTGTCAGTCGAGCCGTCGAGCGTCTTAGCGTTGAGCTCATCTTTGCCGAACACCTTGTATCGATAGAGCGGGCGCGCGTTGCGTTGGACGTTTTGGTAGTCCTTGAATGTAGGGTCGCTTGCGCCGGGGACCGGCTCGGTTGCCAGGCCGTCGCCCGGATCGTTGATGGGCGTGAAGCTCTTCAGCAGATCCGTTCCAGACATTTTCCAGCTATAGGGCTTGCCGCCCGCAGTGCCGCTCACGTCGGGAGTATCACCTAGGTCCGGATTCTCGGCTTTATACAGCTCGATAGTGAGACCTTTAATGTTGGTCGTATTCGCAAGCTGCAGCTCAAACCCGTCGCCGCCCGTCTGCACGCAAAACGGGCGCTTGAGCGTCACCGTGTTGCCAGTCTTGGTATCGCCGTATTCGGGGTTGTAGCTCAGGTCGATCTGCTCGGCTGCCGTAGCGTTGGGGCCCAGCACCTTGAGCTCTGCCGGCTCCTTGATCTTGCCAACGGTGGAGCCGCGATTGGCATCGACGAACCATCCGAGCGTCAATCCCAGCAACACAAGAAGCACGGCCACCAGACCCATGATGGCAAGGGATTCGCGACGGTGGCCGCTCACCCAAGTCTTGATGCGCTCGATGCGGCCAGCCGGACGCGCTTCGCCGTGCGAGCCGAACCCGTTGCCGCCGGGGTTTGCCGCTCCTTCGTTGTGTTTGATATCGCCCTGCTCGCGGGCATTAAGCTGCTCGTCCATTTATTTATCCGCCTCCTTGGCGGTGAAGCGCACGCGAATGTACTTGACGTTCTTGCCGATAATCTCGTCGGCGTTGTTGTAATAATTGGCGCAGGTTTCCACACCTGCAGAGGGCATGCCGGCCTCGACAGTCGGAACCTCGCTGGGCGCCTGGCCTGGAACGCTCGTGCTGTCGGCGCGGAAATAGCGCGCGTGGTTATTGTTGATGTCGCCGACGAGGGTTGTGTATCCCCCCTCGTCGCCTGTGTTAGCGAAAAGGTTGCCACCGTAGCCGGCGTTGCCCGTGCGAACATAGCTCTTGAACTGCTCCGGCCAAATCCAGTAGAGGGTTTTGGTTGCGGTTTTGGTCGTGCTATTTGAGCCCTCAGCGTAAAAGCTCGACTTTGGGATGGTAAAGCTCTGTGTAATGACGGTGACGCTAGCCCCGTCCTGGGTCACCGTGGTTGTCGTGGGAACCAGCGGATTGGAGTAAAAGCCAGAGGTGTCTTTGCCCTGAAAAACCAGGATATGACCGCGCACCAAATCTTTAAGCGAGTTGATGATCTCTTCGTTTTTCGATGCATCCGCAGCGGAGCCCGTGCCGACAGCACTCGTCTGGACAGAGATTTCCCAGGTCATTTCCACCGTGATATCACGCAGGTCATTACAGAGCGGCTTGACGTTGAGCTGAAGCTGACCGGCCGACCCCGGAGAGAGACTGCCATCGGCACTCATGTTATTGAGGTTGAAAAAATTGTTCACGGCAAGGCTTGTACTGTCCGACGCGTAGTTGTCCTGGGCGTCGTACTTGCCCGCCGTGCCGTCCTGCGTTCCCGAGAGCACAAACCGCGGGCCCTTCGCCCCGATCGTACTCCCCGTGGCACTCACTCGGTTATTCGCGGCAAACCAGGCCAGGCATGCAAAGATGGCAACGATGGCGGCCAGCACAAACAGACCACTCACCAGGAAATCCTTCCAGAAATCCTTGAGGGTCCGCACGTGCTCGTCGGCAGCTTGACGGTACTCGGCCGCCGTCTTGTGCTGCTGGAGCTCGCTATGTCGGTCCATGCCACTCATCGCTTACGTTTGCCCTGCTAGCGGGCGTGCCATCCTTTCCGCTTGGTCGCGATCAATCCGTTGCTCGTAGGCATAGAATTCAGGCAGAATACAACACCATACGATAAGGTAAAAGAATAGCATTGACCTGCGGTTTGCTCCACAGCGCAAGCCTTAATGATGTCTTAAAAGTCAAACCCTTGGTGCAAGGGGGTCAGGTTACTTCGCACCAACATGGTGCACACAAACCTAACCCCCCCTTGCACCAATCCGTAGCGCCGGGCGGAGAACACACGGCGTGGCGCCCCTTAACGCCCCAGCGCGCGCACGGGTATCACGTAGATACTGTCCTCGACCTCGCGGGCGTACTCACCCACCCCCACAATCACGGCCATAAACTCCGGTTCGCGTGTGCGTGAACGAGGATTTCCACAGACCTTCTTGCGAACGCGCTTGAGGTTCTCAACGCCGGCGCTCGCTTTATCTTCACTCACCTTAATCTCAAAGGCGGCCCACCGTCCGTCGGCTAGCTGCACGATAGCATCGCACTCAAGGCCCGAATCGTCGCGATAATAGCGCACGGGAGTGCTATCCAGCAGGTCGAGCGAACGTGCGTAGACCGAAAGGTCGCGTATGACCAAATTCTCAAACACCAGACCAAATGTCTGCCAGTCGGCAAGCAGCGCCTGCAAGGACATACCTAGCAAGGCACAAGCAAGGCTCGGATCTGCCAGATAGCGCTTGGGCTTGACGGTAAAGCGCCGTTTGTCGCGCGCGGCGGGAACCCAACCGGGGACCTCCTCGAGAATGAACATGCCTTTGAGGGCATCCAGGTACCTGCGCACCTTGGTCTCATCGGCAAACGCTGCGGGCTCCTCCTCAGCACCGAACATATCCATAAGAATCGTTTTATACGTGGTTGCCTGTCCCAGATTGCGCGCGATCGATGCGGAAACTCGACGAGCAATATCGGGGTCGAGACCGACCGCCGGGAAGCTGCTCGAAAACGTGGTGTTGAGATATTCGCGGGCGATGAGCTGGGCGTCAGCCGAAACCATATCGATCGCCTCGGGCCAGCCGCCGCGGCAAGCGGCTTCGACAAGCCCCGGCGTATCGCCATCGCACCGACAGGGCTCAAAACGATGCTCAAACAAGCCCGCCAGGCTCACCTTGCCGTTAGACTCACCTGTCTCGACAAGCGTCATGGGGTGCATGCGGACGCGGCCGATGCGGCCGGCTCCACTATGCGCGGGCGCCTCCGCCTTTGAGCCAAACGCAGGCGTGGCGGAACCCGTGAGGATATAGGCGCCGCGCGTGCCCCGGGTGCGGTCAACCTCGTGTCTAACGTAGTCCCAAATCTGGGGAACGCGCTGCCACTCATCGATAATATGCGGACGGTCTCCCAGCAACATCATCGCCGGGTCGGCACGCGCGAGGTCGAGATTCTCGTCGACATACGAGACGGACGACCCGTGCTCGAGCGCGGCCCACGTCTTGCCGCACCACTTGGTGCCCGCAATCTCGACCGCGCCAAAGACGCGAAGGTAGCGTTCGATTTGCGCATCCACGATACGCGGGATGTATCCGTCCCGATGTAGCCTCTCGCCCGCCATGAGCCACCCCCGCAGATTTCCAGTTCCTGCTTTTTGATTCCTCTATTCAACTGTAGCAAATTCGGATTTTCGGGTGGTTGCGATTCGGATTTTCGTGTTCATATAATTCGGATTTTCGGGTACTCAAGATTCGGATTTTCTGAACCTGCTGGTCAGGGACACTCTATTGGCAAAAAGGCGGGGAGCACCGATACGGCACTCCCCGCCACTCAATACGCGATAGCTTTCTTGCTTAGAGCTCGTTGGCCGCGTGATACGCCGTGCGAATGGCGCTCGCGATGTCGGCGGTGCGCTCGCCCGAGCAGTCGCCCACGCAGGTCACGGGCACTGTCACGCCCTCCAGGTCAAACGCGTTGGCCTTGGAGCCCACGGCCATCACCACGTAATCGCAGGCGATCTTCACCGGCTCCTCGGCGCCGTCCTCAGTGGTGCGAACGGCCTCCACGCCCTCGTCGGTAATGGCGGTCAGGCGGGTCTTAACATGCTGCTCGACGTTGTGGGCGGCAAAGTCGTTCATAATCAGCGGCAGAATGGTCTCGGACTCGCCTGCGGCAATCTTGTCGAGCATCTCGACAATCGCCACCTCGCAGCCGTTCTGCAGCAGGTACTCGGCAGTCTCGGTGCCCACCAGGCCGCCGCCGATAACGGCGACGCGGCCCGTAAGCTCCGCCTTGCCGGCCAGCACGTCCCAGCTCGAGACGACCTTCTCCGAATCGGCACCGGGCACGGGAATGACCACGTCGTGCGCGCCCACGGCCACAATCGCGGCGTCGGCGGCGTTGAGGTCCGCGGGGCTAGCGGTGTGGTTGAGCTCAACCTTCACGCCCAGGCCGGGCAGAATCTTCTCGTAGTACTCGACCGAGCGCATGATTTCGTCCTTGCGCGGAGGCGCGGCCGCCAGCACAATCTGGCCGCCCAGATGGTCGCTCGCCTCGTAGACGGTCACGTCGTAGCCGCGCTTGGCCGCCACACGCGCGGCCTCCAGGCCGGCAATGCCGCCGCCCACCACGGCAATCTTCTTGTCGCCCTCGCCGGGCTTAATGGCGATGGTCGCCTCGTCGCCGTTCTCGGCATTGAGCACGCACGAGATGTACTGGCGGTTTTGGATCGCATCGACGCAACCCTTGTTGCAGTTGAGGCACTCGCGGATGGGCTCACCCGTGGCGGCCTTGAGCGCAATGTCGGGGTCGCACATGAGCGAGCGGCCGTACGCGACGATGTCGGCCGAACCGTCTTCCAGGATCTTCTCGCCCGCCTCGACCGAGACAACGCGGCCGACGGTTGCCACCGGCACGGAGACCAGGGCCTTGACGCGCTCGGCCACGGGCAGCGTCCAGTTGTAGGGCATGGCGCCCATGGGCGGAATGGTGTCGCCCATGTTGCCGGTGTGGTTTGCCTGCGCGACCTGGATCATATCGATGCCCGCGCCCTCGAGCAGCTTGGCAAACTCACAGGCCTCGTCGGGCTGCAGGCCGCCCTTGCCGCGCGGCGTGCCGTCGGGGTTCTCCATAATCACGGGGAGCTTGTACTCCACCATCAGCTGCGGCGCGGCCTCCTTAATGGCGGCGACGACCTCGAGCGCATAGCGAACGCGGTTCTCGAACGAGCCGCCGTACTCGTCGGTGCGCTGGTTGAGGATGGCCGAGCACAGAGAACCCACCAGACGGTCGCCGTGGACCTCGATGGCGTCGATGCCGGCCTGCTGCGCGCGGGCGGCCGAGGCGGCGATAGCCTCCTTGATCTGGGTGAGCTGCTCTACGCTCGCCTCGTTCACAAAGTGCTGCATGTCGTGGTGCAGTTTGGCGTAGGCCTGCTTGCGGATCTCGTTGGACTCGGCCATCTTGGCGGCAAAGGTCTCCTCGTCGCCGGCGGCTTTGGCCTCCTGTGCGGCCTTGGCGGCAGCCATGGAACCCATGACCATGCGGCCGACACCGGGCACGTCGTACTCGGGGTGGAACAGCTGCAGCGCGACCTTGGCGCCGTGTTTGTGAACGGTGTCGGCCAGCGCCTTAAACGTGGGGATCTGGGCGTCGGTCGCCAGCTTGGGCGTGGGGCTCGCGGTCATAACGGGAGCGACGTCGCCGATGACGATGTAGCTCACGCCGCCACGGGCCAGGCGCTCGTAAAAAGCCAGGCTGCGCTCGCCAATGGAACCGTCGCGCTCCTCGTAGCCGGTGGTAAGCGGCGGGAACATAATGCGGTTTTTGAGCTCAAGGGGGCCAACCGTAATGGGCTGGAGCAGCTTAGTGGCAGGTGCGGTCATGGACATTCCTCTCTTGTAGGCGCGGCGGCGATGTTGCCGCGTAGTTGTCTAGAGGATATGGCATGGAGGTACAGCGGCACAACGGAAATCGGCAGACAGCAGGTAGCGGCAGGTGGATGGGGCGGGGCGGCCCGTCGGTTTGTCTCAATCTGTAACAGTTACTTGGCAAAACCGGGGTCTACCTGTTACAAATCGAGACGAACGGAAGCGTTCCGTCGGAAAATCTCAATCTGTAACACTTGCAGACCAAAAACGCCCCTAGATGTTACAGATCGAGACGAACAAATTCGGTCCGACCAAACATCTCAATCCGTAACATCTAGACCCACTTTTGACCCCTACCTGTTACAGATCGAGACAAACCAATCTAGCCTGACGAAAGATCTAAATCTGTAACAGTTGCTCGACAAAATGGGCCCCAGATGTTACAGATCGAGACAAACGGGACCCGTCTGCAAGAAAATCTCGATCTGTAACAACAACTCGGCAAAATCCGTCCCTCGTGTTACAGATTTAGACAAACGAAGACCGTCCTGCCGAAACATCTCAATCTGTAACACCTAGCCGCCCAAATCGGGTCTAGATGTTACAGATCGAGATTTTGTTTGAGAGGCTGAGAATTGGACCGAAAAACACGGTCCCGGAATAACAAAAAAGCTCGCCGGCTAGGCCGACGAGCTGCAAGTTCTTGGTCGCGGGGGCAGGATTTGAACCTACGACCTCCGGGTTATGAGCCCGGCGAGCTACCAGACTGCTCCACCCCGCAATGTCTGGGCGCCTCATGTGCGCAAGAAAGAATATTACGCGGGAGTTCGGTAAGCGGCAAGGAAAATCTCGTAGAGCATAATTCCTTCATATTTAAACCCCTCAGCCCCTATCACCGTAAACGAATCGCAGCCGAGCGCCGTCGACGGCACGTATACAATGGTGCGCGTCCTTTTATGCCGACACCGGGAGTAGACATGCTGCTCGCTATCGATATGGGAAACACGCAGACGGCCATGGGCCTGTTTGACGGAGACAAGCTGGTGCAGTCGTGGCGCATGCCCACCGACCGCTCCTACACCGCCGATGAGATCCACGTGCGCCTGATGGGCTTCTTTAAGATGTACGACCTCTCGCTCGGCGCGGTCGACGCGATCGCCTTTGCGGGCGTGGTGCCGCAGCTCTCGCGCGAGTGGCACGCCGTGGCCGACCGCATCGCGGCAGACGCCATCGTCATTGGGCCACAGACGGCCGCGGTGACCAAGCTGCGGGCGGCGCGCCCCCAGGCCGTTGGTGCCGACCGCATCGCCAACGCCGTCGCTGCCGAGACCTTCTACGGCGCCCCGGCGATCGTGGTGGACTTTGGCACCGCAACCAATATCGACGTCATCGACGAGGACGGCTATTACATTGGCGGAGCGATTGCGCCGGGCATCCGCATCTCCATGGACGCGCTCGCCGCCCGAGCCGCCAAGCTCGCCAGCGTTCCGCTCGAGGCGCCCGAGCACGCCATCGGCCGCGACACCGAGGAATGCATCAAGGTCGGCGCCGTGATGGGCGCCGCCGCCATGGCCGAGGGCCTGGTCGCTCGCATGAAGCGCGAACTGGGCCGCGAGGATGCCACCGTTATCGCCACGGGCGGTCTCGCCGGCATTGTCGCCGATTCGACCGATGCCTTCGACGTGGTCGACGGGCAACTCACCATCAAGGGCATCTGCGAAATCTACCGCCGCATGCAGGAGCTGGGATAGAGTAAACGCCAGGTCGCAGCAACCAGCCTCCAATCCTATTCCTCAAAATCGAAAATTTTTCAGTTTTGAGGAATAGGATTTTTTGCTAAGCCTCGCCGCACAACCACCTCGCCAGGTCCACGATCTGCACCCCATCGCGATCCGTGGCCTCGTGATGTGTGCGGGCAAGAATCATCTTGGGATACGCATCGCCAATGCTCAGCAGTGGCGAAATCTCGCGTTCAAACGTCTTATCCGAGCTGATGTCGTCGCTCACCTGAATGTAGAGCTTCTCGCTTCGCTTGATTGCTACAAAGTCTATTTCCTTTTTATAGAGCACACCGACGTATACCTCGTATCCGCGGCGCAGCAGCTCGATGGCCGCCATGTTCTCGTATACGCGTCCCCAATCCATATCACGTGTACCAAGCAGTGCGTATTTGAACGCGTGGTCTGCCAGGTAATACTTCTCGCCGCTCTTAAGGTATTTTTTGCCGCGAATGTCGTACCGACGAACTTTATAGAAGGCAAACGCATCGCACAGGTACCCCATGTACGTGCCGACCGTCTTGTTCGTAATCTTTAGCCCATCCGCATTCAAAACATCCGTAATGTTGCGTGCCGACGTTATGTTGGAGACGTTGTCCATCATGTAATCGGCAATGCGCAGCAGTGCCGATTCGTTTCTCACGTTATGCCGCTGCACGATATCCCTCACGATGAGCGTTTTGAAGACATTGGAGAGATATTGGTAGCGCTGCTCCTGCAGTGGATAAGGGTAAGAGCCGGACATACCGCCGGTTCTCGCGTACTCATCGAAGTCGCGATCGACCTCGCCCTCGTCACTATAAAAGCGATACTCCTCAAACGAGAATGGGAAAACCTCGATCTCGAACGTGCGCCCCGTAAAGAGCGTCGACAGATCGCTCGACAGCAAAAAGGCGTTCGATCCGGTGATGAAGATGTCGTACTGCTCGGATGCATGGAGGCTGTTGATCGCGCGTTCAAAGCCGTCGCACATCTGAACCTCGTCGATAAGCAGGAAGTTTTGCTTGTCGGACACTCGATGCTCTTTCACATAGGCGAGCAGGGCATGATATTCGAGCAGGCCCTCGAACTCGTCGAGGTTGTAATTGATATGGATGACATTCGAATTGGACAGATTTGCCTCCACGTAATCGCGGAGGGCCTCGAGCAATTTTGACTTACCGCTACGGCGAATGCCCGTTATGACCTTGATGTCCGGTACGCCAATAAGGCTCGTCAACGTGTCCATATATGACGTTCTATTGATGAGTTTCATTGGTGCCTCCCTGCGGTCTTCTATCGCTATTCCTCAAAAACGAAAATTATTCAGTTTTGAGGAATAGACTCTGCAACGAATATACCTCGTTAAAGGCCGAGCTGGCTTAATTCTATTCCTCAAAATCGAAAGATTTTCAGTTTTGAGGAATAGGGTGCTGACAACCCATTCCCCAGACAACAAGACCCTCCCCAGCACAGGCCGAAGAGGGCTTCGTTGTCATCGCTATCTTTGAGCGCGGGCACCTCGCGTTACAGTCCGCGAATCCGTACGGCCTCGGGCGGAAACTCCTGCTCGCCGGCATCGGTCTTGATGGTCGCGCGACCCCAGATGTCCAGGCCCGCAAACACACCGACCGCAAGCGGCAAGCCGCTGGGCGACACCGCCGCAACCTGACGACCCAGCAGTGGCACCATATCGAAGTACTCGCCCAGCACCGGAGCCAGCGGGCCGGCAGCGCCCTGTGGTGTGTTGGCGGCAACCGCCCAGGTGTCCACGCGGGTCAGCACGGCGGTGGCCAATGCCTCGACCAGCACCTCGTCGGCCATATCCACGCCAAGCTCGCTCAGCGCCGCACGTTCAATATCAACCGTCACCGCGGCAAACATGCCCGCAGCACCGGCACCGCCGTTCACGGCAACACGCGCGAGCGACGTCTCAAACGCAGGCGCACCGCACACGATATCGCTCGGCCACTGGATACCCACTTTACCGGCAAGGCCCAACCCCGGCGTCGAAGCCGTGCCCACGAGCGCGTCCATCATGCCCATCGCGGCCACAAACGGCAGGCCGTGGAAGGCGTGCATGTTCACATCGGGGCGCACAACCAGCGAAAACGTCAGCGAAGCATCGCCCACGCTCCACGCGCACCAGCCCGCGGACACGCCCTCGCGACCCGCGTCACGCGCCGCGTCAAGCTCAGTGGCAGCGACTACAGCGTTCATCTCGATCATCTACATACGCCCCAATTCACCCACGATATGGCCCACACGATCCTCGGGCTCCTTGACCTCGACGCCGTTGTAGCGGAAGAACCGCGCCGGGTCGTGCATCAGGTCCTCAAGCGGCACCAGCACAAAGTCGCGCTCGCCGATCAGTGGATGCGGCAGGCGCAGCTTTTTGCCGCCGTGGGTCTCGCCGTCCATCCACAGCAGGTCCAAATCGATGATGCGCGGACCGTTGGGGCGGGCGCTCTTGGTGCGGTTGCGTCCCATGGTGTTCTCGATCTTCATCAGCTCGTCCAGCAAGATCAGCGGGGCCAGCTCGGTCTTGATCTCGATCACCGCGTTGGCGAACGGGTCCTGGCGGTTCTCGTAGGCAGGCTCGCTCTCGTAAATGCGCGAGCAGCTGCTAACGCAGGTCATGGGGATCTCCGCGATCAGGGCCTTGGCTGCGCGAATGTTCTCCGCGCGCTTGCCCAGGTTGGAACCCAGGGCCACAAAGGCACGGCGGGGCTGCGGTCGGGCGATGGCCCAAAAGCCGTTCAGGAACTGCGAGAAGCCGCGCACGTCATGCACACGGACAATGTTGGCGCCTAGCTGGATGGCGCCCAGGCACACGCCGTAGGTGGCGGCGTCGCGCTCGTGCACGTCGCCCACGCCGGAGACCGCGCCAACAAAGCGCTTGCGGCTCACGGCGCACAGCAGCGGATAGCCCAGCGAGGCCAGCTTGGCGGTCTCGCGCTGGATAACAATGTCCTCGTTCGCGTCCTTGCCAAAACCCGCGCCGGGGTCGATGCAGATGCGCTCGCGGGCCACGCCGGCGTGAACCAGCGCGCGGGCCTGGTCAGAAAGGAAGCCCATAACGCGGCGCATAATGGGCGCGGAATCCGGCAGGGTGAAGCGGCGCAGCTGCGAGGTCGACCCCGTGGCGGCATCGCGGCGGGC
>URSO01000024.1 GCA_900550415.1 uncultured Collinsella sp.
GTACTTTTTCACTCGTTAAAAAGTTTTGAGAATATTTTATATTTTTGTTCATGTATTGCCCCTTTACTCAAATAATGATAAAAGTCATCTGTGTGCATATGCACAGACTTTTCCAAATCTGATTCTTTTGCAACAACAGATGCCGTTGTAGTTTTTCCTGTCCCCGGCGCACCTGTGATTACAATAATTCTACCTTGATTCATCTATATTTTACCTCCACAAATTCCAATTTGTTGAACTAAGCCGTGTATACCATACTCTCCAATGAAAGAACGCCCTGATATAGCGAAATTTTGCCGTTTTCCTGCGCACGGAAGTACACACTCCACAGGAATTCTAAGGGGCCTGCCCCCCTTAGCACACGGACTTTGGAACAAAGTCTAGTGTGTTACGCCTTGCCAGAGGTGTACAGGCTCCCGGTATGCACGTACGCAGCAATTGCCATCAATGCGCCATATAAGTGGCGATCAAGTTCGCATAAAGCGACCTTGATCCCGCAAAACAAAAGGCAGGATACCATCACCACGATGATACCCTGCCTTTGTTCGTTCCTGTTTACCGTTCCGAGTAGTCCTTCCGCAGAATTTCCGATAAACAAAAAAACGTACCCGAACCCTTTCTCGTAAAGAATCGTGTTCGAGTACGAACTGAATGCTGGAGTAATAAAAAACCACCACAAAGGTGCCTGTCCCCTTTGTGGCGGTTTTGGTCGGTTAGGCCAGGATAGAGTGGCCGTAGGCGTTGGCGGCCTTGATGGCGGCGGCGAATTTTTCGTCCGTGAAGGGCTCGGGGTTTCCCTGCTTCCACTCGTTGGTGGCGTGTGCGTACTCGCACAGAGCAGGGATATCGGCCTCGGAAAGCCCGACCTGCTCAAGCGTCACGGGCAGGCCCATCTGCTTGTTAAAGGCGGCGTAGCGCTCAAGGTTCTCGGTATCGCCTGTATAGGCAAACAGCACCAGCACGCCCAGGCTTACGACCTCGCCGTGCAGATAGGTTCCCTCGCGCGGAATGCTGCACGTGGCGTTGTAGAACGCATGCGCCACGCTCGAGTTGTAGTAGTAATCGTTTTGGTTGGTCAGGTTGGAGACGTAGCCCGTGTTGACCACGATGTCGAGCGCTATCTGCTTGACGGCCTCGCTCGACAGATTCTGGCACACGTCCTCAAGACCCTGAACGCCGCAGGTAAACAGCGGCTCGGAGCAGGTGTGGGCGAGTGCCAGGCCAAGACCGGCGGTGTGCTCCAAGTTGCCGGCGCTCGTAGCGTACTCGACCTCGGGCTGCTTAGACAGGGCATCGCCTACGCCAGCCCAGAAGTACTCCGCCGGTGCCTCGGCGATGATCTTGGGATTGATGAAGATGTGCGCGGGGCGGTTGGGGTACGAATAGCCCTCGAGCGAGCCGTCGTCATTGTAGACAACGGCAATGGCGGTCGCGGCGGAGCAGTTGGAGCAGATCGTCGGCACGGTAAAGACGATCTTCTTGAGCTCGATGGCCGCCGTCTTGACGGTATCGAGCGCCTTGCCGCCGCCGCAGGCGATGAGCACGTCGGCTTCCTGGCAGGCGGGGGAGTTTACGACCTTGGCGATATTGGCACGCGTGCTGTTGGTACCGTAGACGCGCGTCTCCAGAATCTCGACGTCGGTACCTGCCAGTGCAGCTTCGATGCCGGGAAGTGCTGCGGCCAGTGCTCGCTTGCCACCGATGATCGCGACCTTGGTCGCTCCGTACTCGGCCAGCGCGCCGGGCAGCTCGTCAAAGCAGTCTTCGCCGACGGTATAGTCGCTCATTCCAATTGTGCGCATAGGTACCTTCTTTCGTGAGATAGAGTGCTTTCAGGTATTTTGCTCCTAGAGAAAGGCTGTAATAGCGAGAAATTTCGAACGTATAAAACCAGTGTTGAGGGTTTTTCGGCGGCGCTGACCGTGCTACCATACACCGCATAAGCGTTGATGGGGACGAGTAGTCGGCCGTCCGCATGTTACAGAGAGCGGGAAGCGCTGAGAACCCGTGCATGCGACCGATGAAAATCACCCCGGAGCTGCGGTCCCAACGGACGTGCCGTGCAGGTTCGTCTTAGTAGACATCGCCGAGATGGTCGTCGATACAGGCCAGCCGAGTAACGGATGCGAGCGCGCGAATATGCGGGCGAGGGCATCTAAGCTGGGTGGTTAAGCGAAGAGCTTTTGCGGGCGTACAGCTCGTTTTGTGGCGCTTCGTCCCAGCTTGTAGGGACGGGCGCTTTTTTGGTGCCCAACGGGCGTGCGCGCCCACGACATGAAAGGGGTACCGTGGCAAACGAGTACAAGCAGACGATGAATCTGCCCAAGACCGGTTTTCCCATGCGTGCCGGTCTTTCCAAGTCCGAGCCCAAGCGACTCAAGGACTGGCAGGACAACAAGGTCTACGAGCAGGTTCTGAAGAAGAACGAGGGTCACAAGAAGTTTGTGCTGCACGACGGTCCTCCGTACGCCAACGGCCCGATCCACATCGGCCACGCCATGAACAAGATCTCCAAGGACATGATCAACCGCTACTGGATGATGCAGGGCTATGAGGTTCCCTATGTCCCCGGTTGGGACTGCCATGGCCAGCCGATCGAGCACAAGGTCGAGGAGAAGCTCGGCACCGAGAAGTTCAACCAGACCCCCACGGCCAAGATCCGTGAGCTCTGCAATGAGTTCGCTGTTGAGAACATCGAGCTGCAGAAGGCCGGCTTCCGTCGTCTGGGCGTGCTCGGCGACTGGGACAACCCCTACCTGACGCTCTATCACCAACATGATGCCGCCGACATCGAGGTCTTCAAGGCCATGTTCGATAAGGGTATGATCTATCGCGGACACAAGCCGGTTCACTGGTGCAAGCACTGCCACACCGCGCTGGCCGAGGCCGAGATCGAGTACTCCGACGAGACGAGCCCGTCCATCTTCGTTCGCTTTGAGATGACCTCCAAGCCCGCCGGCCTCGAGAACTTCGACGGTCCTGTCGACTTTATCATCTGGACGACCACCCCGTGGACCATCCCCTCCGACCAGGCCGTTTCCCTTAAGCCCGGCGCCGCCTATGTCGCCGTTGAGCACGAGGGTCGTGCCGAGGTCATGCTCGAGGACTTGGCTCCCAAGTGCTGCGAGGAGTTTGGCTGGGAGTACACCCCGGTTATGGTCGACGGCAAGCCCTACGTGGTTCCCGCCGAGACCTTCCACCACATCCACTACAAGCAGCCGATCTTTGACGGTGTTGAGGGCGTGGCGCTGCTGGCCGATTACGTCGGTGTCGATGACGGTACCGGTATCGTCCACAACTCGCCCGGCCACGGCGTCGACGACTACTTTGCCTGCCTCAAGGAGGGCATCACCGACATCTGCATGCCGGTTGACGACGACGGCAAGTTCTACACCGGCGAGGAGTTTGGCACCGGCGGCCCCTTCAGCGGCATGGACACCGATGAGGCCAACCCGCACATCATCGAGTTCCTGCGCGAGCGCGGCACCCTGGTCCTCGAGAAGAAGATCACGCACAGCTATCCGCACTGCTGGCGCTGCAAGCACCCGGTGCTCTTCCGTGCTACCGACCAGTGGTTCGTCTCGATGGACAAGACCGGTTTGCGCGAGCAGGCTGGCAAAGAGGTTCGCGAGAACGTCAAGTGGTATCCGGCCCACGCGGCAAACCGCATCGGCGCCATGGTCGAGCAGCGTCCCGACTGGTGCATCAGCCGTCAGCGCAACTGGGGCGTGCCTATCCCCAGCTACACCTGCGCCGACTGCGGCGAGAAAGTTATGAACGACGCCACGCTCGACGCCGTCATCAAACTCTTCCACGAGAAGGGCTCCGATGCCTGGTTCACCGACGCTCCCGAGAGCTACCTGGGCGAGGCCTGCGTCTGCCCCAAGTGCGGCGGCCATCATCTCAAGGCCGATAAGGACATCCTCGACGTGTGGTGGGACTCCGGCGTTTCCTGGAAGGCCGTCTGCGAGTACCGTCCCGAGCTGGAGTATCCGGCGGACGTGTATCTCGAGGGCTCCGACCAGCACCGCGGTTGGTTCCAGAGCTCGCTGCTCACCTCGGTGGGCGCCAACGGCCACGCTCCGTACAAGGCGGTCGTCTCGCAGGGCTTCACCCTCGACGGCCAGGGCCGTAAGATGTCCAAGTCGCTCGGCAACGTCATCGACCCCAACAAGGTCTGCGACGAGATGGGCGCCGACATCATCCGTCTGTGGGTTGCCTCCGTCGACACCAGCTCCGACGTGTCCATCGACCACGAGATTCTCGCTCGTACGTCTGATGCCTACCGTCGTTTCCGCAACACGCTGCGCTTCCTGCTCTCCGAGCTCGAGGGTCAGTTTGAGCCCGAGACCGACGGCGTCGCCTATGCCGACCTGCTGCCGCTCGACAAGCTCATGGTTGCCCGCCTGACCCAGGTTCAGGCCGAGGTTGACGACGCCTACGCCAGCTACGAGTTCCCGCGTGCCTATCGTGCACTCTATGACTTTGTGGTTACCGAGCTTTCCAACGTTTACCTTGACGCCCTGAAGGACCGTCTGTACTGCGAGAAGCCCGGCTCGCTCGAGCGCCGCAGCGCCCAGACCGTGCTCGCCGAGCTCTTCTCGATGCTCATGCGCGACCTTCAGCCGATCCTGTCCTACACGGTCGACGAGGCCATGGCCTATGCGCCCGCCGGCTGCGTCGATCACCAGAAGTACGCCGCGCTGCTCGATTGGTATAAGTCGCCCATCACGGTTGACGAGGCCAATGAGTTCGAGGGCGTGCTCGAGGCTTCGCTCGAGCTCCGTAGCGCCGTGACCAAGGCCCTTGAGGATGCTCGCTCCGCCGGCACCTTCACTAAGAGCCAGCAGGTTCGCGTCAAAGCGGTCGTTCCCGCCGAGATGTATGCGCTGCTGACCGGCGACAAGGCCGTCGACCTGGCCGAGTTCTACATCGTTTCCGCTGTTGAACTGACCCAGGGCGAGGAGCTCTCCGTTGCCATAGAGGCTGCCGAGGGCGAGTGCTGCGACCGTTGCTGGAACTACCGCACCACCGTCGGCGAGTACAACGGCCACGCGCATATCTGCAAGAGGTGTGCGAATGCCCTTTAAGGCACGGTAACTCGGCATTTTAGTTATAGGGAGAATTTGACGCCTTCGGCCCATTTGCTCCGCTGAAGAAAAGCGACATTCCGTTATCCGGAATGCCGCTTTCTTTTATGCTGGTTATTTATCTGACGTTAGCGAATGTGTCGTGCGCTCTGCGTGTGGCAATATAAGATGGTTGTTTGCGTTAAACGGAATTTGATTATCTGAGGGTAGGGGATTTCTTTGGGCCGTGGTGCGGATATGACGCCGCCTTTGCGTTGGCGGTTGAGTGTTGCTGGTGGGGTGGCGCTCGTTGTGCTGCTTGTTGACCAGCTGACCAAGCTTGCGGTTCGTGCCGTGGGCGACGCCTTGCATGTGACCGTCATCCCCGGTGTTATCGACTTTATGTTTGTCCGCAATATCGGTGCTGCCTTTAGCATGGGCGAGGGGCATGGCATTGCGTTTGCCGTGCTGGCGTTGGCGGTCATTATCGCTATTGCCGTGTACCTCGTTCGTGCACCTCAGCTCGCCCATCTTGAGGTTGTGGGCATGGCGATGGTTGCGGGCGGTGCTATCGGTAACGCGATCGATCGTTTGGGCTTTGGTTTCGTGACCGATTTTATTGCCACCACCTTCATCGACTTCCCCGTCTTCAATGTGGCCGATATTGGCATTACCGTGGGCGTCGTGCTCGCCCTCTTCGGTTACATGTTCTTGAGCCCCGCGGCCCGTGAGGTCGATGCGACCGCCGAGCTTAACGCCCGTGACGAGGCCCGCGCCAAGCGCAAGGCTAAACAACGTGGGGAGCGTGCCCGCAAGATTCGCGAAAGGAATGAGCGTTAATGGCCGACATCCATATCCTTGTTGCCGACGATGCCGCTGGCCAGCGTCTCGACGCCTATCTGGGCGCCAACGACGGCTGCCCCACGCGCTCTTCCTGTGCGCATCTGATTGAGGGCGGGGCCGTAGTAGTCAATGGCGAGACCTGCCTGTCCAAAAAGTACGCCGTGCGAGCCGGTGACCGTATTTCGGTTGATTTGCCCGAGCCGCACGATCCCACCGACGTGATTCCCGAGGCCATCCCGCTCGACATTCGCTATGAGGACGACTACCTCATCGTGCTCTCCAAGCAGCGCGGCCTGGTGTGCCATCCTGCGCATGGTCATGAGAGCGGTACGCTCGCGAATGCGCTGGTCTATCACTGCGGTATCGACCATCTGGGCACCGTGCAGGGCGAGGACCGCCCCGGTATCGTACATCGTTTGGATCGCGATACCTCGGGTCTTATGCTTGCGGCAAAGGACGACGACACCCAGCGCGCGCTCCAAAATCTTATCCGTACGCGCACGCTCGACCGCCGCTACATTACGCTCGTTCACGGTCATATCGCCATGGATGAGGGCACCGTTAACACCGGCATTGCCCGTTCTACACGTGACCGTGTCAAGATGGCGGTTTCCGATGATCCTTTTGCGCGCCAGGCCATCACGACCTTTAAGGTCCTTGAGCGCTTTGATTCCACGCGCTTTGATGACGGCTACACACTCGTTGAGTGTCACCTGTTTACCGGTCGCACGCATCAGATTCGCGTGCACATGCGCCATATCAACCACGCCTGCGTGGGCGATCCGCTCTACGGTAAGTGCGATGCGCGTGCCGATCAGGGTCTGACCAGGCAATTCCTCCATTCCTGGCGCGTGGCGTTCGATCATCCCGTGACGGGAGAGCGCATTGAGTGCCGCGACGAGCTGCCGTGGGATCTCGCCGCCGTCCTCGACGACTTAGCCCCGCGTTCGCTTGGCCGCACTGCTGCCGGCGACGAAATCGTACCGCAGCTCGGCCTGCTCGAAGCCTAGTCAGTATTAGGTGGTTTCTTGAACTCGGTAAGCCTGCGGTAAGATATACGGTTGTTTACGTAACACGTTCCTGGGAGCCTGCATGCTCGCCTTTTTACAAACCAACACACCCATCGTGATCTTCAACCAGATTGTCGTCACGCTGCTCACGGTCTGCTTCTTGTACCAGGTGGTCTTCTTTGTCATCGGTGCTCTCCGCGGCGAGGTCGCGCCTCCCAAGGCCAAAAAACTCCACCGGTATGCCTTCTTTATTGCAGCACACAACGAGGAGGCCGTTATCGCCAACCTCGTTCGCTCCATCAAGGACCAGGATTATCCGTCCGAGCTCATCGAGGTCTTCGTGGTCGCCGATGCCTGCACCGATAACACCGCGCAGCTCGCGCGCGAGGCGGGCGCTGTCGTGTACGAGCGAAACGACCTGGCCCGTAAAGGCAAGAGCTGGGTCATGGACTTTGGTTTTGACCGCATTCTTAACGAGTATCCCGATACCTTTGAAGGTTACTTTATCTTCGATGCCGATAATGTTATCGCCCGCGATTACGTGTCCAAGATGAATGATGCCTTTGACCAGGGCTTCCATGTGGTCACGAGCTATCGTAACTCCAAGAACTTCGGAAGCTCGTGGATCTCGGCAGCGAATGCCACTTGGTATCTGCGCGAGGCGCGTTTTCTCAACAATGCGCGCAACATCTGCAAGACGTCCTGTGCTGTCTCGGGTTCGGGCTACCTTATCTCGGCTAGCGTTATTGAGGGCATGCACGGCTGGCAGTTCCATACGCTGACCGAGGATATTCAGTTCACCACGTTCTGCGCTATTCACGGCATCCGTATTGGCTATGCGCCGGCGGAGTTCTTTGACGAGCAGCCCGTGACGTTTAAGGCGTCCTGGAAGCAACGTATGCGTTGGACCAAGGGCTTCTACCAGGTGTTCTTTACCTACGGTAAGCATCTGGTCAAGTCGACCTTCCGCTATCATCGTTTTGCCGCCTACGATATGTTTATGACGATTGCCCCTGGTATGCTGTTATCGCTGATTTCGATGCTCGCCAACGCCACGTTCCTGATCGTCGGTGGTCTTTCGCATGGCTTTTTGGCTACCGAGGTCGAGATGCAGGCGTGTGCCGCTTCGCTCATCATGACCTTCGTCATGATGTATCAGACCTTCTTTATCCTGGCGCTGCTCACGACTATCTTCGAGTACAAGCACATCCATTGCGCGCAAAAGTGGCGCCTGGTGACCAACCTGTTTACCTTCCCGATCTTTATGTTCAGCTATATCCCCATTACGGTGGCTGCTCTGTTCCTGAAGGTCGACTGGGTGCCGACGCAGCACGCCGTAAGCGTTACCCTCGACGAGGTCATGCAAGGCGCCAAATAACCACGATCAAAACCACCACAAAGGGATAGTACCTTTGTGGTGGTTTTGCGTTTGAGCTGCTGCCCAAGGAGGTGTTCGATGATCTATATCCCGTTTTGGATTTGCATCTTTGCCGGCGCGGTGATTGATGCCCGTGAGCGGCGGTTTCCCAATGAGCTTGCCGGCGTGTGTGCGGTGGCGGCGCTTGCAGGCGTTTGGCTCGACAGAGGTGTTAACACGGCGCTTGATCACGCCGGTCTTGCGGTCATCGTCTACCTTGCCCTTGTGCTCACTGAGTCGCTCTGGCGTCGTGTTCGCCAAGCCCCCGGCATCGGCATGGGGGATGCCAAGGCGCTTTTCGCGCTTTGCACGCTCGACCCTCTGGGCGGCATCGTGGCATTTGCCGTTGCGCTCCTGGCCCTGGCGCTCTCCTGCCTCTTCACAAAATCGCGCTCCCTGCCATTGCTCCCGTTTTTGGTGCTGATATTTGCCATAATCGAGGTCGTGAGCTGGACATTGTAACCGATTGCGCATCCTTTTTAAGGAGCATGCCATGGCAACTAATCAAGAAACGGCCGTCATTAAGGCGCGCATGGACCGCATTCCCGCGGCGTTGTCGCCCGAGCTGGTCGAGCGTATCGCCGCCGACCGCGCCTCGGGTGTCGTTAATCCTTATCGATGCGGTGACGACCAGGTCATCCGACGTGTCGATCGGGCCGCAGACAAGGGCACGCTCATGCGTCCGGCATTTATACGCGATACCGAAAAGATTTTGCATCTGCCCGCATACACCCGTTATGCAGGCAAAACGCAGGTCTTCAGTTTTCGCAGCAATGACGACCTTTCGCGTCGCGGTCTGCACGTGCAGCTGGTCTCGCGCATCGCTCGCGATATCGGGCGTGCTCTGGGGCTCAACTGCGATCTAATCGAGGCGATTGGCTTAGGCCACGACTTGGGCCATACGCCCTTTGGCCATGCTGGCGAGCGATTCCTCAACGATATTTACCACGAGCGCACGGGTCGCTACTTTTTCCATAACGTGCAATCAGTTCGTGTGCTCGATGCACTGTACGGCCGTAATGTGTCGCTTCAGACGCTCGATGGCGTGCTATGCCACAACGGCGAATATGAGCAGCGTGTGTTTGAGCTTTCGGACATGGGTTCCTTTGACCAGTTCGACCGAACCGTCGAGGACTGCATTGCCACAGGCTATAGCGCGATTGAGCACCTGCGTCCCATGATGCTCGAGGGCTGTGTGGTGCGTATCTCGGATATCCTTGCCTACGTTGGGCGCGATCGCCAAGACGCCATTGCGGCAGGCCTGTTGTCACCCGACGCTTTTGACGATGGCCTGGGCGGGGCTTACAACAGCTGGATCCTCACGCACGCTTCTATCGATATCGTTGAGCATAGCTACGGCAAACCGCGTATCGAGATGAGCGAGGACCTGTTTGAGGAGATCCGGCGGGCGAAGCGCGAGAACTACGAGAAGATCTATAGCAAGGGCGGTATCGAAGGCGACTCCGAAGTGGAACTGCGCGAGGCCTTCGAAAAGCTCTACGACCGTTGCCTGCAGGATATAAACGAGGGTGACGAGTCCTCCTACATCTTTAAGCACCACATTTCGCGTGTTGAGCAGCAGCTTTCCTACTACGATCGCGCCTATGCCTGGCAGGATGACAAGGATCAGGCCGTCGTCGATTACATCGCAAGCATGACGGATGGTTATTTCTGCGAGCTGACGAGCAAATTGTTCCCAGGTCTAAAGTTTCCGCACCGCACCTATATTAACGAACGGTAGTTCGTATCCTTTCGGTATACTGTTGGTCAACAACGATTTTGATTAATGCACGGGATGGCTATGGACGACCTTTTTTCTGCTTCGACGCGCGAGCGCTCCTTTAAAAATGCGCCGCTTGCGGTGCGTATGCGCCCCAATTCGCTCGACGAGTATGTGGGCCAGCAAAAGGCCGTCGGTAAGGGCTCGTGGCTGCGCGCCGCGATTGAGCATGATGTGCTGTCGAGTGTGATTCTGTACGGCCCCGCCGGTACGGGCAAGACGACGCTGGCCCATATTATCGCCAACCATACCAAGAGTGAGTTTGTCGAGGTCAGCGCCGTGACGGGCACCGTGAAGGACCTGCGTCGCGTGATCGACGAGGCAAAGACGCGCCTGAATACGTACGACCGCCGCACCATTCTTTTCATCGACGAGATTCATCGCTTCTCTAAGTCGCAGCAGGATGCCCTGCTGCATGCGGTCGAGAACCGCATCGTCATTATGATTGGCGCCACGACGGAAAACCCGTACTTTGAGGTCAACTCCGCACTGTTGTCGCGTGGGCGCGTGGTAGAGCTTGAGCACCTGAAGGACGAGGATATCGCCACGCTCATTGAGCGTGCGCTCGAGGCGCCGCAGGGTTTAAACGGTAAGTTCTCGGCCGATGAGGATACGGTTAAAACCATTTGCACATTGGCCGCGGGCGATGCTCGCTCAGCACTCACGACGCTCGAGCTTGCGAGCGAGATTGCCGTTACGCGTCCCGATACCGAGGGAACGCCAGCGCCGGCGGCGGGGGAACGCTATCCCATTACCGTGGACGACGTGAAGATCGCCAATCCGCGTCGTGGGTTTTCGTATGACAAAAACGGTGACATGCACTATGACATTATTAGCGCGTTCATCAAGTCCATGCGAGGCAGCGATCCCGATGCCACCATTTATTGGCTTGCGCGCATGATTGATGCGGGGGAGGATCCCAAGTTTATCGCTCGCCGCATTATGATTCAGGCTTCCGAGGATGTTGGCAACGCCGACCCGCAGGCGCTTTTGGTGGCACATGCCGCATTTAAATCTGCCGAGGTCATTGGCTATCCCGAGTGTCGCATCAACCTGGCTCAGGCTGCGCTCTATGTGTGCCTGGCGCCTAAGTCCAACGCGTGCGAGGCCTCGATCGATGCGGCGCTGGCCGATATCCACAGCAGTGGTCTTCGCGAGGTGCCCAGCTACCTGCGCGATCGTCACCGTCCCGGCAGCGACGAGTACGGTGTATACAAGTACCCGCACGATTATCCCGAAGGCTGGGTCGATCAGCGCTATTTGCCCGAGGGGTTGGAGCGCGGCGCGTTCTGGCAGCCTGCCGGCCGCGGTTGGGAAGAGTGGCGTGTGGAGCAAAGCGAGCGCGACCGTAGCGGCAACGCTCCCAAGTAGGCCATTGGCGCCTCGCGCATTCCCTTTGGGTATCTTTGCCCTTCTTTGGGGTACCATGAAAAACGTGTGTATTTCGATTCCTTCGGGAGGCTTGCATGAGTCCCATTCAAATCGCCCTGCTGGTGCTCGCCGTTGCCGGCGTGTGGGCTGTTGTCGAGCTCGCGCTCACGCTGCGCAAGACTCGCACCGTCGTCGACTCGCTCGACAAGACGGTGAGTGACCTTAACAATACGCTCGCCGAGGCACAGCCTGTGGTGGCAAAGCTCGATGGCGCTGTCGATGAGCTCACCCCCGCGCTGGCACAGGTTGAGCCGCTCCTCAAGTCGAGCAAGACTGCCGTTGATGCTCTGACGTCTAACCTCGTTGAGGTTGAGGCGGTCGTTCGCGACATCTCCGAGGTCACGGGCAGCGTGGCCGAGGCCAGCAATGCCGTATCGAGCGTGACTGATTCTGCTGCTGGCGCCGTGCAGAAGCTCTTCAATAAGGTGAAGGCTCCTGCAGCCGACGCCGATCGCAAGCTCGCCGCTGCCGCCGCCGAGGCCGAGCAGCCTACTGAGCGCGTTCTGATTGGCGATGACGATGCCGCTGCTGACGACGATGATGTTCAGAAGCCCGCTGCTAAGCCCGCTCAGTATTACACTTATACGCCCGCCGAGACCTCCGAGGAGTCCTGCGATGAGTAGCGAAGCAACCTGTCCCATCACGCTGAGCGTTGCCGGTGATCCGCGTCTCGCGCGCTTGGTGCGCATGACGGCCGCCAACGTCGGCGCCCTGTGCTCTATGTCTGTCGATCGTATCGAGGACATCCGCATGGCTGCCGAGGAAGCCTTCATCTTTGGGTGCACCGCGGTCGACTGCGACGACATCACCATTCAATTTGATGTGGACGAATCTCACGTCGGCATGACCTTTACCTTTGGGGAACAGGCCACCGTCGACGAGGATGACCAGGCTGCTGTGTATGCCGAGCTCATTCTTGCAAGCGTGTGCGATTCCTACGAAAAGACTGCGGCGCCCCTAACGCTTTCCCTCGACCTCAAGGCGGATATCTAATATGACCGAACGTTCCCGGAGCGGCAAAACCGCTTGGGACAAGGAGAAAACCCGCGAGCTGTTTCGTCGTTATAAGGAGACCGGTGATCCGGATGCTCGCGAGCAGCTCGTTATGTCCCATATGAACCTGGTAAGGTTTCTTGCCAACAAATTTAAAAACCGCGGTGAGCCGCTCGATGACCTTTTGCAGGTCGGCTATCTGGGCTTGCTCAAGGCTATCGACCGCTTTGACCCTGAACGCGGACTTGAGTTCACGACGTTTGCCACGCCCACCATCCTGGGCGAGATTAAGCGCCACTTCCGCGACAAGGGCTGGAGCGTGCGCGTGCCCCGACGTTTGCAGGAGCTCTCGGCCAAGGTCAACCAGGCTACCGATAAGCTCACCAACGAGCTACAGCGTTCGCCCAAGGTTGAGGAAATCGCCGAATACCTCGACGTGACTGTCGACGAGGTGCTCGAAGCCATGGAATCGTCCTCGGCCTACACCTCGGTGCCCATCGAGGCTCCTGGCGCGTCCGATTCCGACGATGCGCCTTCGATTCTTGACCGCTATGCCGACGAGGACAATGAGCTCGACTTTACCGATGACCGCCTGGTAATCGAGGAAGCCATCCGCGATTTCTCGCCTCGCGAGCGCGAGGTTATCGAGTTGCGCTTCGTAAAGGGCATGACCCAGATCGAGATCGCCAAGAAGCTGGGCATCTCGCAGGTGCAGGTCTCGCGCCTGCTGCGCCGTACCCTTAAGAAGATTCAAGATAAGATCGACCCCGACGGAGTGATGATTCGTTCATGAGTGAGCACCCCCAACAAATCGACCGCACGCTTCGCGATACCCGTATTCTGACGCTGCGCATTTGGGGCGTCGTCGGCTGCATTGTCATCGCTGCCGTCATCTTTAACCTTATGGGCATCCTGGCACCGGTCATCGAGTTTTTGGCAGTCGGTTCCATCATCGCTTTTGTCATGTCGCCGATCACCAACTGGCTCGAGCATCACGGCGTGAATCGCGGCATCGGTTCGCTTATCGCGCTCATTGTGGTTGTTGCCGTGCTCGTCGGCGTCGTCTGCATCCTCTCGCCTATTTTGCTCGGTCAAATCATGGAAGTCCTGAGCCGCCTGCCCGAGCAGCTTCGTGTTGCGGGTGGCGATCTCAACGAGATGCTCTCGCACGCTAAGACGCTCAACAACACGCCGCTCAAGGAGTATCTGGACGACAATCTTTCTTCGCTGGTTACCGTAGCGTCCAAGTACGTCTCGCAAATCGCTGCGGAGCTCGGCCGCGGCGTGTTTCCGCTCATTACCAACACGGCCTCGCAGCTGTTCGTGCTCTTCCTTGGTCTGGTGCTTGCGTACTGGATGGCCTGCGACTACCCTCGCATGCACCACGAGATTTGCACCATCATCGGTCAGGAGAAGGAGACCTCGTACCGCTTTATGGTCGCCATCCTTTCTCGCTCTGTCGGCGGCTACATGCGCGGTATGGTCGTGACGTCCATCTGCGGTGGTTTCCTCGCTTTTATCGGTTTTATTATCATCGGCCATCCGTATGCGGCGCTCATGGCTATCTTTACCGGCATCATGCATTTGGTTCCGGTCGTCGGTCCCTGGGTGAGCGCAGCAATCGCCACGGTGCTCGGTTTCATGTTCAGCCCCATGTTGGCGTTGTGGACGCTCGTCGTGACGATGGTCGCGCAAAACGTTACCGATAACGTGATTTCGCCCAAGGTCATGCAGAGCTCGGTTCAGGTGCATCCCATCATGAGCCTCACGGCGCTCGTTATTGGCTCGGCACTTATGGGCCCCATCGGCATGATTATTGCCATCCCGCTGTGTGCGGCCCTCAAGGGTATCTTCGTGTACTACTTCGAGAATGAGACCGGCCGCCAGCTTGTGGCTTATGACGGCGCCGTGTTTAAGGGCACGCCGTACCGCGATGCCGATGGCAACCCGGTCGCCGCCTACGATGCGCTCGGCGATGACACCTTCATTTACGAGTCCGAGCTCATCGGCAACGAGACTGCGCCCGAGGCCAAGGCCATGCCCAAGCCCGAGCTTGATAATCCCTGGATTAAGCTCTCTGGCCTGCAGCCCGATGCCACGGGCTTCTTCAAGAACCCCTTTGCCAAGGACGATGACTCCAACACGGACGACGATACCAAAACCGGCATCGACGGCTCCATGGACGACTCGGATTCTAAATAGGTCCTATTAACGTTTCTTGAAGTTGTAAATGACAAGAAACGCGAGCAGAGCGATTGATAAGGGGCCGGCAACATAGAAAAAGAGAATGTCAATTGCACGTAGAGTGTAATAAGCCTTATCGCCGGACATTACTGCATACAACACGTAGCCAAATGCTGGTTGGTTTGCGTACCAGCAGGTGAAAGCCAAAAGCGTTAAAAGTGCCGCTAACAGAAGTGCATTGAGGAAAAATCGTTTGCTTTTCATCGATCGCTCCTTCCGGGTGACTCTTATATGTAATTCTACAGCAGCCCTTTTTCAAAGGATCGCACAGTACTAAATAACGTGCACTTTCGCTGTAGGGTCGCTGTTTGGCGGCCCTCTTTTTTGCACAGGCGCGGTGGGATGGTAATATCGTTACGTTTGAACTGTTTCGATGTGAAACCGAGGAGATTCCCTCTATGAGTGCTGACTACCCGTCAATGACTACGGCCGAGATCCGCTCTAAGTTCCTCAACTTCTTTGAGGAGCGCGGTCTTAAGCTCTATCCTTCTTCGTCCCTCGTCCCCGACGACCCTTCGCTGCTGCTTGCCAACGCCGGTATGAACCAGTTTAAGGAGTACTACCAGGGCAAGAAGACCATGAAGGAGATCGGCGCGATCTCCTGCCAGAAGTGCGTCCGCACCAACGACATCGATTGCATCGGCGAAGACGGCCGTCACCTGTCCTTCTTTGAGATGCTCGGCGACTTCTCCTTTGGCGGCGTCTCCAAGCAGCAGGCCTGCGCTTGGGCCTTTGAGCTCATTACCAAGGAGTTCAAGCTGCCGCTCGATCGCCTGTACTTCACCGTCTTTACCGAGGACGACGAGACCCATGACGTGTGGCGCTCCCTGGGCGTTGCCGAGGATCACATCTCCCGCCTGGGCGAGGACGACAACTTCTGGGCCGCTGGCCCCACCGGCCCCTGCGGTCCGTGCTCCGAGATCTACTTTGACATGGGCGAGGAGGTCGGCTGCGGCAGCCCCGACTGCAAGCCCGGCTGCGACTGCGACCGCTTCCTGGAGTTCTGGAATCTCGTCTTTACCCAGTACGACCGCCAGGAGGATGGCTCCATGCCGGAGCTGCCGCACCGCAACCTCGATACGGGCATGGGTCTGGAGCGCATGGCCGCCATCATGCAGCACAAGACCGCTAACTACGACGGCGATCTGATGCAGCACCTCATCAAGCTGGGCGAGAAGATCAGCGGCAAGACCTATGACGCCGACGATTACTCCGGTGCTAGCCGCTCCCTGCGCATCATCGCAGATCACTCTCGTGCCGTCGACTTTATGATCTCGGACGGCATTCTCCCCGGTAACGAGGGTCGCGAGTACGTCCTTCGCCGCCTGCTCCGCCGCGCCGTGTTCCACGGTCGCCTGCTGGGCATCGAGGGCGCCTTCCTGACCAAGTTTATTGACGAGGTCAACGCCCAGATGGGCGAGGCCTATCCCGAGCTGCTCAAGAACGTCGCGCTCGTTAAGGGTATCGTCGCTTCCGAGGAGGAGCGTTTCTCCACGACGCTCGACAACGGCCGCGTCTACCTGGATGAGGCTCTGGCCGCGCTTGCCGAGGGTGCTGTCCTTCCGGGCGACGTCGCCTTTAAGCTGCATGACACCTTTGGTTTCCCCATTGACCTGACCGTCGAGATTGCCGGCATCGCTGGCCACGACGTCGATATGGACGGCTTCACCGCTTGCATGGAGGACCAGAAGGCCCGCGCTCGCGCCAACGTCAAGGGCGATGCTTGGGGCAGCTTCAACGACGTGTGGGTCGAGCTTTCCGACAAGGTTGCCGCGACCGAGTTCAACGGCTATGACAACGATGTGATCGAGGGTGCCAAGGTTGTCGCCATCGTTCGCAACGGCGAGTCCGTCGAGTCTGCTTCCGTCGGTGAGGACGTCGAGGTCGTGCTCGACCGCACCCCGTTCTACGCCGAGATGGGTGGCCAGCAGGGCGATGCCGGTGAGCTTTCCGCCGAGGGCGTTGCGCTGACTGTTGCCGACACCAAGAACCACAATGGCCTGTATGCTCACGTCGCGCACGTTGCCGAGGGCACACTGACCGTCGGTGCTACCGTGACAGCCGCGCTCGACGCCGAGCGCCGTGGCTTCCTGCGCCGCAACCACACTGCCACGCACCTGCTCGACGCCGCGCTTAAGCAGGTCCTGGGCGAGCATGTCTCCCAGGCTGGCTCGTTGGTGACGCCCGAGCACCTGCGCTTTGACTTCACGCACTTCGAGGCCCTGTCCTCCGAGCAGCTCAAGGCTGTCGAGGACCTGGTCAACCAGCAGATCTTCGCTTCCAAACCGGTCGTGACCCGCGTCATGGGCATCGACGAGGCCAAGGCCGCCGGTGCTGTCGCCCTCTTTGGCGAGAAGTACGGCGACGTCGTCCGCGTCGTCTCCGTGGGCGCCGAGGATCAGCCGTTCTCCCGTGAGCTCTGCGGCGGTACGCATGCCGCCAATACTGCCGAGATCGGCCTGTTCAAGATCATTTCCGAGTCCTCTACGGGCTCCAACGTCCGCCGTATCGAGGCCGTGACCTCCAAGGGCGCTCTCGACTACATGGCCGACCGCCTGGCGCTCGTTGACGCCGCTGCCGCTGCGCTCAAGTGCCGTGTTGACGAGGTTCCCGCCCGCGTGGAGAACCTGCAGGCCGAGCTGCGCGAGACGTCCAACAAGTTCAAGAAGGCACTCACCGGTGGCTCCTCCGACGCTATCTCTGGCGCCATCGAGGGCGCTGTCGAGCTGAACGGCTACAAGCTCGTCGTCGCTGAGCTTCAGGGTCTTGAGGCTGCTGACCTGCGCAATGTGTGGGATACCGTGCACCAGAAGGTTGCCGGCCCCGTCGCCTGCGTCGTTGCCAGCGTTACCGAGAAGGGCACCCCGGCCCTGCTCGCCGCCGGCTCCGATGACGCCGTGAAGGCCGGTTTCCACGCCGGCAACGTGATCAAGCAGATCGCGAGCCTGGTCGATGGTCGCGGTGGCGGTCGTCCCAACATGGCCCAGGCCGGTGGCAAGAATGCTGCCGGTATCGCCGATGCCCTCGCGGCCGCCAAGACCGCGCTCGGCGCCTAAGAACCTAAGTAGTCGCTGTGGTCGCGCTCGCACTGGACATAGGGGAGACCAGGATTGGCATTGCCGTCTCGAGCCGTGATGGCAAGATGGCGATGCCTGTCAAGGTGCTTCCGGCTGCCGAGGTCACTGGTATGGCAAAGACGTTTCGCTACCTGGTCGAGGACTATGAGCCCGATATCCTGGTAAGTGGACGTCCCTTGACCATGGCAGGTGAGCCCGGCCCCCAGGCCGAGCGCGTCGCCGCAGTGGCCCAAAAGATTGCCGACGAGCTCGAACTTCCGCTGGAGTTTGAGGACGAGCGTCTGTCCTCGCAGGAGGCCAAGCGAATCCTGCGAGAGCAGGGACTCAACGAAAAGCAGATGAGGGGCAAGATTGACATGATCGCCGCCAGCCTGTTCTTGCAGACATGGCTCGATCGTAAAAACGAGGAGGTTTCGCATGCCTAACGCTTCCGATCCGCGCCAGCAGAATCGTACACGGCAGCCTGCGCCGCGCCCTGCTCAGCCTGGCCAGCGCCCGGCGCAGCCGACGCAGCGTTCGGCTCAACCTGCTCAGCGTGCCGCTCAACAGCCCGCAGCTCGTCCCGCGCAGCCCGCTGGCGGCGCTCGTTTTAAGCAGCAGGCTCCTGCCCAGCGCACGCAGGGGCAGGCCCGGCAATCACGCCCCCACGCACATCATGCTCATGGCTCGCACGGCGTTGCTCCGGCCACGCGCTCGAGCTATAACACGCATGCCCGCCGTGGCGTCCAAAAGAAAAGCTCTCCGGTGCCTATGATTATCGGTGGCGTCATCGCCGTGCTTGCGCTTGTCGCGATCGTTTTCTTTGTTGTGCCGGCCGTCAAGGGCTTCTTTGCCGGCGAGGATGCGAAAGTCGCTGCTGGCCAGCAAGTTACTATTACGATTCCCGATGGCGCCTCGGGTGATGCCATCGCTTCGATTCTCTCCGAGAACCATATCGTCGAAGACCCCAAGGATTATTACGCGGCGGTCAAAAAGCTCAATGCCGATATGTCGCTTAAGCCTGGCACCTACTCGTTTACCACGCTCATGGACGCGACCAAGGTTGTTCAGCAGCTCATGGAAGGCCCCAATGCGGGCTCCGATGCACTGACTATCCCTGAGGGCCTGACGGTCGACCAGGTCGCCGATCGTGTGGCCGCGGCATACGACAGCATTTCTAAGGAAGATTTCCTTAACCAGGCCAAGGCGAGCAATTATGTGAATGATTACGCTTTCCTTAAAGACGCTGCAAACGATTCACTCGAGGGCTTCCTATTCCCCAAGACCTATTCGTTGGGTAAGGACCCTTCTGCCGATGATGTGATTCGCGCCATGCTTGACCAGTTCAACACCGAGTACAAGTCGCTTGACTTTGCGAGCTGCGAGGCCATGATCAAGGAGCGCTATGGCGTGGAGATGTCCGATTACGACATCGTCAACTTGGCCTCTATCGTTGAGCGCGAGGGACTCAACGCCGATCAACGTGCACACGTGGCCTCGGTCTTCTACAACCGCCTTGCCGGCAAGCTCGACGGTCTGCGCTATCTCAACAGCGATGCGACCATGATGTATGTCACCGGTGGCGAGGTTACCGCCGACGACCTGCAGAGTGATAGCCCCTATAACACCTATAAGCACGAGGGTCTGCCACCCACGCCCATCTGCTCTCCGTCGCTCGAGGCACTCAAGGCCACGCTTGAGCCGACCGACTCCGATGACCTTTATTTCTACATTACGCAGGACGAGGAGTACTTCTCGCAAACCTACGAAGAGCATCAACAGTCTTGGAATTAGCATGAGGATATTTAGCCCCAAACGATACGTTGCCTCGGTTGATCGCATCGACCTTGATACCCTGTGGGCCGACGGCAAACGCGCCATTCTGCTCGATCGCGATAACACCCTGGTGCCGCGCGACACCGAGCAGGTTCCCGCCGCGGTTTCCGCTTGGCTCGATACCGCCCGCGCCAAAGGCTTTAAGCTGTGTATGGTGTCCAATAACTGGCATCGCGACCAGGTCATGGCATCGGCGCGCGAGCTGGGGCTCGAGGCTATCAGCCACGCCATGAAGCCCGCCCCGTTTGCCTTGAAGGCGGGTCTTAAGCGCCTTGGCGCCACGGCAGACGAGGCGGTGCTGATCGGCGATCAGCTGTACACGGACGTGTGGAGCGGTAATTTTGCCGGCGTTGACACTATTCTGGTCAAGCCGCAGGCAACCCAGGACCTGTGGTACACGCAGATCTTCCGTATCTTTGAGCGCCGGGCCCTGCGCGACCTTCCCTGCGAGGAATAGGTCTCGCTATGTCCCAGCACACCAAACACGGCTGCGACCATATCTTCTTTATTGGCTTTTTGGGCGCGGGCAAATCGACGCTCGCGCGTAACGTCGGCACCATGTTCAAGCGACGTTTTATCGACACCGACCGCCTGGTCGTGCGCCGTTGCGGCAAGTCGGTAACCGAGATTTTTGAGACCGAGGGCGAGGATCGTTTTCGTGAGCTCGAGACCTCGGCGCTCCGTTCGCTCCAAAGCGAGCGCAGCCTGTTGGTTTCGTGCGGGGGCGGTATCGTCGAGACGCCGGTGAATATTGAGCTGATGCACGAAATGGGTACGTGCGTGTACCTCGAAGGCGACTTCGAGGATTCGATTCGCCAGATTCGTCGGTCCGATACGCGCCCCGATTTCCGCTCGCCCGAGCATGCTGCGCGCCTGTTTGAGCATCGCCGTCCGCTGTATCGCCAGGCCGCCGATATTACCCTTGATATTCGCAACAAGTCCTTCGAGGACGTTTCCTACCTTTGTGCCGAGATGCTTTTGGAGCGTGGACTGCTATGATTCGCCGTCAACTGATCAATTTCCAAAACCGCAGCGTCGATGTCCGTGTCGGATTGGGCGCGTTCGATGAGCTGCCGCGCATGTTTGCCTCGGTTGTGGGCAAGCCTAAGCGCGCGATGGTGGTTTGGAACGACGCCACATCCGAGCGTTTTGGCGAGGTCGTCGAGCATGCGCTGGTCGACGCCGGCTTTGCCGTGTCGCTGCTCGTCCTCGAGGTTTCGCCTGCCGGTGCTACGCTGGTCGATGCCGATACCGTCTTTGGCGCCCTGTCGGCTAATGGCATTACCTGTGACGATCTCGTTGTCGCTGTCGGCGACACGGCGACCTGCTCAGTCGTTTGCTGGTGTGCCAATCAGTGGTGCGGTCGCACCGAGTGCGCCTTGCTGCCGACGACGTTCGACGCCATGCTCACGGTCGCGACGACCATGAAGCCGCTCGTCGCCTCGTCGGAGAATGCGCTTCCCGCTATCGCGTTTCGTCCCGAGCCGGGCTTGGTCGTGTGTGACCTCGACCTTGTTCGCGCGGCGGACCCCGAGGACCTTAAGCTCGGTTATGCGGTACTTGTTGGCACCATGCTTTCGAGCAGCAAGTCCCGCTGGAATCAGTTTACCGAGACCGTCCCCGAGATTCTCGCGGGCGAGGAGGTCGCGCTCGTCAATGCCGTTCAGTGGTCTCAGACTGCACGTAAGGACGTACTGATGGCCACGAACCCGAGCGCCCGTCATGCGCTCGATTTTGGCAAGACGGGGGAGCGTACCCTGCGCGCCTGCTTGGTCGATGCCGCGTCGCAGGTCCCTGTCTACCAGCTGCTGTCCGAGGGCATGCGCTTTGAGGCGCGCCTAGCACATGATGCCTGTGACTTCGATATCGATTACGTCTTTGAGGTCGATGACTGCCTGGAGGACTTTGGTATCGAGGAGCTTGCCTTCGATCTGGAGCCTGCCTCATATATCGAGGAGTTCCGCAGGCAGCAGTTTGTCCGCTCGAACCGCAGCATGTTGCCGCTGCCCGCGGCGCTCGGCGCCATTCGTCTAACGAGCGTTGAGGACGAGGTTCTCGACCGCCATGCTCGCGCATACTTGGCTTCTCGCAAAGAACTTCTCTAGGATTTATTGACATACATCGTCTTTCGTATCATGTTGAGGTGCGGGTTTCCAACCGGTTGCGAATCGCGCGCGATTCCGTCGTTCGGTTGAGACCCGTTCCGTCTTTATAGAGACAACAAGAAAGGAATCTGCATGTCAGAGTTTGCTGCCGGTCCCGCCGGTCGTATCGAGCGTGTCCGTGCCCTGATGGTTGAGCGTGGCTACGACGCTATCGTGGTGCGCGACGAGGCCAACCTTCGTTGGCTTACGGGCGTCAAGGGCGTCTTCGATTACACCTTCGAGTTCCCGCATGCTGCGTTTATTACGGCCGACCAGTGCCTGTTCCATACCGACTCGCGCTATCTCAACAGCTTTGAGGAGAACACGCCCGCCGGCAGCCCCTGGGTTTACGACATGGACGAGGGCACCATCTCCGGTTGGGTCGCCGGCAAGATCGCGGCCAACAAGTGCCGCGTCTGCGCTGTCGAGGACGACATGCAGATCAACTTCTACCAGGGTATCCAGCGTGGCTTGGAGGATCGTTCCGTCGCCTGCATGTTGCCGCTGATGCATGACGACATCCGCAAGATGCGCGCCATCAAGGACGCCGAGGAGATCGAGCTCATGCGCCATGCGCAGTCGATCACCGACACCGCCTTCCAGCACATGCTCGGCTATATTAAGCCCGGTATGACCGAGAAGCAGGTTCGCAACGAGCTCGAGAACTTTATGTTCGCCAACGGCGCCGACAGCCTGGCCTTCGGCTCCATCGTGGCGAGCGGCCCCAACACCGCCAACCCGCATGCCGTCCCGAGCGACCGCGTGATCGAGAAGGGCGACTTCGTTCTCATGGATTATGGCGCGGGCTATTGCGACTACCGCTCCGACATGACTCGTACCGTCGTGATGGGCGAGCCCACGCAGGAGCAGCTCGACTTGTACGCGCTCGTGCGCCGTGCGCACGAGGAGTGCGTCGCCGCCATCCATCCGGGCGTCGAGGGCAACGACATTTTCAAGCTTTCCAAGAAGATCATTGGCGGCTATGGCGATTACTACAACCATGGTCTGGGCCACGGCGTGGGCATTGACATCCACGAGCTGCCCAACTTCAACCGCAGCAAGAATATCATCGAGGTCGGCTCGGTTATCACCATGGAGCCCGGCGTCTACCTGCCCGGCGTGGGCGGCGTGCGCCTGGAGGACTACGGCGTGGTCACCGAGAACGGCTACGAGCCCTTCACCAAGACGCCGCATGACCTTCACGTCATCGATTGCTAGTCTACTTCGGTAGATAGTTTGGGGCGGGGCCTCCGGAGCAATTCGGACGCCCCGCGTTCTCTTTTTATGCGCTCGCTGCAGGCGCCGTCTGCAAGTGTATAATTTCGCTCGTATGTAATTTGGACGCTTGTGCGTTCTGCCCATAACAAGAAAGGTCGCTATGCCTACCATTTCTACCGCCGACTTCAAGAACGGCCTCGGTCTCCGCATTAAGGACAAGGTCTACACCATCGTCGAGTTCCAGCATGTCAAGCCGGGCAAGGGCGGCGCGTTTGTGCGCTACAAGACCCGCGACATCAAGAGCGGCCGCGTCGTCGAGAACACCTGCAACGCCGGCACCAAGTTCGAGAGCGTCATGCTCACCACCCGTGAGTTCCAGTACCTCTACAACGATGGCACCGACTACATCTTCATGGACAACGAATCCTATGAGCAGGTTCCCGTTCCCGAGGACATGGTGGGCGAGAACTCCAAGTGGCTGCGCGAGAACGACATCTGCCAGCTGCTCTTCGCCGACGATGAGCTCATGGGCGTGACTCCGCCGATGTTCATCGAGACCACCATCGTCCAGACCGACCCGGGCTTTAAGGGCGACACCGTCCAGGGTTCCACCAAGCCGGCCACGATCGACACCGGCGCTGTCATCCAGGTCCCCATGTACCTCAACGAGGGTGAGGTCATCAAGGTTGACACCCGCGACGGCAAGTTCGTCTCCCGCGTCTAGCAACCAACTCTTCTAGGAGGACTCATGCCCCAGGAAATCAAGATTGACGGCATCGGCATTTCGCCCGATGTTCTGACCGCCATCGTCTCGCGCGCCGTGTCCGATGTCGAGGGCATCGCCTCCGTTGGCGTCAAGGACCTTGCCACCAACCTTGTCTCCATGATGCTCTCGTCCAAGGCCCCGGCTTCCGAGCCGGCGGTCGAGACCGAGGTCGTCGGCGACAAGCTCGCACTCACCGTGCGCGTTGTGGTGTTCTTTGGCTATCCGTTCAAGAAACTCGCCGAGACCGTTCGCGCTGCCGTGGTCGCTGCCATCGATGCCCAGGTGGGCGTTGAGGTCGAGCGCGTTGACGTTTGCATCGACGGCCTCGTTTTCCCCAAGGAGTAACCTTTGAGCCTTAAGGTTTATCGCGGGCGTACGCTTGCCCGCAGTCAGGCGCTGCAGCTGCTGTTCCAGGCCGAGGCCACGGACAGTCCGCTCGAGCGCGTCCTCGAGGGCGATTTCCTGATCTCGAAGGGCCCCCTCGACCCCTATGCTCTGGAGCTGTGCCGCGGTGCCTACGAGCATATCGATCGCATCGACTGTGCCCTGCGCGCCGTCGCCAAGAACTGGGATCTTATGCGCATGCCCGGCGCCGACCGCAATCTGCTGCGTATCGCCGTCTACGAGATGCGCTTCCTCACCGACGAAGAGGTCTCGGACGCTATCGTGATCAACGAGGCCGTCGAACTTGCCAAGGCCTATGGCACCGACCAGTCCGCGTCGTTCGTCAACGGCGTGCTGGGCAAGATCGCGCGCAGCGAGGAGTTGCCGGGCGAGGACCTGTACCAGGAACTGCTGGCCGAGGATCGCGCTCGCGAGGAGGCCCAGGCTGCTGAGGCTGCCGCCAAGGTCGCTGCCGCTCAGGCTACCGCCGGTGTACTTGCCGAGGATGTGGACGCTGCTGAGGCCGTCGAGGCCGACTCCGTCGAGGAGTAGCCATGCCAGAGGGTTCTGTCCGCAACTTTGACGAGATCTCGGACCGTCTGGATCAGATCATTGCTACCGTTCGCTCCAAGGATACGTCCTTGGAGCGTTCACTCGATCTGTTTGACGAAGCGATTGAGCTGGGCTCCCGCGCGGTCGATATGGTCGACAAGTTTGAGCTGACGCCGCGTGAGGCCGATAAGCTCGAGCAGGAATACGATGAGGATGCGGCAAACGAATCCCAGGATAGCTAGGCCGCATCTCCGGATACGAATGGTTGATGGCATTCATGAAACGCGTGCGTCTTGATGACGAACTGATTTCACAGGGCATCTGCGCCGATCGCGCGGATGCCCTTCGCACTCTTATGGCCGGATTGGTCTCGAGTGGCGGAGAGCGCTTGACTTCGCCGGGCCTTAAGGTGATTCCGGGTCTGCCACTGCACGTGAAGGGGCGCATTCCCTATGTTGGCCGCGGCGGTCTTAAGCTCGAAGGCGCGCTTGATGCGTTTGGCATCAATCCGACGGGCCTTAGCTGTCTGGATGTGGGCTGCTCTACCGGCGGCTTTACCGATTGCCTGCTCAAGCGCGGAGCTGCGACCGTTGTCTCGGTGGACGTGGGTCGCGCCCAGTTCGATTGGTCGTTGCGTCAGGATGATCGCGTGACGCTGCATGAGCGCACAAACGTGACGCAGCTGCCTGAGCTTGGCTATGCCGGTGCCATCGACCTGGCTGTATGTGATGTCTCGTTTACCGGCATCGCGAACATTATCGATGCGGTGCTGGCGTGCCTGAAGCCTTCGGGTTCGTTCTGCACGCTCGTAAAGCCCCAGTTTGAGGCGCCGGCTGCGCTGGTGGGCGAGCGCGGTATCGTGACCGACCCCGCCGTCCGCCGCGATACGCTCGTGGCGGCGATTGAGCTTTTTGCCGCCAAGGGCCTGTTCCCGCTTGACGTGTGCGTGTCGCCCATCCATGGCGCTAAGGGCAACGTTGAGTTTTTCCTGTACGGCACAAGGTTTGCCCCTGGTGAACGCACCGACGATGAGCTGCAATCCCAGGTATCGGCTTTGAGCGAGAAAGCTGCAACGCTATGAAGGTCTTTCTGGTTCCCAATTACTACAAGCAAGAGGCGGTCGAGAGCGGCCTGATGCTCGAGCTTTGGCTTTCGCGCCAGGGCTACGAGGTCGCATGGGCTGCCGACCAGCGATCGAAGATTCAAAGCACGCCTGATATTGATGGCTCAGATCTGGTCATTACGCTCGGCGGCGACGGTACGTTGCTGCGCGCTGCCCGCATCCTCAACCATCGCGAGATTCCTATCCTTGGTCTTTCCTATGGTCACCTGGGCTTTTTAACTGCTGCGAGCCCCGAGGAGCGCGACATTCTGCAGGTCGTGAGCGATGCTCTGTCCGGTGAGCTGCACGTGAGCCGCCGCGCCACCATCGCCGCGGATATCGTGTCCGTGCGCGACGATGGCACGAAGGATGTCGTGCGCACGTTTGCCCTCAACGATATGGCACTTACGCGCGGCCCCCTGTCCGATATGGTTGAGTTTGACATCACGGTGTCCGGCCATCATATCGATCGCCTGCGCGGCGACGGTGTCGTCGTTTCGACGGCGACCGGCTCCACCGGCTATGCGCTTTCCGCCGGCGGTCCCATTGTCAGCCCCGATTACACGGGTATGGTCTGTGTGCCCATCGCCCCGCATACCATTCAGGCTCGCGCTTTTTTGACCTCGCCGAGTGATGTCGTCGAGATCTTTATGTCTGATGACCGTCCGAGTGTTCCGGCGATCGCTATCGATGGACAGTTTATTACCTGCGATGGCACCGTTGAGAGCGTGGCGGTGCGTCGCGGTCCCGGAGATGTGCTGCTTCTCGATTACGGTCCCGAGAGCTTCTATAACTCCGTGAGCCGCGTGTTCTACGGAGTGCGTCATGATCGATGAGCTGCAGGTTTCCAACATTGCACTCATTCGCGAGGCGACGTTGGTTCCGAGTGCGGGCCTAACGGTTTTGACCGGCGAGACCGGCGCCGGCAAGACCGCGCTGCTCTCGGCCCTCAAGCTTATTTTGGGCGAGCGCGCGGATTCGTCGACGGTGCGCGAGGGCGAGGCGCTGGCGAGCGTCGAGGCGCGCCTGTTCGACGGTCCGCACGACACGGAGGGGTTCACCGTACAGCGTAGCCTTTCTGCCGAGGGCCGCAGCCGCGTGAAGATTGACGGTCGCATTGCCAGCGTGCGCGAGCTTTCCGAGCGCGTCGGCGTGATGATGGATCTGTGCGGCCAGCATGAACATCAGCGCCTGCTCGATCCGGCACATCATGTTGCCATGGTCGATGCCTGGGCTGGTCGCTCTGCGCTCGAGGCGCTGGAAAAGTACCGTGTCTGCTTTAAGGCGTCGCGTGCGGCTGCCAAGGAGGTCCGTCGCGTAGAGGAGGCGTCGCGAGCGCAGGGGAGTCGCGTCGAGGAGGCGCGCTTCGCCCTGGAGCGTATCGCCGAGGTTGACCCCAAGCCGGGTGAGTATGAGGAGCTCGAGGAGCTGCTGCCGCGCTCCGAGCATGCCGAGGTGCTGGTGGCGACGGCCAACGATGCCCATGCATCGCTTACTTCCGAAGGGGGAGCGCTCGATGCCGTGAACGGCGCCGTGGCAGAACTGTCGCGCATGGCTACCGTCGATCGCAAACTGGGCGACATTGCCGATGCGCTTTCGGATGCCTGCATCTCCCTTGAGGATAGCGCGAACGAGCTTCGTGCCTATCGCGATGGCGTCGCCTTCGACCCGCGCGAGCTCGCTTGCATGCGTGAGCGGTATTCCGACCTCAAGGGCCTGTTGCGTCAGTGGGGTCCCACCATGGACGATGTTTTTGCCATGCGCGATCGCTCGCAAGAGCTGCTGTCCCTGGTCGATGATGGCGATGAACAGATCAAAAAGGCGCGTGAGGCACTCGGGAGCGCCGAGCGCGAGCTGTTCGCTGCCGCCAAGGCACTCAAGCGTGCGCGTAATACCGCTGCTCCGCGTTTTTGTCACGAGGTTGGCCGCCAAATGGCGCGCCTGGAGATGGGCGGCGCCGAGCTCGTTTGGGAGTCGCGTGATCTTCCACGCGCCGAGTGGACGCCGGCGGGTCCTTCAAGCTACGAGCTTTTGTATCGCAGCGGTGTCGGCTTGACGCCGCGTCCCCTGCGCCGCATTGCCTCGGGCGGCGAGCTCAGCCGCGTCATGCTGGCGAGCAAGGTGGTCTTGGGTAATGCTGACGGCGTCGACACACTGGTATTTGACGAGGTCGATGCCGGTGTCGGCGGCTCCACGGCTCGTGCTCTTGCTGGTGTGCTGGCCGATCTTGCCGCTACGCATCAAGTGATTGTCGTAACCCACTTGGCGCAAGTCGCCGTCATGGCCGACAAGCATTATGTTGTCAGCAAGGAGCCGGGCGATGTTCCCCAGACGCATTTGGACGAGGTAACCGGCGAAGCGCGTACCGCCGAGATTGCCCGCATGTTGAGCGGCGATCAGTCCGAGGCAAGCTTGGCCCACGCAAAGCAGATGCTCGAAGAAGTTCGAGGCTAGGTCGTATCAGCGGTGTTGGTGGGACAAAATAGACTGAAATTTTTTGTCCCACTACGCGTTTTACTCAACGACCTTGTCCGGCTGGATGAGCTCCTCGTAGTAGCTGATATGTTCGCGAGCGTCTTCAATCTCGGGCAGCAGGAAGTTGTAGATAACTTCGATGATCATCGTGGCGCTGATCTTGGAGAACGCAAAGTCACCCGTCGTCAGCAGCGCCTCGTGGTTGACGGTATTAAAAGTGTAGTCTGCCAGGCGCGCGAGTGGAGACTTGCTGTCGCTGCTGATGACGACTACGGTGGCACCGCAGTCGCGAGCTGCTTTTGCCATGCGATTCAGTCGGCGCGATTTGCCGGAGTTTGAGATGAGCACGATGACGTCACCGGGGCGCAACGTGAGTGCAAAGCCGATTGATGTCTCGCTAATGGTGCTCGCCATGCAGCGCAGGCCCAGCTGCGAAAACTTAAACGTCGCATCGAGCGCGACTGCGTTCGTATTGCCCACAGCCGCAAACTCAATAACCCCTGCATACTTAAGGGCATGTACAACAGCCGCCAGCGTATCGTGGTCGATCCCGTCGATGGTCGCATTAAGCTCGCTCACCTTTGCAGCCAGGATGTTCTTAAGGCTCTGCTCCATGTTGTCGAGCGAGACTTCGTCAGTCAGGCCCTCGTTGCGCTGACTCTCCAAGTCGCGCGCCAACGAAAACTGAAAGCTGCGGAAGCTGCCAAAGCCCAGCTTGCGGCAGAAGCGCGAAACCGTCGCCTCGGACGTGGCGGCGGCTCGTGAGAGCTGGGCGGCCGTCAGGCGCGGCGCCTCGGACTGGTGCTCCAATATATAGTCGACAATGCGCTGCTCGGACTCGCTGTATCCCTGGTGGGTACTAATGAGGGAAAGTGCGCTCTTGCTACTATCGGTCATGGATGGCTCCTGGTTGGCATGAAAAATGGACTCGTTTGTAATGTCATAGTATAGGGGGATTTTCAATTACAAGATACACCTTGCCGTTTCAAGTGTTGATGGTAAACTTTCATTTACCGTTTACGGTTATGAAAGAACCTTTCACCGGAGAATTGCGCCTTGTCTCTTCTCACGCGGACGGTAGGTTGGTATCTTTCAGTTGTGGAAAAGCGCGCAAGGACGCGCGTGTAGGGGAGCGCCTGCGGGCGCAGTACTCAAGAAGGAGGGACACATGGCTAAGTTTGACATCATCGCCGCCACCGGTTGCCCGACCGGTATCGCGCACACCTACATGGCTGCCGAAGGCCTGGAAAAAGCGGCACGCGCGAAGGGCTGGAAGATCAAAGTTGAGACGCGCGGTTCAGCCGGAGCAAAAAATGTGCTGACGGCACAGGAGATCGAGGCGGCGGACTGCATCATCGTGGCAGCGGACGCACAGGTGCCGATGGATCGGTTTGACGGAAAACGAGTGATCGAATGTCAGGTTTCGGACGGTATCAGCAAGGCACCGGAGCTTTTGGAGCGCGCGGCGTCCGGGGAGGTACCGGTTTACCACGCAGCATCATCTGGAAACAGCAGCCCGGCAAAGGCAGCCTCTGGCGGCAAATCGGGCAGTGTCGGACACCAGATTTACACGCAGCTGATGAATGGTGTCTCCCACATGCTCCCATTTGTAGTCGGCGGCGGCATCCTGATTGCGATTGCGTTTCTGATTGATGGTTTTAGTGTGGATATGAATGCACTTCCGCTCGACCAGCGTGTAAACTTTGGTACGATTACCCCGCTGGCGGCATGGTTTAAAAATGTCGGCGGTGTGGCATTTGGCTTTATGCTCCCGATTCTGGCTGGTTTCATCGCGATGGCGATCGGAGACCGCCCGGCGCTGGCAGTCGGTTTTGTCGGCGGCATGATTGCTTCTCAGGGAAAATCAGGTTTCCTTGGCGCCCTGGCGGCAGGTTTTATTGCCGGATATCTGATTCTGGCGCTTCGGAAAGCGTGCGAGAATCTTCCAGAGGCACTGGAAA
>URSO01000025.1 GCA_900550415.1 uncultured Collinsella sp.
ATAGGTGGCCTCGCGGGGGTTGCCCGGGAAGCAGGCGTCGGCCATGGCGTCGCGGGTGAGGGTGTCCAGCTCGTCCTCGGTGATGGCTTCGCACACGGTGGGGATGTTGACGTCGACGGAAAGCTGCTTGACGGCGGCGATGGCGGCGTCGGCGGCCTCGTCGGTGCTCATGCCCGTGGTGTCAACGCCCATGGCGACGGCAACCTTGGCCAGACGCTCGGCGCAAACCGGCTTGTTGAACTCCATGGCGATCGGCAGCAGCATGGCGCAAGCGACGCCGTGCGGGGTGTCGTAGTGAGCGGACAGGGTGTGAGCCATGGCGTGGTCGATGCCCAGGCCAACGTTGGAGAAGCCCATGCCGGCGACATACTGGCCAAGAGCCATGCCCTCACGGCCGGAGCCGGGCTGGCCGGACTTGGCCTCGGCGACGGAGTCGCGCAGGTTCTCGCTGATCAGCTTAATAGCCTCAAAGTGGAACATGTCGGAGAGCTCCCAAGCGCCCTTGGTGGTGTAGCCCTCGATGGCGTGGGTTAGAGCGTCCATGCCGGTGGAGGCGGTCAGGCCGGCGGGCATGGAAGCCATCATGTCGGGGTCGACGACGGCGACCTCGGGGGCGTCGTTGGTGTCGACGCACACGAACTTGCGGACCTTCTCGGGGTCGGTGATGACGTAGTTGATGGTCACCTCGGCAGCGGTACCGGCGGTCGTCGGCACGGCGATGGTGAATACGGCGTGGTTCTTAGTGGGAGCAACGCCCTCGAGGCTGCGGACATCGGCGAACTCGGGGTTGTTGATGATGATGCCGATAGCCTTGGCGGTATCCATGGAGGAGCCACCACCAATGGTCACGATAGCGTCAGCCTCGGCGGCCTTGAAGGCCTCAACGCCGTCCTTGACGTTCTGGATAGTGGGGTTGGGCTTGATCTCGGAGTAGAGGCTCCAAGCGATGCCGGCGGCGTCGAGCTCGTCGGTCACCTTAGCGGTAACGCCAAACTTGACCAGATCGGGGTCGGAACAGACGAAGATCTTCTTGTAGCCGCGACGCTGGAGCTCGCCGGGGATCTCCTTGATGGCGCCGGAACCATGATAAGAGATGGTGTTGAGAACGAAACGATTAGCCATTGATAGCCTCCCATCGTGTGCGGGGCACCCATTACGCCCCGCGCTACAAGTTCCATCCTAACGCTTTTGAAACAAAAAACGCGTGAGAACGTCAAAAGTGTTAAAGCGTTTCAACATAATAACGGAGCCCCAGTCCTTCCCTCCCGACAGCAGCGAAGGCTAGATTATAGGAGCAATCGCCCAAAGAATACGACCAACTCAGTCTATAAATTGTTTCTGTTTTAGCAATATATGTTTGACAATACGTTTATAAAAGGATACTTTATAGTAAATAAAATGCATGCAGCAAATAGCGTCATTCATTTTGTTAGAAATTGCCCATGCGGTTATTGCAGCTGCATGTACCGCAACGTACAGCGCAATTCTCCGCACGAAGTAGAAGACGGTTCCACGAAGTAGAAGACGGTTCCAATTCGATCGAGGCGATGACGCGTAATGGCTACTGGTCCTAAATCGAGCAAGACGGCTACAAACGAATATCGAATCTCAATTGAAGGTAATCCTTATCCGCATACTCTGGCTCTCATCAACCCAGCGGGAGACAACCTCAACATCAAAAGACATGGGTTCACGGGTCCACTAGGACAGCTATCGAGTCTTAAATATACCGTTTATGACGATGCGAATGAAAAACTCTTCACTGTCGTCGACGGTGGCTTTAGCAACATGCCCAGGGTTGCGCTCATCATCGAACACAAGGAAGTTGCGGTGTTCGATTATGGTCTAAACAGACTTGAGATGAAGTGCGTAACGAACATACCGAATTACGCAATAAAAGGTAACTTCCTATTTGGAGATTACGATATATTCAGCCAACAGGAAGTGAAGCTATCTTCAGTTATCGTCCTTCAATGTGAAAAACAATCGTGCTTTAGCATACAGGTTTTGGATAAAGCCGAATTAGCCGCCGCAATTGGAATACCTACAGCCATTGCCCTTCTTAGGGCTCGGATTGAAGAGCATCTCGAATAAATCGCAAAAAGCAGTTCGTAACAACATTCAGGAGCTAGATAGTTTTTCTGGCTCCTGAATGTTGTTACGAACATGCACCTTAGCGCTTAAGACTCGTGGTCTGCCAGTCAGCTACGATGCGGGCCCATTTCCTGTGCAAGTCGCGTTCGCGATCGATAAACATGATGGCAAACGCGATAAACAGCAGCATGCTCGCCACCGCAATGGCGTGCAGCCCCATGCGCTCGATGCACCAGTTGCCCAGCACGGCGCCAAACACAAAGGTGAAGATCACGCCAAAGTACAGCAGGCCGTTTTCCAAAAAGCCGCGCTTGTGGGTGATGATGTAATCGTCCACGTTTTGCAGTGCGTTGCGCAAGTTGCCGATGCACATGGTCGTAGCGATGCCGTGACCGTGGATCTTGCGGAAGCTCTCGACCTGCATGCCGCAGGCAAACGAGGTGAGGCAGTTGGCGAGCAGGTTGAAATTGCCGCCCGGGATAAAGCTCACGCCCAGCAAGATGACGGCTTCAAAGAACACCGTCACTTGGCGCCAGTGAATCACGCTGCCAAACCGTTCGTGTACCAGGTCGGCAAGCATAATGCCCACGGCAAACGACACCACAGGGAAGAAGTAGCGCCCCGCAAGTGCCCAATTGCCCTCCGAGATGCTCACGCCCACCAGCAGTATGTTGCCCGTCTGCGCGTTAGCAAAAACATGATCGCGCCCAATGTACGAATAAACGTCCATAAAGCCACCGGCGAGCGCCAAGATGATGCCCAGCTCGATGGACTCCGATATCTGCTTGGCACGTTGCATCGTCGTGCATCCTCCTTGTTGACGACCCTCTCGTGCGTTGGCGGAAACATAGCCGCCGTTCATACTGTAACCCATTGACAACATGGCATGCGCGCGAGACGGGCTCCCCAACGCGCAGATACACAGTCTGGAAACAAACGGCGGGCGCGGCGCCACACCCGACGCCCGACGCCTCGTGTACTCCACCAGTCTTTTTAGCTCCGTCCCAAAAAGACTGGTTACAATTACGTGCAGCATACAGACACCGGGAGGGATCGTGGCAAAAAAGCCTCAGCACGCTCAGAACAGCCAACGCGGACAGCAGGGCAAACAGGGCCAGCAGCAAAAGCTCGGCGGCAAGGCGCAGGCCACGGTCGCCCGCGCCAAGCATTCCCAAGCGACGCCCACCCGCCCCTGGCGCCCGGGCCGCGATAAGTTCCTCCCCGTCAGCCGCGCCGATATGGACGCGCGCGGTTGGGACCAGTGCGACTTCGTCTATATCTGTGGCGACGCCTACGTGGACCACCCCAGCTTTGGTATGGCCATCGTCAGCCGCGTACTCGACGCGCACGGCTACAAAGTGGGCATCATCTGCCAGCCCGACTGGACCGACCCCGCCAGCATCACGGTGCTCGGCGAGCCGCGCCTGGGCTTTCTCGTCAGTGCCGGCAACATGGACTCCATGGTCAACCACTATTCGGTGACCAAGCACCGCCGCCACACCGACGCCTATACCCCCGGTGGCGAGGAGGGGCACCGCCCCAATCGTGCCGTCACGGTCTACGGCAACCTCATCCGCCAGACGTTCAAGGACGCCCCCATCATCATCGGCGGCATCGAGGCGAGTCTGCGCCGCCTGGCCCACTACGACTACTGGCAGGATAAGCTCAAGCGCTCGGTGCTGCTCGATTCGGGCGCCGACATCCTCATCTACGGCATGGGCGAGCACGCGATCGTCGAGATCGCCGATGCGCTCGACGCGGGCCTGCCCATCGATCAGATCACCTATATCAACGGCACCGTCTACCGCACCAGCTCGCTCGACGAGGTCTACGACTACGACCTGCTGCCCAGCTGGGACGACCTTGCCGCCGATAAGCTCAACTACGCGCGCAGCTTTAACGTGCAGCAGCAGAACATGGACCCCATCACCGGGCATCGCCTGGTAGAACCCTACCCCAACAGCGTCTATGTGGTGCAGAACCCGCCGTCCGCGACGCTTACCACCGACGAGATGGACGAGGTGGCCGAACTCCCCTACGCACGCGATTGGCATCCCGATTACGACGCAGCGGGCGGCGTGCCGGCTTTTGCCGAGATCAAGTTTTCAATCAGCTCCAACCGCGGGTGCTTTGGTGAGTGCTCGTTTTGCGCGCTGACCTTCCACCAGGGCCGCGTGCTGCAGATGCGCAGCCACGACTCGATCATGCGCGAGGCCGAGCTGCTCACACACGACCCCGAGTTTAAGGGCTACATCAACGATGTGGGCGGACCGACGGCCAACTTTAGCCGCCCGGCCTGCGACAAGCAGCTCAAACATGGCGTGTGCAAGAACAAGCGCTGCCTATGGCCGAGCGTGTGCAAGAACATGGTGGTCGACGAGAGCGGCTACACGCAGCTGCTGCGCGACCTGCGCCAGCTGCCGGGCGTCAAGAAGGTCTTCGTCCGCAGCGGCATCCGTTTTGACTACACCATGGCCGATGCCTCGGACGAGTTTTTGCACGAGCTGCTGGAGCACCATGTCTCGGGCCAGCTACGCGTGGCGCCCGAGCATGTGAGCGACGCGGTGCTCTCCGTGATGGGCAAGCCGAGCCGCGCCGTCTACGATGCGTTCTGTCGCAAATTTGAGCGCTTGAACCGCGAATACGGACTCAAGCAGTACGTAGTGCCGTATCTGATCTCGAGCCACCCCGGCTCGACGATGAAGGAAGCCGTGGACCTTGCCGAAGCCGTGCGCGACATGGGCTACATGCCCGAGCAGGTGCAGGACTTCTACCCCACCCCGTCCACCATGTCGACCTGCATGTACTACACCGGCGTGGACCCGCGCACCATGGAGCCGATCTATGTAGCGCGCGACCCGCACGAGAAGGCCATGCAGCGCGCGCTCATCCAGTATCGCAAGCCCGAGAACTACAAGCTCGTGCGCGAGGCGCTGGAAAAAGCCGGGCGTCGTGACCTGATCGGCTACACCAAGCATTGCCTGATCCGTCCCGTACCGCCGCGCCCGGGCGAGACGTCTGCTGGCGGTGGGCATGGCACCGGCAAGAAGGGCGGCAAGCCGCACGGTGACGCCGGCGCTGGCAAGGGGCCTAAGGGCAGCAAGGGTCACGGCGGCATGTCGCGCGCGCAGAACACCGCAGGCCGCAACCGCGCAGCTCAGGGGCGTCAGGGTGCCAACGGAGGCGGTCGCCGCAACTAGCGAAGTGGTGCACTCGCTGCGTCCATCCCACACGCTTGGCGCAGCGAGCGCATTGCCTCCACCAGGATCACGCCGGCGATCGCGACCGTGATTATCACGTCGAGCGGCGTGTTCACAAACCACAGCAGGCCCATGAGGTACGACCCGGCGTTAAAGGCAAAGTGCAGCAGAATCGTGTAGCGGAGCTTTCCGGTGGTCACGAGCACCCAACCAAAGATGAGGCCGGCGGCGCCCGCGTAGCAACCCTGCACCCAGTTCATATGCATAAAACCGAAGATTGCCGCCTGCAGCACAATCGCCGCGGTGATACCCCACGTGCTCGGGGCCGCCCAGGGCACCATGGCGGCGTCCTGCGCACCCGCACGACGCCGGCGCTTCCAAAGTGGGCGGCACTGCGGATTAAACGCTCGGAGCGAAAACTCAAAAATAATGCCGCGTACCAGCAGCTCTTCACAAAATGGTGCGCCGAGCACCGTGGTCAGGACGGCGAGATAGCTGGTGTCGCCCATGCCTGTTTCCTCGACAAGCTCGCTGTAGTCGGCCGCGGCCTCGGGCAACAGCGACAGCACGGCGTCGGTCACGTAGCCAACGACCACCTGCAGGGCCAGGCCAATCACGATAACGCATGCGATTCGCTTCCACGCCCCACGCGCTCCCCCGCCAAGCGGACGCTCGCCCTGCCAGCGCGCCATAAACGAACGCGGCCACAGATAACGCCACCACAGCAGCGCCATTAAAAACGATGCCGTCTGCGCGACGGCCTGAAGCAATTGAATATCGAGGTCGTCAATCGAAAAGCCCATGAACACCGACGCGACACCCAGAACAGAAAACAAAACCACGCTCAGGGCGATATCGGCAGCGACGACGCCAAAACAGGCAAGCGCCCAAATCATCGCATTGAGCATGCCAACCTCCTCAAAACCCGGCACTTAGGGACGTTCCTTAACTGCCGGCAGAAAAGGAACGTCCCCAAATGCCGGCAGTTTGGGACAGTCATTGTTGATGAGAATCGGGCGAAATGCCAAAAGCCCCGTTCGGCGAGATGTCGAACGGGAAGGTGCCACAGCGATTGAACGCGGCAATGAACATGCGGATGGCGTTGGACGGCGTGGTGCCCACGAGCTGAGTTGCCGCCGCGAAGGCTGCCTTCTCCTCGGGCAAGACCTTCGCGACTACGGGGGTCATGTGTTCTGCCATGGCGCTTCCTTTTTGAAACGACGGTAGTGCGGATAGATGCGGGCCACGCGGCTGGGCGACGGGCTGTGAAGGCAACCCGATTGGCCCGCATCTGGAGTTTGTTTCTGCGGCGTTGGTATTACTTGGTATTCCTAAGTATTACCCCGCAGATAGAATACCACATCCGACCCCATGGGGACGGAGGAAAACGGATCATTTTGTTGCTGAATTAGTATTTAGAGCGTGATGATGTCCGAGATATCGAGGGCCTGAGCGTCGGCGGCATCGTGCGTGGCAAGCAGGAGCATGCGACCGTCGAGCAAGTCGAGCACGACCTCGGCGCATGCGTCGCGCGCAGCGGTATCTAGACCGGTAAAGGGCTCGTCCAGAATCACCGCGTCGCCCGGGCACAGCAGGGCTCGAGCGATCTCGACGCGACGGCGCTGCCCGCCCGAAAGCTCGGCCACGCGAGCATGCACATCGACCCCCGGCACCAGCAAGCGCAACAGGGCCGCAGCACTCGAGGCGTCCACGCGTGCATCGGCGCACACCAGCGCGTTATCCAGCGCCGAGGCGGACTCGACCAAGCGCGCGTCCTGAAACACCATCGAGCACGGCGCGCACTCCCCCGCTGCCAACGAAAGCAGCGTCGACTTGCCCATGCCCGAGGCGCCCATCACACAGATACGCCCACCCGCGGGCACGTTGAGCACCAGTCCGTCGAGCGCCGGCGCCCAGGGCGCGCGATCGCCCACGGCAAGCGCAAGCTCCGCTGCAGCGCCATCGCCCGCAGCCCTCGCACGCCCGCGCAGTCCATGCCCATGCGCCCGCACGGCCGCGCGCCACGCCACGGGTCCCGAAACCCGCAGCAGCCACACCAGCACGCGCTCGCACGCCCACGAGGCGGCAACGACCAGCACGGTCCAAGCCAGCAGGTCGGCCGTCTCAATCAAAAGCTTTGCCTGATAGATGCGCTCACCCACGGTGCCCACCGCCATGCCGATCAGCTCGGCTGCCACGCCGGCCTTCCAGCTCATGCCGATCACGGCACGGGCACACGAAAGCACAAACGGCAGGACTTCGCGCCAGGTATGAGCGCAAAACAGGCGCCATCCCCGCACGCCATGCAGGCGGAACATCTGCTCCAGCGGCTTATCCACTTGTGCCAAGCCCTCGACCAGAGAGAAATATACGCCCGGCAGTGCCATCAAAAAGACCGCCGCAATGCTCACGCGTGCCGACCCCAACCAAATGAGCAGCAGGACCACCACGCAGGCGACCGGCGTCGCCTTTACAAACGACAGCGCCGGAGCCACCAGGTGCGCAAACGCACGCGAACGTGACGAAATTCCGGCAAGTACGCCACCGCACACCGCGGCAAGCGCCAACCCGCCCAGTATCCGCGCGCCCGAGCCCGCCAAAATCGCCCAGGTACCGCCATCGCGCACCAGGCGCAGCAGCGCCAAGGCAACAGCACCCGGCCCCGGCAAAATCAGCGGCTGCGCCACCAGCGCCGCCACCAGCATCCACGCGGCAAGCCAAAAGGCGGCGACGGCACCTGCTGCCGCCACCGCCTTCATACGCTCTGTCATTTGTCGAGCAAACGCACGCACGGGCTACTCCATGTAGTAGAAATCGTCAGCCGGGAGCTTACCGCCCACGGCACTCGCGTCCGCATCGGCCAGCACCTGCAGGTACCCACCGAGCGCCGCCTTCATATCCTTGTCCGTCTGGCAGACAAGCATGCACCCGGGAATCGCCTTCTCGGCGATCTTGGCATTGTCCACGATGCCGGCATCGACCACGGCCTGCGCCCAGTCTGACGGCGCCGCATTGACAGCCTTCACGCTCGCCTCGTGGCAGCTCAGGAATTCCGCCACGGCCTCGGGATGTTCCTCGGCAAACGCGCGGCGCACCACGGTCACACCCGTCAGCAAGCGCGAGCCCGTGTCTCCTGCCAGCTCGTCCCACACATCGGTCAGGCTCACCGGTGCCGACAGCTTGCCCTCGCTCTTGGCGATAGCAGCGGTCTTGAACGGCTCCGGCAGCACGCCCACGGCAGACGGATCGGCAAGCAACGCCGACAGCACCTCGGTGGGCTCGCTCTTAAACTCGAGCGTCACCTGGCCGGTCAGGCCCGCGCGCTCCAGCAGGTAGTTCATGACGTACTCCGGCGTCGTGCCCTTGCCCGTCATGTAGACGGTGCGACCCGCCAGGTCGCCAAACGAGGCCACACTCGCATCGCCCGTCACAACGTTCAGCACGCCCAGCGTGTTGATGTCGATGACCTGCACCGCGCCCTCGGTCTTGTTGTAGAGCGCGCTCGCCACGTTGGCTGGCACCAGGGCAATGTCGATATCGCCCTGAATGACCTTGGGCACGATCTCGTCGGCGGCGGTGTTGATCGTAAAGTCGAACTCGTTGTCCGTCTCGCCGTTTGCGGCCTGGTCCATAAACTGCACCAGGCCAATCGAGGTCGGCCCCTTGAGCGAGGCGACATGCACCTCGACCGACTCTGCAGCAGCACCGGCACCGTCCGTGGCAGCCGAGCCCGCGGCGGACCCGGCACCGGCAGCCCCGCCGCCACAGCCCGCGAGCGCAAGCGACAACGCGCCCGCGGCAAGCGCTGAGGCAAACCCTCGGCGCGACATCTCAACATTACATGCGCGCATCGTTAGCACGTCCCCTCATTAGGCATCGACCAGGCGTGGTGGTCAGTGTGCAGCAGCTCCTCGGCCAGCGGCGAGAGCGGCTCACCTAAGAACTCGCGGTAGCACGCTTGGACATCGGGATTCTCGTGCGAGAAGCGAATGTCCGCAGCGGCATCCAGGCCCCACAGCACCTGGCCGCGCTCGGCTGCCAGCTCGCAGCCGTCGTGGATGGGCTGACCGCCGCCACCGACGCAGCCGCCCGGGCACGCCATGACCTCAACGAAGTCATAGCTCACACGGCCGTCGCGAATCGCATCGAGCAGGCGGGCGGCGTTGCCCAGCCCGTGCGCCACGGCGACGCGAACCTTGGTGCCATCGATATCGGCAACGGCTTCCTTCCAGCCGTCGAGTCCACGCACGTCGGTAAAGAAATCCGCATCGGGGTTCTTGCCCGTCACCAGGTAATAGGCCGAGCGCACGGCAGCCTCCATCACGCCTCCCGTGGCGCCAAAGATCACGCCCGCGCCCGTGCCGAAGCCCAGCGGCGTATCGAGCGGCTCCTCGACCAGCGTGTCAACGCTCACGTGCCTCGCGCGGATCATGCGCACCATCTCGCGCACCGTCAGCGCAACGTCCACGTCGGGCGCGCCGCCCTCGCCCATCATGCTCGGCAGCGCACACTCGGCCTTCTTGGCCGTGCACGGCATCACGGACACCACAAACAGGCGCTCGGGCTCCACGCCCAGCACCTTGGCGTAGTAGGTCTTGGCGATGGCGCCGAACATCTGCTGCGGCGACTTGGACGTGGACAGGTTGTCGACAAACTCCGGATAGCGCGCCTTCACAAAGCGCACCCAGCCCGGGCAGCAGCTCGTGAACATGGGCCAGCCGCGGCTATCGCCCCCACCCTTGACAGCGGCACCCAGGCGCTCGAGCAGCTCGGAGCCCTCCTCCATAATGGTGAGGTCGGCCGAGAAATCGGTATCGAACACGTACTCAAAGCCCACGCGGCGCAGCGCGCACGCCAGGCGCTCAACGGTTGCCTCCTCGCGCGGAATGCCAAGTTCCTCGCCCCAGGCGCTGCGCACGGCAGGCGCGATCTGCACCAGCACGATCTTGTCGGGATTAGCGAGCGCGTCAAACACGGTCTCGGTATCGTCGCGCTCGTGCAGCGCGCCCGTCGGGCAATGTGTAATGCACTGGCCGCACGCGACGCAATCGGTCTTGCCGATCGGCGCGCGTCCGCGGGTACCCACGGCGGTGTGCGTGGCGCGGTTGGTCAGGTCCCAAATCCCTAGGCCCTGCACGCTCTCGCACACCTTGATGCAGCGCATGCATTTAATGCACTTGTCGTTTTCGCGGATGATGGGAAAATCGAAATCCCAGCCCTCGCCCGCCAAATGTCTTTGATACGGCAGATAGAAAATGCCCAGGTCGTTGGCGATGGTCTGTAGGTTGCAGTTGCCGCTGCGCACGCAGCTCGTGCACTGCGAATCGTGCTGGGACAGCAGCAGCTGCACGTTGGTGCGACGGGCCTCGCGGGCCTTGGGGCTGTTAGTGTGGACCACCATGCCGTCGAGCACGTAGTTGTTGCAGGCGGCAACCAGCTGGTCGCAGCCCTCGACCTCGACCACGCACACGCGGCAGCCGCCGATCTCGTTCAGATCGCGCAGATAGCACAGGGTGGGAATCTGGATGCCGACGGACTTGGCTGCATCCAGGATCGTGGTGTGCTCGGACACCACGACCTCGCAATTATCGATAGTGAGCCTGACCATGTTATGCGCTCCGTTTTCGGTGTTGTCGCTGACGGTGGGGTTGTTGAGCTCTACCATTCCAGGTTCCTCCCTCCGCGGAACGCACCAAAGCCAAAGTGGTCGCAGCGCAGGCAGCGGCTCGCCTCCTGGCGCGCCTCCTGCTCGGTAAGACCTTGCTCGACCAGATTCCAATCGTGAATACGCTCGCCGGACTCGCGCTCGCCCAGCTCGCAGCGACCGCACTCGTGCTTGCCCTTAAACCGGACGGTCGGCAGCTCGACCTCGAGTTTAATCTTGTGATCAAAGCCCAGGTAGCGGTCGATGTTTGCCGAGGCCACACGGCCAGCGTTGATGGCGCGGATGACGGTGGCGGGGCCGGTCTGGCAGTCGCCGCCGCTAAAGAGGCCATCAAAGTTGGGCACGGCGCCGTCCGAGTCGGTGACGACGCAGCCCCACTTGCAGGCAATGCCCATCTCCTCAAACGGCTTGGAATCGATGTCCTGGCCAATGGCCACAAACACGTGCTCGCAGGGGATGACACGCTCGGGCGTAGCGGCGGCACGCGGGGCCGGGCGGCCAAGGCGGGGCTCGCCGATAATCTGCGGTTGCACGCGCAGGCCGCACACGCGACCGTCCTCGCCCGTCTCGATGGCGAGCGGGGCCGTCAGCTCCAGCACCTCGCAGCCCTCGGCCTGGGCGCCGGCGATCTCGGCGTCCTGGGCCGTCATGTCGCAGATGCGACGGCGGTAGACGATGCTCACCTTTTCGGCACCGCAGCGCACGGCAGAGCGGGCAACGTCCATGGCAACGTTGCCGCCACCGATGACGCATACGCGCTGGCCACTCAGATCGGGCAGCTCATCATCGCCAATGGCGCGCAGCATCTTGACGGCCGACTCCACGCCGAGCGCCTCTTCGCCCGGAAGGCCGAGCTTCTTATCGCTGTGGGCGCCAATGGCGAGGTAGACGGCATCGAACTCGTCGCGCAGGCGGGCAAGCTCCTCGCCGTTGACGGAGTGGTCGAGTTCCACGTCGATGCCGGCGCTCAAGATCCAGTCGATCTCGGCCTGCAGGCGCTCGCGCGGCAGACGGTAGCTGGGAATGCCGTAGCGCAGCATGCCGCCCAGGTGGTGGCGCTGCTCAAAGATGGTCACCTTATGGCCCATCACGGCCAGGTAGTAGGCACAGGAAAGGCCGGCCGGGCCGCCGCCGATCACGGCGACGCGCTTGCCGGTGTTGTCCACTACATGGGGCTTGTGGTCGTTGAGGTCGCTGTGCTCAACGGCAAAACGCTTGAGGGCGAGGATGTTCATGGGATCGTCGACCATGCCGCGGCGGCAGTGCATCTCGCAGGGATGCTCGCACACCAGGCCGCAGACGAGCGGCAGCGGGTTGTTCTTGCGGATGACCTTTACGGCATCAGCATAGCGGCCGGCCTCGACCAGCGAAATGTACCCGGGAATGTCGACGTGCGCCGGGCAGCCCGAGACGCACGGGACGCGGGCCTCGCGGTCAAAGCCACAGGAGTGCTCGCGGATGTGGTGCTCAAAATCGTCGCGAAAACCGCGGATGGCCGTAAGCGCCATGGCGCCGGCCTCGTAGCCGATGGCGCAATCGCTCGAAAGATAGATGGTGCGGGCGGTGCGCTCAATCAAGTTGAGCGTGGACTCGTCGGCGCGCCCCTCGAGCACGTCGGCGAGCAGGTCGCTCAGCGCGCTCAGGCCCACACGGCAGGGTGTGCACTTGCCGCAACTCTGGGTGGAGCACAGGTTGACGAGCGCCGCCGTAAACTCGACGGGACACGGGGCGAGCGAGCTCACCGCCAGACGACGCCCAAGCGCATCATGCAGGTCGTCCATGACGGCCTGAGCGTGGCTGCGTTCCATTACGTGCAGTCGAGCCATAAGATCCCCTCTCACATGGCAGCCCGGAGGCGAGGCCGGGCGAAGTTGCTACATGCAACACACTGACCTAAAAAGTTTTTGGCTACAACACGGTTCGGCAGGCGGTATGAAACGCGGCCCTCAGCGGTGCTAAACACCTTTACCGCAGATAAATGCCATATTTGCTAAAACGCGTTACCAAATGACAATGCCCCGTCCGCGCTAATACGCGAACGGGGCATTGCTCAAGTTATATAGTCAGCGGCTTTTTGCGCCGGCGACCTTCTGTCATTACTTAAGCTCGGGCCAGAAGTCCTTGTTGGCCTCGATCATGTCGTCGAGAACCTCCTTGGCGACCTTCATCGAAGGCACGGTCTTGTTGAGCGTAAAGGCCTTGAGCGCTTTCTCGTACGAACCCTCGATCGTGGCCTCGACCACGAGCTTCTCGGAGTTCAGCTGCTGCATCATGAGGCCCTGCTGGAACAGCGGAATGTTGTCGCGGCTGATGACCTCGGGGCCGTTCTTGCCAATGTAGGCAGGCAGCTCGACCATGGCGTCGTAGGGCATGTTGGGGATAGCGCCCTTGTTCTCGCAAATGACCAGGAAGCGCTGCTTGGTGTCGTTCTTCAGAGCGATGGCCAGGTCGGCAATCCAGTCGCCGTGGCTGCCCGCATAGAACGTGCTCTCGTCGATCTCGCCCGTCTTCTCGTAGTGATCGATACCATCAAAGAGGTTCTTCTCGCGCGTCTCCTCAACCTCGTTAGCACGGGTGCGCTCGGGGTTGGAATGCTCGACGAACTCCTTCTGCTGCAGGTAGTAGTTCAGGTACGTGTTGGGCAGGTACTCCGGGAAGCACTCCATGATCTCGTACTCGCCCTTCCAGACGTAGTACCAGCTGCCCTTGGTGTGGCGGTTCTGCTCGGGGTGCTCGTCGGTGGCCTCCTCGGGCTTCTTGGACATCAGCGAGCTCATGCCCTTGAGGTACGAATCGGGCAGCAGAATCTCATGCTCCTTGATGTACTCGCGCAGCTGCGGGAGCACCTCCTCGCCCTTGTGGCGGATCGAGGTGAACCAACCAAAGTGGTTGAGGCCAAAGTAATCGTACTCAACATCCTTCTTGTCGATATCGAGCGCGGCGCAAACCACGTCGATAATCGCGATCGGCATGTCGCAGATGTTGATGATGCGAGCGTTGGGGCGCAGGACGCGGCAGCCCTCGGAGACGATGGCGGCAGGGTTGGAGTAGTTAAGAATCCAGTAGTCCTTCTTGGCATACTTCTCAACGTCGTCAATCAGCTCGACCATGGGGAAGATGGTGCGCATGCCGTAGGCAAGGCCGCCGCAGCCGCAGGTCTCCTGGCCCACGCAGCCGTGACGCAGCGGAATCTTCTCGTCCTGCTCGCGCATGGCATAGCCGCCCACGCGCATCTGGGCAAACACGAAGCTCGCGTCCGTAAAGGCAGTCTCCTTGTCGGTGGTCACCGTGAGCTTGATGTCCAGGCCGAGGTCCTCGTGCAAAATCCAGTCCACGAGCACGCCGATCTTGCGCTGGCGCTCCTCGTTGATGTCGTACAGACGAATCTCGTCAACGTCGAGCTCGTCCTTGCGCAGGGCGATGGATTTGACGATGCCGGGGGTAAAGGTGGATCCGCCACCACACAGAGTAATGATCATTGTTTACTGCTCCTTCTCAATTGCGTTTTCGACCTTGTCACGCATCTCGGCGACCTTCATGCCAAAGATGATCTGGATATTATTGCCGTTGCGGTTGATGCCGCTGTTGGGCACGTGGTTGATGAGGTCCTCATTGATGAGGTCCGGGTTCTTAACGTTCACGCGGAGACGCGTAAAGCAGTTCTCGAGCTCCTCGATGTTGTCCTTGCCGCCAAGACCTGCGACCAGGTCGGCGATGCCTGCATCGACGCCCTCTGCGGGAACCGCGGCAACAGCGCCCTGCTTCACCGCGACAGACGCGGCGGCCTCGCCCTCGGCAACGGACTCGGCGAGCTCGGACTCCTCCTCGCGACCAGGCGTGTGAAGGTTGAGCTTCTTAATAAGGAAGGTGAAGAGGAAGAAGTACAGAGCGGCGTTGACGACTCCGAGCACCAGCATGACCGGCCAGTTGGTCTTGTCGACACCGAGGACCAGGTTGGAGACCACGATGTTGATGATGCCGCCTGCAGTCGAAGCGGGCACGGAGAGGACCTTGAGCAGAACCAGGAAGATGCCGGAAAGAACCGAGTGAACGACAAAGAGCACGGGAGCGGCAAAGACAAAGAGGAAGTCCATGGGCTCGGTCACGCAGGAGAGCACGGCGGTGATGATCAGCGGGATGATAACGGCCTTGGTCTTATCCTTGTTCCCCTTGTAAGCGGTGAAGATAAAGGCGAGACCGATACCGATGTAGGGCCACAGGTTGTTGAAGGTGTAGCTGTTGAAGTAGGTGCTATCGGAGAAGGGCTGGCCCGTCATCGCCATCTCGGCGACACGGATGGGATAGGCGCCGGCGATAACCTGATCACCCAGCGTAAGGGTGCCGCCCACATCGGAGAACTGGAACGGGGTGTAGATGAGGTGGTGCAGGCCGGTGGGAACGAGCAGCTTGTTGAGCATGCCGTAGATAAACAGACCGATGTTGCCCGACTCCTTAATGATGCCGGCAACGGAGGAGATGGCACCCTGAACCGGAGGCCAAACGATGCAGAAGCCAGCGCCCATGATCCAGGAGATGATGATCATGATCAGGAACGGGAAGCGAACGCCCGAGAACATCGAAAGAGCAATGGGGAACTGCTTGTTCGAGTACTTGTTGAACACGGCACCGGTGATGCAACCAAGAATGATGCCGCCAAACACGCCGGTATCGAGCACCTGAATGCCCATAACGGTGCTCTGGCCGGTTCCGGTAAGGCCGAGCATGCCGCTCGCCTCGGCAAGAGAGCCGGTGGCGTTGAGCACGATGTTGTTAGCCTGCAGGAACAGGAAGAACGACATCAGGGCAATCAGCGAAGCATGGCCCTTGTTCTTCTTTGCCATGGCGCCGGCGATGCCCACGCAGAACAGAATCGAGAGGTTGTTGATGATAAACATCAGCGACTGATAGACAACGGCGCCCACAAGCTGGAACGGACCGGAGCCCAGCACAGGGATCACGGCGCAGATGGTCTTGTTGGTCAGAATGATGCCCACGATGAGCAGGATGCCGGCAACCGAGAGATACATCATCGGCTGAACGATCGACTTCGCGAACACCTCCAACGGCGCTTTGAAATTGAACTTCTTTTTTGCGGTCATAGCGGTACTCCCCTTCCTTTTCCGCAAATTGAGATAGGTGTGCCCTGGACAAGACCGTGAGCCTTGCCTTATATCAATCGATGTGTGGGCACGTTATGCCTAGAGACCAGGTTCTCCAAGCAGGTTAACAATGTGACATGCGAGATAACTCTTCTCGGCATCGGTAACGACGACGTTATAGGTAGACGATAAGTGGGCGGCTATGGCGTCCGCGCACGAGAATGCGCACGGATACGCCGTTTCATCGATTCGGAACAGCGCGTCGCCATTGACCTGCCCCGCCGCGGGATCGAGCGCTCGCTGCGCAAAAAACTGCAGATGGCGAACGAAACGCTCGTACGGCAACGAGGTGACGTCAAGGGTCGTGGCATAGTGCTCGGAAACAATCGCGAGCACGTCGCGAACAAGCTGGACCGAAACAATCAGACGGTCAGAGCGCTGCGGCATGGTGGCGTTGACGATATGCAGCGTAATAAAACCCTGCTCTTCTTCGCTCATCTGGATGCCCATATACTCCTTGATAATCTGCAGCGCACGGCCCGCAAGCGCGTACTCCTTGCGATAGAACTGCTGGATCTCGAGCAGCAGCGGGTTCTCGCAGGGAACGCCTTTGCGCTCGCGCTCCAAAGCAAGGCTGATATGGTCTGCGAGAGCAATGAGAATCTTGTCGTTGATATCAACATTGAGCTCTCGACGGAGCATCTGAACGATGTCCTCGGAAATCACGAGGTTGACGGTGGGGATGGACTCCAAAAGATGTGCCAAGCGGTCAATCGTACGCGAATCCTGAGAAGTTCCCTCCTGCAGCGCATAGGTCTTTTCGACCGACGCCTCGTCGATAGCGTCGCCGGCATGGCGGCCAAAGCAGAGGCCTCGGCCGATGACGATGAGCTCGGAGCCATCGTCCGAAGTGACCATTGCGACGTTATTGTTGAAAACTCGCTTGATAACCACGGTACCCACCACAAGAATTTACTCGGAAAGCCAGACGACAGGCTCTTTAACAGCAACAGGGCCGGAAGCATGCTCACGAAGAGTCGAGTTCTCCGAACGCTCGCACACGATAACGAAGACCGTGGGGTCGAAGCCAGCGGCGCGAACCGCCTCGAAATCGACCTCGACGAGGGGCTGGCCCGCGTCGACATGGTCACCCTGAGCAACAAGCGCATGGAAGCCCTTGCCCTCAAGTTTAACAGTGTCGATTCCGATATGCAGCATCACCTGAGCAGAGCTGTCGTCGGACATGATGCCCAGCGCGTGCTCAGTCGGAAACAGCGCCGCGACGGTGCCGGAAACAGGAGCGCACACCGTTCCCTCTTGGGGAACCACGGCAACGCCATCGCCCACGGCACGGCTGCTAAAAGCGGGGTCATTGGTTTTTTCCAGATGAACAAGCTCGCCGGAAACGGGAGCGAGGATTTCGAACTCGGAAGATGCAGTCTTCTGCTCATCCGAACCGCCCATCAGGCGAGAAAAGAAACCCATGGTGGCATGTCCCTTCATAAATATAGCCCAACCAAAATCAAGCGAATGCGTCCATAGAGACACATCCGTTCAAAGACTTTGGTTAGGCCCACGTCCGAGGGACTCGGTAACCTTCCGCATTTCTTTTTACGGGAGCTATTGTAGACAAGCCCAAAGCCAGAACAATCATTATGACCGGTGAGCGGTATTTTTTCTTCGATAAACGGTATTTAAGCGGCACTTAGGGACGTTCCTTTACTGCCGGCACCCAGGGACATTCCTTGCTCTGACACCTTTGCACCAAAAAGGGCCCCGAGCGTAGTTGCTCGGGACCCTTGGTTCACCTCGCTCTAGCGCGCGACGCGTATGTTATCTGCGCTTGCCGCCGCCGTCGCCGGGGCGACGGGAGCTGCCACCGCGCTTGCCGCCACGGCTGTTGCCGTAGCTGCCACGGTTATCGCGACCGCCGGCACGGCCGCCACGGGAGCCGGCCTGGTTGCCGCCACGACCACCACGATAGCCGCCGCGACGCTCTTCGCGGGTATCGTCGTAGTTGCGCCAGTCATCGCGACGATCGCGGCTGGCACGCGGGTCACGACGATCGCGCGACTCGTTAGAACGACCAGCGCCGCCGCGGCCGCCATTGCTGCGAGCACCCTCGCGACGCTCGCCGCCGCGGCTACCGCGCTCTTCAAAGCGCTTGCCGCCGCGGGACTCACCGCCACGGGCGCCTCGCTCACCGCGACCCTCGCCGCCGCGACGCTCATCACGGCCACTGCGCTCATCATCACGACCGGAACGACGGCGGTCGCCCGCACCGCGCTTGCCGCCGCGCGAACCACGGCCCTCGTCCTCGCGCTCAACACGGCGACGACCGCCGCGGTCCTCGTCCTCGCGGCGACGACGATGTGCCTCGCCCTGGAACTGCTTGGCACGACGCTCGGCACGGTTGCCGCGCGGGCCCTGCTCAACAGCACCAGCGCGCTCCTCGGCAGCCGCCTCGCGAGCCACGCTCTCAACAGCCTCGTCCACGCGAGCCTGAACGCCCTCGCGCACGCGGGTCTTGCCGCCGCGCTTGGGACGGCTCGGACGCTCGCCGTCGCCGCGACGCTCATCGCGACCGCGGTTGGAACGACCGGCAACATCGCCGTAATCGTCGCCGTTGCGCTTGCCGTCGCGACGTGCCTGCTCGAGCTTCTTCTTGCTCTTGGACTTGCCGCGCTTGGTCTTCTTCTTCACCTTAAAGGCCGCAGGGTCGCGCTCGGGATCAACCGCGGGCGGGTTGGGACCCACATGCAGGTCGCCGGCCTCGTAGATGTCGGCGGTCTTGTCCATGAGCTTCTCGATCTCGTAAAACTCATCGACGTCCTGCTCGGTCACAAACGTAATGGCCCAGCCCAGCTCGCCGGCGCGGCCCGTGCGGCCGATGCGGTGGATGTAGTCGGTCGGCTCGGCCGGCACGTCAAAGTTCACGACGTAGCGCACATCGCTAATGTCGATGCCGCGGGCGAGGACATCGGTTGCCACCAGCACGTCGACGGTGCCGTCGCGGAAGGCCGAAAGCGCGCGCTCGCGCTGGGCCTGGCTGCGGTTGCCATGGATTGCGGCGGCCTTGATGCCCTTGCGCTCCAGACGACGGCAGCAGCTGTCGGCGCGGTGCTTGGTGCGCATAAAGACGATAGTGCGCTCCGGGCCCTCCTTTTTGAGGAACTCGGGCAGCAGGTTGTTCTTGGCCTCGATGGACACCGGGAACACAAACTGGTCGACGGTGTCGGCGGTCGACGTGGCAGGCGCGATCTCCACGCGGGCCGGGTCGCTCACCAGGTCGGTGATCTCGCCCACGGCCTCCTCGTCAAGCGTGGCCGAGAACAACAGCGTCTGGCGCTCGGCCGGCGTCTCGCGCACAATGCGGCGAACGGCGGGCAAAAAGCCCATGTCGAGCATGCGGTCGGCCTCGTCGAGCACCAGCACCTTGACCTCGTCCAGGTGGCAAGCGCCCTGCTCGATCAGATCGACCAGACGGCCCGGCGTGGCGACCAGGATGTCGCAGCCGTACCTGAGCGCCGCGGTCTGGGGCTTGTAGCTCACGCCGCCCACGACGGTCACGGCAACATGGCCGGTGACGTCGGCAATCTTGCTCGCGACCTCGTCGATCTGCTGGGCAAGCTCGCGCGTGGGCGTGATGACGAGCATCACAGGGCCGCGGCCGTTGCCCTCGGGCTTCTTGGCACCGCGACGGCGGTTGCGGCCGCTACGCTCGCGCACGGGCTTGGGCGGAGCAATGTGCTCCAGATTGTTCATGGTCGGCAGCAAGAAGGCGGCCGTCTTGCCGGTGCCGGTCTGAGCGGCGGCAAGCAGGTCGCGGCCCTCGAGCACCACGGGGATCGAGCCAGCCTGGACAGGCGTGGGCGCCGTGTAGCCCAGGTTCTCGATGGCACGAAGCATCTCGTCGGAAAGGCCCAGCTCGTCAAAGGCGGGCAGGCTCTCGGTAGCGGACTCAACGGCCTCGGCGGCATTGGCCTCGTCGGCCGCGTCGAAGGCAGCCTGAGTCATGGCCTCGCGGGTCTCGTCCAGAATCTCGGCGTCGGTGACGTCGGATACAGAATTACGCATATGTTGTTGTTCCTTATCTGCACGCGCAATGGACACAGCATGCGGCCGCGCGGGCGTGCTTGGTAGTGCGCTAATACATACAAAACAGGTGCGCACAGAGAGGACGTTGCTCAGCACGCTGGCGATCGCTTTGGCAGCCCTATCACGCGCCGTCCAGACGCAGCAGCTCTAAGCGATGGAGCAGATTCGCCGCCGGTTAGTATACCCGCACTCCGTATGCCCCCACGTAAACCACAGATGACGAGGCGGACGGGGCGGACCTGGGCCAATTGTCTCAATCTGTAACATCTACAGGGCAAATCTTCCTCTGCGTGTTACAGGTCGAGACAAACGGTCGACACGGTTCACAAACGTCTCAATCTGTAACAGTTACCGAGTAAAATCGGTCCTAATTGTTATAGATCAAGACAGAGGGGGATTTCCGTCCAGTCCAAACCAAATCTCTCAGTCTTCCTGCAATTTCGAACATGTGGCCTATAATGTTGCTTTGGTTACGCTACATATTGCGCAGCCATTTAATACGTCGCCCACCGGGGCCATTAATTCCTATCGCCATATTGGCTAGGAAGCAATCAAAGGAGGTATCCGTGGCAGCAGAGACACCTTGCTCGGTCCTCTATAACGATATTCGCTCGTTCGGCGGTCTTAGACATCTCGAGATCGCCCGAATGCTCATCAATGGAAACTCTTATCTCGGCAGTACCCTGCTCGAGAAATGCTCTTCCAACCGCTCGTATCTCACCCGTTACATCGTCCATCGCGAGCCTGACCAGTGCGCGCCCGCCATCTACAGCGACTTTGCCGTCACCACGCTCAATCTTTCCGCGGCAATCTGCAGCAAGCTCGGCGGCGGCGAGTCCGCCTATCAGGCAATCGCCGAGCACTATCGCGGCCCGGCCGCCAACGAAATGATGTCGGCTCTCGCCAGCTACAAGTTGGACAGCCGCCTATATGCAAATGCCCTCAATCACATCGACAACTTTGACGGCAATGCCGTGCGCGAGAAGAGTACGCTTTACCTTATGCTCTTTGTGGCAACGGGGGCGCTCGCCGACCCCATCCAAGGCGTGGCCACCGTCGAGCGCTTTTGCGACAGCAAGACAGGCGGGCACTTTGGCACCACCGAAACTACCGTCGGACGTGGCTTTATGAGCAGCCTGGAGCAGCCGCGCACTGTCGCCCCCAACCTCGGTCTGCTCAGAACCCATGCCGACAACTGCGCCGACATGCAAATCCATCCCCTCACACGCGATCCGCGCGGCACGGTAATTGGGTCCTTGCCCAAAACTTCGCCCAGCATCACCGATGTAGGCGCTGATGCATCGCGCGAGCATCTCCGCATTTGGCTCGAGGGTGGACGCTGGTACGCCCAGGGCCTTGGGTCGACCAACGGCACAGTGCTCGAATCGGGCGCGGGCGACGGCGATATTGTGATTGAGCCGCCGCGCGACCAACGCGAGCCCGGCAAGATCTATCCCCCAGTGGAAATCGAAAACAGTGACAGGCTCCATCTGGGTCTCTACACGACATTCCTTGTCATTGTGGACTAGCGCGGACGGCGATCGAAAGACGGTCGCCGTCTGTCTTTCGTCTTCTACCTTCTGCGTCGTAAACGACAATACTCAGCGGTATACGTGGGCAGTGTGGCTATCATGGTACTTTACCGATATCCACACTGCCCACGTATACGCGCAGCAACCCATGCTAGACAAAGGAACGCCATGGATACTACCGATAGCGCCTATGGCGACAAACTCATCCGTCTTGACACGTTCGACACCGCCGTGGCGGTCGACCCCAGCGCCGAGGACGACGCCAAGCGTCGGTTTATGACGCTTATTCTCCAGACGGCCCACCGCAACAACGGCAACATCGGGCACGTGCTGCGCGCGACCAACACGAGCGGCGAGGTCTTTGCCGTCAAGCTGCTCAAGGACAACGCCATCCTTTCCGGCCAAGCCCCCGACCGCTCCGCCGAGCAATCGGCCGCGCACCTGGCCAACACCGCCGCACTGTTCGAGGAGTACCGTCATCTGTGTACCGTCTCGCACCTGCGCGGATTTCCGCGCGTCTATGGCTACGGATCGTGCGAGAACGACCCGCTCATCCTCATGGAGTGGGTCGAGGGCACCTCGCTCAAGCAGGCGCTGCCCTTGCTTCCGCACGACGCCTCGGGCGGGCTGACCACCCAGATGGTCGCCGCCGTCGGAAACGCCGTACTTCGCGCGCTCTTGATGACCCAAGGCCTCGTGAATCCGGTCATCCATCGCGACCTGTCGCCTGCCAATATCATGTTCCGCACCACCAGCCGAACGCTCGAGCAGCAGATTGCCGATTGCTCCTTTGACCCCTGCCTCATCGACATGGGCTCCGCGACCATGGCCCTCGGCGACGACACGATCACCCGGCGCGCCGACATCTGGCGCTTTGCCACGCCCGCATACGCCGCGCCCGAAATGCTCACGCAGGATATCGAAGGCATCGCGGCCCTTCGCCGCTCGCCCGCGATCGACGTCTATGCGCTTTCGAGCATTCTGTACCAGCTCTACAGCGGTCGCAAACCGTTCGATGTCGAGTCGACGGGTGCCGCGGCGACCGGCTCGTTCTACCTCATAAAGACCAAGACCAAGCCGGCGCCGCTCGAGCCGCGCTGCGAGGGCGACAAAGCGCTCGTCCAGATCATCATGAAAGGCATCTCGGTCGAACAGGGCGATCGCCCTACCGAGCAGCAGATGCTCGAGGTGCTCTCGACATACCTCCCCGCTGCAGAATCTGAGGACCGCGAGGGTGCAGGAGACGAGGCCGCAATTGATATCGATTCTGGCACGCACCTTAAGGTCGACGTCGCCGGCGAGCGCGCACGAGAGATCCTGGAGCAGGCCCGGCACGACGCCATGACCCGCCGTCGCTTTATTATCGGCGGCGTCGTTGCGGTCGTTGCGGGACTCGGCGTCGTTGGCGCGGCAACCCATGGCTTCGGCATCCCCGACTACCTGGACGGCATCCGCGGTACACTTGACGACTACACCTGGGATCAGCTGCAAGAGATTTCGCTCAAGATTAAGGCGGCGAAGAGCAACGCCGAAGCTCGCAAGATCGCCAAGCGTTATCATCTGCTCGACGACGACGGCCGTATTCCCTACCCGAGCACCAAGCGCGTTACGCTCACCAACGGGCTGGAGGTCGGGGCGCAACTCGTGGGCATTCTTCACGACGACCTGGCGGATACCAACGGCAAGGCCGGTCTGTCATTTATCTTTGACGCAGGTATTGCCGAGCACGATGCCTCAGAGCACCCGCTCAACGGTGGCTGGGAAGACTGCGAGCTGCGCACATGGCTCGATGAGGACGGCATTAAGCTGCTTCCCAAGGAACTGCAATCGGTTATCAGTCCGGTCAAGAAGATCTCGAACAACGTCGGCGCCACCAAAAGCACTTCGTGCCTGAGCGAGCTGCCCGCGACCCTTTGGCTGCCCGCCATGGTCGAGCTCTGCGGCGGACAGGCGCCCAAGGACTTTAGCGAGGACTGCCATTACCTATCCGGCATCTACAACGGCGAGGGCAAGGAGTACCAGCTGTTCCGCGAGCTTAAGGTGAGCCCCTTTACCACGAACAGCATGATGATTCGCCAGTGGAAGGGCAAGGATGTCTGTTGGTGGGAGCGTACGGCGAGCCCCGACACGTCGGAGAACGAGGGCACGCTCTATATGAACCGCGTGGGCGACGACGGCGATGTCTTTAATTACGCCACGTCTGCAAGCAAGCCCGATAAACGGACCTGCGTGATTCCCGGATTCTGCATCTAGGCGGCGGGCGTCTTGCCGTGACGGGACCCCTCCCCGGCAATTGTCTCGATCTGTAACACTAGCTCGGCAGATACAGGTCTAGATGTTACAGAACGAGACAAAACCCCAACCCTGCGAGACAACATCTCAATCTGTAACAGTAAGGGGTCAAAAACCGGTCCAGATGTTACAGATCGAGATGTTTGAGTTGACCGCGGACGGTCTGTCTCGATCTGTAACATCTAGCAGGAAAAACGATCCTTAGGTGTTACAGATTGAGACGTTAAGTTGTGGCTCGATGTAATGTCTCGATCTGTAACAGTTACTCGACAAAAACGGGTCTAGTTGTTACAGATTGAGACATTAGACCGGCTACGGTCCGCCGACCTGGCTATCACCTCGACCAATACCAGAATGTCATACATTTCAATCTCCACTAGACACCCCCAGGGGGTATGGGTGTATAGTATCGGCAGGTTAACATTTACGACACGAAACCACAGAAAGGAGAAGCCATGGCTCAAGATACGTTCGACGTGGGCGGTATGACCTGCGCCGCCTGCCAGGCGCACGTAGACCGCGCCGTGAGCAAGCTCGACGGCGTCGAGAGCGTCGCGGTCAATCTGCTCGCCGGCTCCATGATGGTCGACTATGACCCCGCGCAGGTCACTCCCGACGACATCTGCACCGCCGTCGATCGCGCTGGCTACTCGGCCTCACCCGTCAGCACGGGCACCGACGCCGCCCAAAGCGGCAGTACGCAAGCCAGGTCCGGCGCCGCCCATATGGAGTCGCCCACCAAAAAACTGGAGGCCGCCGCCTCTGCCATGCGCACTCGTCTCATCGTCTCAATCGTATTCCTCATCCCGCTGTTCTACATAGGCATGGGGCACATGCTTGGCTGGCCGCTGCCCGGCGTCTTCACCGACCATACCCACAGCATGACGCTCGCCCTCACCGAGCTCGTCCTGCTCATCCCCATCGTCTATGTCAACGACGCGTACTTTATCAACGGGTTTAAATCGCTCGCGCACGGCGCGCCCACCATGGACGCCCTCATCGCCGTGGGCGCCACCGCCTCCATCGCCTGGTCGCTCTACGCCATGTTCATCATGGCCGACCAGTTAGCCGCGGGTCAGGTCCACGAGGCCATGATGACGGGCATGGACAATCTGTATTTTGAGAGCGCAGGCACGATCCTGTCGCTCGTCACCGTGGGCAAATACCTCGAGACGCGCAGCAAGTCCAAAACCGGCGGCGCTATCGAGGCGCTGATCGACCTGGCGCCCAAGACCGCGACCGTCGTGGCAGAGGACGGCAGCGAGACCACCGTCGACGTCGACAGCATCCTTCCCGGCCAGATCCTGCGCGTACGCCCCGGCGAGTCCATCCCCGTCGATGGCGTGGTGCTCGAGGGCAGCTCGGCCGTGGACGAGAGCGCGCTGACCGGCGAGTCCATCCCCGTGGAAAAGACCGCCGGTGACACCGTCAACGCCGCCACCGTCAACCGCACCGGCTCGTTTACCTTCCGCGCCACGCGTGTGGGTGCCGAGACATCGCTCGCCAAGATCATCAAGCTTGTCGAGGACGCCAACGCCACCAAGGCGCCCATCGCCCGCATGGCCGACAAGGTCGCCGGCGTGTTCGTGCCCGTGGTGTTCGTGATCTCGGCCGTGACCTTCTTGGCGTGGATGACACTGACCGGAAGCGTCAACGAAGCGCTCACCTCCGCCGTCGCTGTGCTGGTGATCAGCTGTCCGTGTGCACTCGGCCTAGCCACGCCCGTCGCCATTATGGTGGGCACCGGCAAGGGCGCCGAGATGGGCATTCTGTTTAAGAGCGCCGAAGCGCTGGAGAATCTGCGCAGCGTGGGCACGGTGGTGCTCGATAAGACGGGCACGGTCACCCGCGGCAAGCCTGCCGTGACCGATATCGTGGTAGCCACGCGTGCTGACGGCTCGCGCGCCATGAGCGAAAAGGCGCTGCTCAAGCTGGCCGCCGCGTTGGAGCGCTCAAGCGAGCACCCGCTGGCCGAGGCGATTATGGCCGAGTGCGAGGCGCGCGGAATTGTCGCGCGCATGGTCGAGGACTTTGCCGCCGTGCCCGGTCGTGGCGTTACGGCGCGCGAGGGACAAAATGTCATCGCAGCCGGCAACGTGCGTCTGATGGACGAGCTGGGCGTTACCGTGCCCGCGGGCCTTGCCGAACAGCTCGCCGCCGAAGGCAAGACACCGCTGTTCTTTGCCAAGAACAGCGAGCTTGTCGGTACCATCGCCGTGGCTGACGAGGTCAAAGAGACGAGCGCCGAGGCCATCGCCGCGCTGCGTTCGCTCGGCGTCGACGTGCGCATGCTCACCGGCGACAACCGCGTGACGGCCGAGGCCATCGCCCGCCGCGTGGGCCTCGACCGTGCGCAGGTCATCGCCGACGTCCTCCCCGCCGACAAGGAGCGCCACGTGCGCGAACTGCAGGATGCGGGCGGCAAGGTCGCCATGGTGGGCGACGGCATCAACGACTCCCCCGCCCTGGCGCGCGCCGACGTGGGCCTTGCGATCGGCACAGGCGCCGACATCGCCAAGGAGGGCGCCGACGTGGTACTCATGCGCAGCGATCTCATGGACGTCGCCCGCGCCATCGAGCTTTCGCGCGCCACGATCCGCAACATCAAGCAGGACCTGTTCTGGGCGCTGTTCTACAACGGCATCGGCATTCCGCTGGCGGCCGGTGTGTTCTTCCCCCTCACCGGTTGGCAGCTCTCGCCGATGTTCGGCGCCGCGGCCATGAGCCTGTCGAGCGTGTGTGTTGTTTCCAACGCGCTGCGCCTGCGAACCTTTAAGCCTAAAGTGGCAAAATAGGCTCACTATTACGTCCATTTAGAACGGGTTTTCCAGGTGCCAGAGATTGACCTGAAAGAGGAGCGACGCGTACTTTGGTACGCGAGCGACGGCTTGAAGGTCAAGGTCGGGTGCCTGGGAAAGCCGACACAACAGAGAGGAATACCCATGCGTTACACAATCAAGACTTCCGGCCTCATGTGCGGCCACTGCGACGCCACCGTCGAGACGGCGTTGCTCAACGTGGCCGGCGTGACCGACGCCGACGCCGATCACGAGACTCAGACCGTCCAGGTGGAGTGTGCCGACACCGTGACCGCCGAGCAGCTCGCCGCCGCCGTCGAGGGCGCCGGCGAGAAGTTTCACGCCCTGTCCGTAACCGCCGCGTAACGACCCACGCGCACCCCGACCAGAAACGAGGACCCGCCATGATGGCAGACCATAAATCGGTGACCCGCATGCTCAAGACGGCACGCGGTCAGATCGACGGCATCCTGCGGATGGTCGAGGAGGACCGCTACTGCGTCGATATTTCCACGCAGCTTATGGCCACACAGGCGCTCCTCGCGCGCATTAACGCCGACGTGCTCAAGGCACATATCGAGGGCTGCGTGACTTCGGCAATCGAATCGGGCGACGAAGACCTCAAGGCCGCCAAGCTCGCCGAGATCGAACGCGTCGTCGACAAGCTCTCCAAGTGATTGGGGCATTGGAGACAGACTTCTTTGCACCATCTTGGTGCATCGGGGATAGGTACGTTTGCACCACCTTGGTGCAGATTAACCTGTCCCCCTTGCTCTAAATCGGGTATAAAGGCGTGCAGCATATCGAACGAAAGGCAATTTGCATGAATGACTTTATGAAGGGCCGCAATGGCGCCGATGAGCTCACCATCGTTATGGGCTTTGCCGGCATCGTCATCGCGATGATCGGATCGATAGCCCGCATCCAGTGGCTCAGCTGGATCGCCATCGCCGTGATCGTGATTGGCGTGCTGCGCGGCCTGTCCAAAAACATCGATGCGCGTCGCAAGGAAAACGCTGCCTTTGTCGCCGCGACCGCGAACGTCCCCGGCTTGGGCAAGTTCGTCGCCAGCTTGGGCGGCGGCGCTGCAGCAGCCAGCACCTCGCGCGCGGCTGGAACGAGCAAGGAAGACTTTGAGCGCGCCAAGCGCACGGCCAAGAAGATGTGGAAGGGTCGCAAAACTACGGCATACCTCAAGTGCCCCAACTGCGGCCAGATGCTCTCCGTCCCCAAGGGCAAAGGCAAGATCCGCGTCACCTGCCCCAAGTGCCACGCCAAGATGGAAACCCGCTCCTAGCGCCCGCACGCGGGATTAATTAATCAGGTTTATTTGTCCCAAATCTTAAGTATTTGTTCGATAAAAAAGGGCTCTTCGGGGGTTTGTGTGGGTTAGCCGCCCGGTAAAAGTGCCCGCCTAGCA
>URSO01000026.1 GCA_900550415.1 uncultured Collinsella sp.
TTCGGCGGCCACGGCTACGAACCGCACCGGCATGATACCTACGCCATCGGCCAGACGATCGCCGGCGTGCAGAGCTTTCACTATCGCGGCGGACTCCAGCACAGCCTGCCCGGCGGAACGATGGTGCTTCATCCGGACGAAATACACGATGGCGAGGCGGGCACCGAGGCGGGGTTTCACTACCGTATGGTTTATATCGAACCGGCGCTGATCCAGAAGATACTCGGCGGCAGGCCACTACCGTTTATTCCCGACGGCTTGTCGGCGGATCCACGGCTACGTCGCGCCGCGCAACCGCTGTTGAAAGCGGTCACGGATACCTTTGAGCCGCTGGAGGAAGAGGACGCCCTGTACGACCTGGCGCAGACCCTGGCCGTTGTCGGCGGCCAACGTTCCCGTCGCCAGGCGTTTGATTATCAGGCGGCGGAGAGGGCCCGGGAGTATATCCATGCCTGTTTTATGCAGGATATGACCCTCGACATCCTGTCGCAGGTCAGCGGCCGGGACCGCTGGAGCCTGAGCCGGGATTTCAGAACGCTGTACGGCACCAGCCCGTGGCGCTACGTCATGATGCGCCGGCTCGATTTTTGTCGCCAGCGGATGCGCGCCGGGGAGCGTCTGGTGGATATTGCCGCCGACGCGGGGTTTGCCGACCAGAGCCACATGACGCGCCAGTTTATCAGCCGCTTTGGCCTCTCTCCGGGGCGCTGGCTGCGGGCGATCCGCGGCTAGCGCGGTTCAGGTTGCACAATCGTTCAAGCGTGACCGCGGCGAGGCGAACTATGCTGACTGCCTTTATCATAAGGAGACAGCCCATGTTTCAACTCGTTAATCTTGCTCATAAATTTTCCCTGTTCAGCGAACAATGGCAGCCCAAAGTGGTGGCTGAAATGAACGACTATCAGTTCAAGGTCGTGCGCATCGCCGGCGACTTTATCTGGCACAGCCACCCGGAAACCGATGAGACATTGATGGTGGTGGAGGGGGTATTGCGCGTGGACTTCCGCGACGGGCATGTGCTGGTGAAGGCCGGGGAGATGATCGTCGTGCCGCGCGGGGTGGAACATAAGACCTCGGCGGAGACGGAAGCGAAGCTGATGCTGATTGAGCCGCGCGGGGTGTTGAATACCGGCCACGAGGGCGGCGAGCGGACGGCGGTGAACGACGTTTGGATCTGATCCCTTTCCGGCGATAAAACGCCCCTCTTTCCGGCGGAAAGAGGGGCTGGGCGATTACTTCAGCTCGTCAACCATGGTGGTTGCCCGACCGATATAGTTGGCCGGGGTCATCGCTTTGAGACGCACTTTTTCCTCTTCCGGCAGGGCGAGGCTGTCAATAAACTGCTTCATCCCTTCCGCGTCCACGCGTTTGCCGCGGGTCAGCTCTTTCAGCTTCTCGTACGGTTTTTCGATACCGTAACGACGCATCACGGTCTGGATCGGCTCAGCCAGTACTTCCCAGTTGTGATCCAGTTCGTCCAGCAGGCGATCCTGGTTCAGCTCCAGCTTGCTGATCCCTTTGAGGGTGGACTGATAGGCGATCAACGCATAGCCGATGCCCACGCCGAGGTTACGCAGAACGGTGGAGTCGGTCAGGTCGCGCTGCCAGCGGGAAACCGGCAGTTTGCTGGCCAGGTGCTGCATGACCGCATTGGCCAGGCCGAGATTGCCTTCGGAGTTTTCGAAGTCAATCGGGTTCACCTTGTGCGGCATGGTGGAGGAGCCGATTTCCCCGGCGATGGTCTTCTGTTTGAAGTGGTTGAGCGCGATGTAGCCCCACACGTCGCGATCGAAGTCGATCAGAATGGTGTTGAAGCGCGCGATGCAGTCAAACAGCTCAGCGATATAGTCATGCGGCTCGATCTGCGTGGTGTACGGGTTCCACTGAATACCCAGCGAGGTAACGAACTCTTCGCTGAACTGATGCCAGTCGACTTCCGGGTAGGCGGCGATGTGGGCGTTGTAGTTACCCACCGCGCCGTTGATTTTACCGAGGATTTCCACCTGGTTCAGTTGACGATACTGCCGCTCCATACGGTAGGCGACGTTCGCCATCTCTTTACCCATGGTGGACGGCGTTGCCGGCTGGCCGTGGGTACGGGAGAGCAGCGGCACATCGCGATACTGGGTCGCCAGATCTTTTACCGCGTCAATCAGCTTGCGCCAGTAAGGCAGAACCACTTCGTCGCGGGCGGTTTTCAGCATCAGCGCGTGGGAGAGGTTATTAATGTCTTCAGACGTACAGGCGAAGTGAATAAACTCTGATACCGCGTGCAGCTCGGCGACGTCAGCGACTTTTTCTTTCAGGAAATACTCTACCGCTTTCACGTCGTGGTTAGTGGTGCGCTCGATGGTTTTGATGCGCTCCGCGTCTTCAACGCTGAAATCGGCGACGATTTTATCAAGGAAACCGTTTGCGTCGGCAGCAAAAGCAGGAACTTCCTTGATCGCTGCGTGGGCGGCCAGTTTTTGCAGCCAACGTACTTCCACCTGAACGCGGAATTTCAGCAAACCGAATTCGCTGAAGATACCGCGCAGCGCGCTGACTTTATCGCCGTAGCGGCCGTCTACAGGGGAAACGGCGGTCAGTGAGGATAATTCCATAGATCACAACTCCGGGGTTAAATGAGCAAGAATTTGCTTTGCCTGGTTAACCAGACGATTACGGGAAAACATAAGCTGCAGACGTCCGCCGCCCACCTGATGCCAGAGCACCGCGGCGCGAATACCTGCCAGCAGCGCTGAGCGAACTTTCGCCTGCACCTGCGGGCTTTGCAGCACGGCAGGGGAGCCGGTCACCTGAATACGCGGCCCCAGCGGGCTTATCACATCGACATAGATGCCCGCCATGGCGCTGAGCAGCGTTTCGGACTGCAGGTCAAAGTGTTCCAGCTGACGGTGCAGGCCGGCGATGCGGCTGCCGAGCGTGTCCATCGCCCCTTTACTGGCGGCGAGCTTGCGCTCCAGCACCATCAGGCTCAGGGTATAGCGGGTGAGTTCCGCATTGAGGCCCTGACGGCTGCTGGTATTGAGCACCCCGAGCAGCGTTTCAAGACCGAGGCGAAGATTGGCTTCACTGCCACCGAACACCGCCAGCGTCGACTCAGGATCGAGGTCGATGATGCTGTTCAGCGACACATGCAGGGCATCGCTGTCGCAATGTCCCTGATGCGCCAGTTGCTGAACCAGTCGCGCCGCCTGGCAAACGCCAGCCAGCGCCAGGGTGATGTCATAGTAATTCTTCGCCACACATACTCCTTGTCAGCCGCCAGGGCGGTTCGTCCCGGCGGAAATAACGCGCGTTCAGGACTGCAGAGGCAGTCGTTGTTCAATAATTCCGCCGCCGAGGCACACTTCCCCTAAATAGAACACTGCGGACTGGCCCGGGGTCACCGCCGCGACCGGCTCATCGAAGCGGACTTCGATACGGTCTTCATCCAGCGCGGTAACGGTGCAGGGGATATCGGTCTGGCGATAGCGGGTTTTCACCGTGCAGCGCAGGGTGCCCTGCAGCGGTTCACGGTTTACCCAGTGCAGCTGTTGGGCAATCAGACCGACGGACATCAGGCGCGGGTGGTCATGGCCCTGGGCGACGATAAGAATATTATTCTCAACGTCTTTATCGACCACGTACCATGGATCTTCGCTACCCTCTTTGGTGCCGCCGATACCCAGCCCTTTACGCTGGCCCAGGGTGTGGTACATCAGCCCCTGATGGGTACCGATCTCCTCGCCGTCGACGGTGAGGATTTTGCCCGGCTGCGCCGGCAGATAGCGGCCAAGGAAATCGCGGAATTTACGCTCGCCGATAAAGCAGATGCCGGTGGAATCTTTTTTCTTCGCGGTGATCAGATCCAGCTCTTCGGCGATCTTACGCACCTGCGGTTTTTCCAGCTCACCCACCGGGAACAGGCTCTGGGCAATCTGTTCGTGGCTAAGGGTATAGAGGAAGTAGCTCTGATCTTTGTTGCCGTCGAGGCCGCGCAGCAGCTGGCTTTTACCGTCGACATCGGCGCGGCGCACATAGTGCCCGGTGGCGATGTAGTCGGCGCCGAGGTCTTCGGCGGCAAACTCGAGGAAGGCTTTAAACTTGATCTCTTTATTGCACAGAATATCCGGGTTCGGCGTGCGGCCAGCTTTGTACTCTTCCAGGAAGAGCTCAAAGACGTTGTCCCAATATTCGGCGGCAAAGTTAACGGTGTGCAGTTCAATGCCCAGCTTATCGCAGACCGCTTGCGCATCGGCAAGGTCGGCGGCGGCGGTGCAGTACTCCTCGCCGTCGTCTTCCTCCCAGTTCTTCATGAACAGGCCTTCCACCTTATACCCTTGCTGCAGCAGCAGGTACGCGGAGACCGAGGAGTCGACGCCGCCGGACAGGGCCAGAATCACGCGGTCGTCGCCGACCTTCTCGCGGAACTCGGCCGTCATGGTCTCGACCAGGTTGTCCATGCTCCAGTTGGGCTCCAGGCCGCAGATCTCAAACAAGAAGTTGCTCAGCAGCTGCTGACCGTACTCGGAGTGCTTGACCTCGGGGTGGAACTGCGTGGTGAAAATCTTGCGCTCGACGCACTCCATGGCGGCAACCGGGCACACGTCGGTGCTGGCGGTAACGGTAAAGCCCTCGGGCACCTCGGACACGGCGTCGCGGTGGCTCATCCACACGGTCTGCTCCATGGGCGTGGAGTTAAAGAGCTTGGCGCCGGCAGTGCGCGTAATAGTGGCGCGGCCGTACTCGCCCACCTCGGAGTGACCGACCTTGCCGCCGAGCGTCACGGCCGTGATCTGATGGCCGTAGCAAAAGCCCAGGACGGGAAGGCCCAGGTCAAAGATGGCGGGATCGATGGACGGAGCGTCCTCGGCGTACACAGAAGCCGGGCCGCCGGAAAGGATGAGCGCAGAGGCGTTCATCTCGCGAATCTCATCGGCCGAGATGTCGCAGGGAACGATCTCGGAATACACGTTGAGGTCGCGGACGCGACGGGCAATGAGCTGACCGTACTGCGCACCAAAGTCGAGTACGAGGACCTTTGCGGAAGCCTTTTGATCCATGGTTTCCCCCTCTTGTTGGCGGGGAGCCGGTGCCCACCCGCGCGAATAAACGAAAATAGCTTTCATAGTGTACACGTTATATGGGGTTTCTCGTCCCTCGCAGCCATCAGCGCACGGCAAACGCACGACCTGGGCCCTATTTGACGGCGATTGAAGTGTTACCAAACGTTACAGATGATGTAATACGTTTGAACATTGGACGCCCTGTGCCACAATACTGCCGAACGACTCCGCCTCTGCGGCGGCAAATACGATAGGAATACCAGCATGAAGCGCATCCTTCTCATCGCCACGGGCGGCACCATCGCATCGACCGAGGACGGCAACGGCCTCTCCCCCGCCCTGACCGGTGAGGAGCTTGCCCAGAGCGTCCCCGAGATCTCGGGCCTCTGCGAGCTCGACGTCGTGCAGCCCATGAACATCGACAGCACCAATATGCGCCCCAGTGACTGGATGCGTATCCGCGACGTCATCGTCGAGGGTTATGCCGACCACGACGGTTTCGTGATTCTGCACGGCACCGACACCATGAGCTACACCGCGGCGGCGCTTTCCTATCTGATTCAGGACAGCCCCAAGCCTATCGTACTCACCGGCTCGCAAAAGCCCATGGGCAATCCCTTTACCGACGCCAAGCTCAACCTGTACCAGAGCCTGCTCTATGCGCTCGACGAACACTCGCACGACGTCTCGATCGTGTTTGGCGGCGTCGCCATTGCCGGCACGCGTGCCCGCAAGCAGCGCACCATGAGCTTTAACGCGTTCATTAGCGTCAACTATCCGCCCATCGCCTATATCCGCAACGACCGCATCGTGCGCAACGGGCTTCACGGCACGCATCAGGGCGAAAACCCGGTGCGTTTCTACGACAGCATCGACCCGCGCGTGTTTGTCCTTAAGCTCACGCCCGGCGTGAACCCAGGCATTCTGGACGCCCTTGCCGATAGCTACGACGCTGTAATCCTTGAGACCTTTGGCATTGGCGGTATCCCCGAGTTTGGCGAGTCGGGCGAGTCGTTCCAAGAGGCGATTTTCCGCTGGGTCGATTCGGGCCGCACCGTCGTTATGACCACGCAGGTCCCCGAAGAGGGCCTTGACCTGGGTGTTTATGAGGTCGGCCGTGCCTACGCCGATCATCCGGGCATTTTGCGCGGCGACGACATGACCACCGAGACGCTCGTGGCCAAGACCATGTGGGCGCTCGGCCAGTCACGCGATGCCGCCGAGATCCAGCGCCTGTTCTACAGCCAAGTCAACCACGACCGCATCCCGATGGCGTAATTCAGTTGTCGACGGGTATCCCCTATTCGATGCCCTCGAGAAGCTCTGATACCGTCATGCCGAGTGCGGGCGCGATCTTAAATAGAACCTTGAGCGTGAAATTTGCCGTCCCGTCTTCGATTCGGTCGAGGTAGGGTCGGCTGATTCCTGTCGCCACACAAAAATCGACCTTGGAGATACCAAGGTCCCTGCGCGTCTGCTCGACTCGCTTGCCAAGAATCTGTTTCGCACGTTCGTCCATGCAGCCGAGTTTGAAATGGAGCTGAACAAAAACGTAAACTATAGTTTACGTTTAAACGAATACACAGGAGTTTTCTATGTCGGGTTCTTCGGTCCGCATGTACCGAGCCATGCTTCGCACAAACAGCGCACCGCCCAAGCTCGTCGTCGTTGAAGCCGAATGCCTTTCGCCCGATGAGCGCACAGCATTTGCATTGCTATCAAGTCGCGTCGCCGCCGTTCTGGTCCCTTGCCCGGCGCAAGGTGAACTTGCCATCCAATGCCAAGCGCACAGCTGCTCGCTCAATCAGGCTGCCGTAATCGCAACCAGCCAACGTGGTCTGCCCCTTCTCCTGGAAGCCGGTATCGCACTCGCCCTTCGCGGCGCCGGATACGAAAACGAGGCCGCCGCCGACATGGTCTTTAAACCACGATCGAGCGGCGGCCTCGCAGCAGCCCTTGAATATGCGTGCAGGCTCGTTGCCTAAAAGGACAGGCTAGAAACCAAAGCCAAAGCCCGTTCCGGTAATCGCCGAGTACATAAAGTAAACGTTGACCACGTTAAGGAACACACCCGTGATGCAACCGTTACGCAGGTAGCGCTCGCACACGATGCGCGCCATGGCGGCGGAGTCATCATTGTTTTTAGCCTGGCGTCCTGCCGTAAAGTACGTCGCCACGCTCAGCAGCAGATTGAGCACCGGCAGTGCCAGCAACTCGTAACTCTTGCCCCAGCGCGTCACCTCGCCGGCGGCATTAAACTTTGTTGCCACCTCGGGACCAATGTTGGGGATAACGCACGCTGCGACCACCAGCGGAATCACCGCAAGCACGAGCAGTGCAATACCCATGTAGCCAGCTTTTTTGCCATATTTAAACATATGCGTCGTCCTTACACGTTAAAGCGGAAGTGCACGACGTCGCCATCGGCCATGACATACTCTTTGCCCTCGATACGCAGCTTGCCGGCGGCCTTGGCGCCCTGCTCGCCACCGAGCTCGATGTAATCGTCGTAGCCAATGACCTCGGCCTTAATAAAGCCGCGCTCAAAGTCGGTGTGGATGACGCCGGCGGCCTGCGGAGCGGTTGCGCCCTGACGAACCGTCCAGGCCTTGACCTCCATCTCACCAGCCGTAAAGAACGACTGCAGGCCAAGCAGCTTGTAGGCGGCCTGCGCGAGCACGTCCAGGCCGGGCTGCTCCAGGCCCAGGCTCTCCAGGTAGTCGGCAGCGTCCTCGGGATCGAGCTCGGAAAGCTCGGCCTCAATCTTGGCGCAGATCGGCAGCGGCTTGACGCCATCGATGGGCGCCAGGTCCTCGTTGAGCATATCCTCGTCCACGTTGGCCACATACAGGATGGGCTTCATGGTGAGCAGGAACAGGCCCTTGGCGGCGGCGCGCTCCTCGTCAGTCATCTCCATGGATGCGGCGCGCTTGCCCTCGTTGAGCCAGGCAAGCAGACGCTTGGCGACCTCAAACTTGGGCATGAGCTCCTTGTCGCGCTTGGCCTCCTTCTCGAGCCTGGGCAGCTGCTTCTCGAGCGTGCCCATGTCGGCCAGGATGAGCTCGGTCATGATGGTGTCGGCATCGCCGGCGGGATCGACGAACTCGCCGGTGCGGCCCACCTCACGCATGACGTTGGGGTCCTTAAAGTAGCGCACGACCTCGCAGATGGCGTCGGTCTCGCGGATGTTTGCCAAGAACTGGTTGCCCAGACCCTCGCCCTCGTTAGCGCCCTTCACCAGACCTGCGATGTCGACGAACTCGACCGTAGCCGGCACAATGCGACCCGGGTTGACGATGTCGGCGAGCTTTTGCAGGCGGCTATCGGGCACATCGACGATACCCACGTTGGGGTCGATCGTGGCGAACGGGTAGTTGGCGGCAAGGCCGGTCTTTTTGGTAAGCGCGGTGAACAGCGTCGACTTGCCCACGTTGGGCAGGCCCACGATACCGATGGAAAGGGACACGACAGCTCCTTTTGATACAGGTACTTCAAACTGCATAAGTATAGCGCCGCCGCAGCATCCAGGCGAACCCGGACGCCACGGCGGCGCAAATGAAGCAGAGATAGGGGTCGCTGACTAGTCTGCGAGCTTTTCCACCTGATCGAGCATCTTATCGAGCTTGGCCTTTGCCTCGGCCTTGACCTTCTCGGCCTCCTCGTGAGCCTTCGCCTTCTGGGCGGCCTTTTCCTCGGCCTCGGGATCGACGACGACCAGATTGGACGCATCGTGTTCGACCAGCTTGAGCGCATGTTCGGGACAAACCTTGACGCAGGCTCCGCAACCCAAACAATACGTGGACTCCAGTGCAAAGCGACCGCTTCCCACCAAATCGCAGGCGGACGTGGGGCACACGTTGACGCACTCGCCGCACGACGTGCACTTGTCAAAATCGCACTCCGGCGTGCTCACCTGCATGTTCTGGGCAAGCTCGGGGTGGTTTTGCAGCGTCGAGAGTACCAGCTGGCGCCCATGGGTGAGCGAACGGCGACGCTTGGTCGTCGTGGTGCCGCACATGGTGTTGAGCGTGCGCTCCAGCTGGGTGATCTGATGGCGATGGGCTTTGAGCTTCTGCGTCACCGAAGCCAGTGCCGCCGTCGCCGGGTTGAGCTTGGTCACCGTCAGGCCCGTGGTGCGGGCGATCTTTTCCATGTATTCCTTGCGCTCGTACTCGCGGCGCTTATGGCATTTGAGGCTCTTGGGGTCGACCTCCAGGCCCATACCCGTACCAGCCCATTCCTCGGCCTTCGCAATCGCCTCGCCCAGCATGTCCTCGCCACCGGTGTTGCGGCATTTATCGCACACGCCCAGCGGCAGATACACACTCACGTTGGGATAGTCGGCCAGCACCGAGAACCAGGTCTCGGCTGTAATATCGCCCACGCAGGCAACGACGACCTCGTTCTCGCGCGGCATGCGCTTAAGGGCGCGCGTGCAGGTAACGTAGGCGGTCTCGTGACTTGTAGCCGCCGAGACAATGTCGTCATACAGGTTTTTGGGTGCAAGACGCGGAGAGATGATCGCCTCCGTCGGGCAAGCAGCGGCGCACAGGCCGCACTTACGGCAGCTGTCGAGGATCTCGATGGCATCTTCCTCGACCTCGATGGCGTTGACCGGGCACACGTCCATGCACGCGGTGCAGCCACTCTTTTCGTTTTTGCAGGTCAAGCACGGAATCGTGTTTCCGCGTGGGCGCTCCTTATAGTCGGCGGGATTCCACTGCGGCCCCAATGGATCGAGTGCATCGGTCACACCGCCAAGCGGGTTTTTAAGAAAGTCGAAACCCTTGCTGATCTCGATAATGTCATCAAACAGATCGTGTTCCTGCGCCATGCGCGGCCCCTCCCTGAGCAGTGCAAACAAGCAAGAGATAATGATACGCTATCGGCCCACGCCTCGGGCAAATTACACGCGGCGCATCTTTGCGGCAAATAGCCCATGGCCTATCGCCGCCTCGATTGCACAAGGCCAATCAAGCGCCAAACTATGCCTCGCACATGAGCTGCACGAGCTTTTGCCTGGTCACCTTTGTCTGTTCGTTGGCCATGTTGCGCTCGTTCTTAAAAGTTGCGTCGGCAACGCTCAGCAAATCGGCATCGGTAATCTCATCAAGCCCCAGCTCCTCAAGCGTCGTCGGCAGACCGACGCGCTGGCAAAACTCGAGCACCTGATCAAGCTCGGGCGCACGCTCCAGGCGCAGCTGCACCACCAGACCAAATGCCACGGCCTCACCATGCATGGCCTTGCACTCGGGCAGAATCGTCAGCCCGTTGGCGATGGCATGCGCCAACGCCAAGCCACCGCTCTCAAAACCAACACCCGAAAGCAGGATGTTGCACTCGATCAGGCGCTCAACCGCCGGCGATGTGCGCCCCTTTTTGAGATCGCGCTTGGCAGCGACGCCGCATTCCATAAGCGTGTCGTAGCAGGCACGTGCCGCGACCAGTGCCAAGTGCCCCGGCGCGCCACCGTGCTCGTTCGCACCTCTCGCCGCGGCGCACGAACGCGCCTCGAAGTACGTTGCCAGCGCATCGCCCATACCAGCGACCGTCATACGCAGTGGGGCCGCCGCGACCACGTTGGTATCGACCACGACCAGGTCTGGATTCTTCTCGAGCATCAGGTAGCGGTCGAACGACCCGTCCTCGTGATACAACACCGAAATCGCGCTGCACGGACCATCCATTGAGGCCGCCGTGGGACATACGCACAACGGCAGCTCAGCATAAAACGCAACGGCCTTTGCGATATCGAGCATCTTGCCGCCGCCAATGCCCACCACCATGTCGCAATACTCGGCCCGGGCTTCCTTGGCCATTTCGACAACGGCATCTTCCGTACACGGACCGTTGTAAATCTTAAAGAACGGCTCGCTTAGATCTTCATCCAGAAATCCATCGACGATCTGCCTGCACAGCCGATCCTCGGTGCCCTGGTCAAACAAGACATAGGCAGCGCAGCCCAACCATGACAAATACCTGCCCTGACGCGAAAGTTCGCCCGGCCCCTGAACATACCGGCCAGGACCACCGTAAACCATAGGAAGCGCCATACGAGAATCCGCCCTTCATCAAACAACGATTGGTGCAAAGTAACCTGACCCCTTTGCACCAACTTGGTGCGATGGGGTCAGGTTGGTTTGCACCATAGCAAAAAGGGGCACAGCCGTCTGCTGGCTTTGCCCCTTCCTTAGCTTGATTTACTCATCCATAAGGTAGTAGTGACCCAGCGCGTCGGCACCCAGGATGGCGTTTGCGACCATCTCGGGCGTCACCTCAAACGGCATGTTGCACATGGTGTCATCGGGCGCGCAGGCGGCCTCGGCAACAATCATGGCCTGCTCGCGCGTAAGCTCGGCAACGCCAAGTTCCTTCATCGTGACCGGCAGGCCCAGCTCAATGCAGAAGCCCAAGACTTCCTCGAGTTTCTCAGTCGGAGCATCCTCGAGTACCAGCTGAACGATGGTGCCAAAGGCGACCTTCTCGCCGTGATACATGCCGTGGCACTCGGGCAGCATCGTCAGGCCATTGTGGATGGCATGAGCAGCAGCAAGGCCCGAGCTCTCAAAGCCAATGCCCGAAAGCAGCGTATTGGCCTCGATGATATGCTCGACGGCAGGCGTGAGCGCACCCTTCTCCAGCGCGACCTTGGCCTTGACGCCATCGGCCATAAGCGTCTCGTAGCAGAGCTTGGCAAGCGCCAGACCGGCCATGCCGCCTTTGCCACCAGCGCAGGTGCCACCGTCGGCATCGTGCGTCGCCTGGGCCTCAAAGTAGGTTGCGAGCGCATCGCCCATACCTGCCACCGTCAGGCGTACCGGGCTCGCCGCGATAACCGTCGTATCCATAAGAACGATATTGGGGTTCGCCTTAAGGAACAGGTACTTATCGAACTGGCCGTCATCGGTATAGAGCACGGAGAGCGCCGAGCACGGGGCATCGGTCGAAGCGATGGTGGGGCAAATGATGACCGGGGACTCCAGGTAGTAGGCGACGGCCTTGGCGGTGTCGAGGATCTTGCCGCCACCGACGCCGACGATGATGTCGCAGCCGTTGTCGCGCGCGAGCGCAACCAGGCGATCGACCTCGCTCTTGGAGCACTCGCCGTTAAAGTCCTCAAACAGCAGCTCGGCCTTAGCCTCGGCAAAACCACCCTCGATCTTGGCACCGACGCGCTTCTTGCCCGAAGGCGTCACGATGACGAGGGCCTTAGCGCCGAGCGGCTCGACATAGGAGCCGAGCTTGGCGAGCTCGTCCGGACCCTGGATGTACTTGCTGGGGCTATTGAAAATTGCAGCCATAACTATCCCATTCTCTAAAAGAAAAAAGAAAGGGGCTCCGTACGGATACGTGCGGAGCCCCTCGTTACGATAACAAGAGTCGATTAGAAATCGATGTCGGTGTCGTAGTAGCAGGCCTTGAGGATCTTCTCGAAGTCGGCAGCCTTGGTCTCACGCGGGTTCTCGGGCGTGCAGGCGTCGGTCTCGGCGTTCGCAGCGATCTCGGGCAGCTTGGCGAGGAACTCCTCCTCGGAAACCATCTGCGGGTTCTCGGCGTCGACCTTCACGCCACCATTCGCGTAATCCTTGATGGACTGCGGAATGTTGAGCTGGTCATTGAGGTCGCGAATCTTCTGGACGAGCGCAGCGATGAGCTCCTCGTTGGTCTCGCCGGGAAGGTGCAGGATCTCCTTGGCCACGTAAGCGTAACGCTCAGCAGCACGCGGGTCCTTGGAGTTCCACTGGATAACCTTGCCCAGGTACATGGCGTTAGCGGCACCGTGGATGATGTGGCCGTTCTCGAAGGCAGCACCGGTCTTGTGAGCCATGGAGTGAACGATGCCGAGCAGGCCCGAGGAGAAGGCGATACCGGCGATGCACTGAGCCTCGTGCATGTGCTGACGGGCCTCATGGTCGCCAGCATAGGACTTGGGCAGCCACTCGACGATCTCGCGGATGCCGTGCAGGGCGTTGGCGTCGGTGAACATAGAGGCGCAGGTGGAAACGTAGGCCTCCATGCAGTGGGTCAGAGCATCCATGCCGGTGTGAGCGCACAGCTTGGCGGGCATGGTGTAGGTGAGCTCGGGGTCGACGATGGCGACATCAGGGGTGATGTTGAAGTCGGCCAGCGGGTACTTGATGCCCTTGGCGTAGTCGGTAATGACGGAGAACGCGGTGACCTCGGTAGCGGTGCCGGAGGTAGAGGAGATGGCGCAGAAATGAGCCTTCTGACGCAGCTCCGGGAAGCTGAACGGCTGGATGATGTTATCGAAGGACTCCTCGGGATACTCGTAGAAGACCCACATGGCCTTAGCGGCATCGATGGGCGAGCCGCCACCGATGGCGATAATCCAGTCGGGCTCGAACTCGCGCATGGCCTCGGCGCCCTTCATGACCGTCTCGATGGACGGGTCGGACTCGACGCCCTCGAACAGCTTGACCTCGAAACCGCCTTCCTTAAGGTCGTTCTCGACGTCCTGCAGGAACCCGCCGCGGCGCATAGAGCTGCCGCCAGAAACGATGATGGCCTTCTTGCCCTTGAGGTTCTTCACCTCGTGGCGAGCGCCCTCACCAAAGTACAGATCGCGAGGATTGGTAAAACGTCCCATACTGTGCCTCCTAAACAAGCCCCTCATAGACTTGCGTATATAACGGAGCACCCGATTGGCTCCGTTAGGACCGTTTTGCGCGTTGCCGGCGATGACAATGCGCGATGTCTAAACGTCTCAACGCTCAGACAAACACTATTCTACCGTTCTGGTTGGTCAGTTATTCACCTAAAGCCGACAATGATGAAACGTTTTTTCTATCCCTGAAGACCCTTGTGGGGCATTCATACTCCCAAGCTGGGCAAACGTTTTATCAAGGTTGACCACATATCCCGGGCAGGACTGTGCCCCTCCAAAATGCGCCCCGTTCGCCGCCAAAAATCGACCGTTTGCGGCACCGTGATACCACTCGGTCGTCCAGGGTGCCGACATTTGTGCGACATCCGTCTTCGTGGTGCAAAGGTGCATGTCCAAGTGCGGCACCCCCGGTGTGCCACATGCGGGTAAACTAGAACCTTATATAGAGACATTTGAACCCTAACCGCAGCAAAGGAGGCCCCATGGCATTCGATCCCATTCAAGAGGATTGCCATCGCCTCGTTCTTGAGGCCTTGCGCCGCGACAATATTCCACTCACCGACGGCCCCGCCGTAGAGCGTCTGATGGAACAATTCACCCGCAACCCCGCGCCGCTCATCGTGCACGACCGCGACCGCGCCGGGCATCTCATTGCCAAGGTGGTCGAGGCTGTCGACTACCGCATTCCCTTTATCCCTGACGATACCCAGGCAGAGCAGGAAGAGGCAGCTGCCGAGAACATGCTCCGCGAGGCAGCCGCACTCGATCCGGCCAACTGGGATGCCCAGCGCATGCTGACGGCGCTCACCGCCGAATCCAACGAGGAATACGTGCAGTATCTGGTGTCCAAGTGCGACGAGGTGGAGCACGACCTGGCACTCAAGATCGCCTCGGCGCAGGACCCCTACGAGCGCGAGGCCGCTGGCGACCTTATGCGCCGCCCCTACCTGCGCTGGCTTGCCGCCCTTGCGTCGCGCGCCCTCATTAGCGGCCGCTATCGCATGTCGCTCGAAGCCGCGAATCGCAGCCTGGACTTTGCGCCCAACGACCCCGCCGGCGTCCGCCATACTGCGATGCTCGCCATGGCAAAGCTCGAATACCCCGCCGAGGAGCTCAAGCGCTTTCGCTCCGCTCACTCCGTGCCGTACCTCGCGAATACCCCGCTGCGCCGCCGTCCCAAGGATGCAGAGCGCGACTTGGACCCGTGGACGCTCATCGCACTGATGAGCGCAGCCTGGCGCGAGCTGGACTACGAGGGTGCCGAACACTACCTGCGTATCCTTGTGCGTTCGTGCCCCCACGCCGCCGAGGCGCTCTACTTCCAAACCGAGTTTCCCGATGGCGTCTATGCCCGCGTTAACGTGGGCGTGGGCTCCACCGACGAGCTTGTCCTTGCGCTGTCCGAGGCGACGCCGATACTGCAGGAGGGCCTGGGCGCTCCCGACAACGCCAGCTTTGCCGCCTGGGTCGCCACCAACGACATCGTGCGTTCCCAGATCGACGAGCGCATCCTGCGGGCGGCCGAGCAGGGCTTGCCGTTTAAGGGAGGAGACCTCTAATGGATCCGAGCGTCTACATCCCCGCCTACCTGGAGCGCGCCTACGTTGCGTCGCACCCCGAACTCACCGATGCAGCACGCGAGCTTGTCCATAACGACATTAGCGCGAATCCCCAAAAGTATGCGCAGTCCGAGCATGCCCAGGCGCTGCTGTCCTATGCCGGTGTTCATCGCCACCTGCTCGACGAGCTCCATCGCATCGAGGACATGGGCAGCGACGAGGAGTTCGAGCAGACGCGCAATCGCCTGTTCGACGACATGCGCGACGAGCTGCTCAAGATTGTCCGCGTCGATGCACTGGCCGTCGACGCGCAGCTGCTCGCCATCATCCTGGCCGACACGCCCGTTGACGCCTGCCTGGGCGACCTGATGAAGCTCGAGGTGACCACGGCCGATTACCTGCAGCAAAGCGTGCCCGGGTTCGATATGGAGGCCCCACACTACTGGGCCAACAAGGTTTTGACGGACGGCGTGACAGCGGCAGATCTCACCGTGAACGAGCCGGCTCTTATCGGGTGGCTCCACACGCTCGAGGCTATCTCGCAGCTGTGCATGGCGAGCGCTCGCTACCGTGCTGCCGCCGACTACGCCCGCCGCGTCCTTAAGGCAGAAGGCTATCCCACCCGAGCCGCAGGCACCGTGCTGCTCGCCCTCGCTCGCTTGGAAGATCAGGACGGCTTTTTTGCCCTAGCCCACCAGCTCGAGGAACAGGTGGGAGCCGATGCACTCGAGAACTCCCCCTGGTACCTGCTCGCCCGCACAATCCTCTTGTTCAAAACGAACAAGATGCGTCCAGCGGTGCGTGCACTACGTGAGTTCGCCAACCGCTGCGAGGGCGGCGCGTTCTTCTTGCTGAATCCCATGTACCAGACACCGTACCTTCCCTGCCGGCCCGAGCCACGCGATCCCTGGGATCTTTCGCACCAGGCCGTTTGGGAAGCGGACGGCATTATCTCGGACACTCCCGACTTTGCCCCCTGGGCCAATGCCTGCGAAGACGTGTCGCAGCTTGCCCAGGAATTTGCGCGCCGCTATGGATTTTAGTGACGCACTCGACCCGACCATGTCGTTTACGTTAGGAACGGTTTCATGAACCTCCGCTCATCTCTTGCCTGCACCTCGAGCGATATCGCTCGCTGGGGACTGCGCTCCGTCCTCAAGCGCCAGGGTGGCGTACTCCCCGGCCGCATCGCCATGAAGATCGACCCCGAGCTGCTAAGCGACCTCGCGAGCCTGGTCGACCGCAGCGTGGTGATCACCGGCACCAACGGTAAGACCACCACCTCCAACCTCATCGCCGACGCCGTTGCTGCCAGCGGTGCTACCGTGGTGTGCAACCGTGCCGGCAACAATATGGAGCCTGGTGTGGTGGGTGCCCTGCTCGAGGCCCGCGGCGGCCTTAAACACACCAGCAGAGGCAAGCGCGTGGGTGTTTTTGAATGCGATGAGCTCTACACCGTGCGCGTCCTGCCCAAGCTCAAGCCGACGTACTTTGTGCTGCTCAACCTGTTCCGCGACCAGCTAGACCGCTACGGCGAGATCGATCACACCCAGGAGGTCATCGCCCACGCGTTGGAGCTCTCGCCGACAACGACGCTTATCTATAACGCCGACGATCCGCTGTGTGCCGCGATCGCCGTGCGCGTTCCCAACGCGAGTATTGCCTTTGGCATCGACGGCGCCACCAACACCGAGTCTGACCGCATTAGCGACTCGCGCTTTTGCTCGCAGTGCAACGCGCCGCTGGAGTATGACTACGTGCAATACGGCCAGCTCGGCGCCTACCATTGCCCCTCGTGCGGTTGGGCCCGTCCTGCGCTTGTCCGTCGCGTGACGAGCGTGGAGCTCGGCTGCGACGGTTACGGCTTTGACCTGGTGTTTGGATCTGATTCCAGCACGCCAGCCGCGCACATCGCCACACGCTACAACGGCCTATACATGGTCTATAACGTTGCCGCCGCCTTCTTTGCCGCGCACGAGTTGGGCGTGGACACGGCGCTTCTACAGCCTACGCTCGATGCCTATGTGCCCGCCGGTGGTCGTATGGGGCGCTGGGATATCGCCGGCCGCACCGTCGAGGCCAACCTGGCCAAGAATCCCGTAGGCTTCGATCGACAAATCCAGTCCATCAAGACGGCAGACGGCAGACTCTGCGCTTTCTTCCTCAACGACAACGATGCCGACGGCCACGATGTATCGTGGATCTACGACGTCGACTTTGAGCGCATCGCCGACACGCCGGGTCTTGTCGCCTTTGCCGGAGGCACGCGCGCGCACGACATGCAGGTGCGCCTCAAGTACGCCGGCATCGATGCCGCGATTATCTCGGACGTCGCGCAGGCAATTGGCGCCGTGGCAGACGAGGCCGCCGATGACACCTTCTACGCCGTCGCCAACTACACGGCCTTCCCGCCGCTGGTCAAAGAACTCGACGGACTGAAGGGCGCCACTTCCGACGCTGTTGCCGGGCGCGCCGTAGCCCGTGCCGACGGCAGCGCTCTTCCTGTCGGCATCGCACCAGTCGAGCTTTCGCGCCCGCTGCGCATCGTCTACCTGTATCCCGATGCCCTTAACCTCTACGGCGACGGCGGCAATGTTATCGCGCTCGAGCGCCGCTGCGCCTGGCGCGGCATCCCCGTTCGCGTGGATGAGGTCCGCATGGGCGAGGTGCTCGATCTGCATGATGCCGATATCGTCATGATGGGTGGCGGCTCCGACCGCGACCAGCTAGCCGTGGCACACGAGCTGCTCGCCCAAAAAGACAAGGTCGCGGCCTATGTTGAGGATGGCGGCTCGCTGCTTGCCATCTGTGGCAGCTATCAGCTGCTCGGCCGTTCGTACTATATGGGCGAGGATCGCATCGAGGGTCTGGGGGTCATTGCCGCCGAGACCGTACGCGGCTCCGACCGCCTGATCGGCAACGTAGCCGTCAAAACCGACCTGGCACCTGAGCCCTTTGTGGGATTCGAAAACCATGGCGGCCGCACGCTTTTGGACGCCGATGCCACGCCGCTCGGAACGTCCGTCGTCACGGGCACCGGCAACAACGGCGATGATGGCTTTGAGGGTCTCATCTACAAGGGCGTCATCGGCACGTACCTGCACGGACCGGCACTGCCCAAGAACCCCGAACTCGCCGACTGGCTCATTGCCCACGCCCTCGAGCGCCGCGGCGATGCGCAGGCCACAGCTCTGCTACCGCTCAAGCCCCTCGACGACACCTACGAGCACGCCGCTCACGATGCCGCCATGAAGCTCCTCCCCTAGCACCCCACCACGACGAAAGAGACAGGCGCCTTTGTGGTGGTTTTGACCCGCCACGGTAGTTTGTCTCGATCTGTAACATCTAGACCGTTAAAAGTCGTTGTACTGTTACAGATTGAGACGTTCGTCCCGACACCCGTCGTTTGTCTCGATCTGTAACAGGTAGAGCCGATTTACCCACTCAGATGTTACAGATTGAGATATTTGAAAACCGGGATAGAGAGTCGGCTCCTGTGTGGTGGTTTTCCAGTTTGGCAACGATATACGCGCCGGCAAAAAAGTCTGCTATACTCTTTCCCGCTGTCCCCATCGTCTAGCGGCCAAGGACGCCACCCTTTCAAGGTGGATATCGCGGGTTCGAATCCCGCTGGGGGCACCACAGAATCTGAGAAGCCCGTTACCAATTCGGTAGCGGGCTTTTTGCTACCCATACGCCGGGATTCGAACCCAACAGGGTGCGGAGCTGAGGAAACGCGCAAGCGTTTTCCAGCGCAGCACGCAAGGAGCGGAGCGACGCAGCGAAAGCGGGCGGCGCCAGCCGCACGCGGACATCCCGCTGGGGGCACCATTTAAATCGAGAAGCCCGTTGCCCTCGCGGTGACGGGCTTTTTTCTGCCTCAACGCCGGGATTCAAACCCGACAGGGTGCGGATCCCGGCACCATCGCAAGGCCTGTGGGCAAAAAATGGCAAATATGAGTACTGTTACCGATTTAGTAACAGCGAATTCGGCCTTTTAGATGGTGAATCAGATGTCAAATCAACGACCTAGTGCTCAGATTGGGCCCGACCTCAGCTATATACCTGGACATATGTGGTCTAACTCGGCAAAAACTGCCATTTTGATATGGAACTAGTTTAGTGACAGTACTCATATTTGACGTTTTTTGCCCACGACCCCTTATTGCGTGGGCGAATCAGTTGCAAAGCGGGATCCAAAGCGTCCTTCGCAAACAAATAGCCGGGGCCCGCGCGATGCGGACCCCGGCTCAATGCCGTGACGATATGTCAGTTACGCCCTACACGTAGAACAGGATGTCGTCGTAGGTCGGGACCGGCCAGTAGTCGGCTGCCACGATCTCCTCCATGGCATCCACGGCGGCGCGCAGCGTATCCATAGCAGGAACGACCTCGTGCGCGTACACGTTGGCCTGCTCCTGGCCATCGAGAGCCTCGGCCTTCTGATGTACGGCGTCGAGCGCCTTGATGGAGTCGTTGATGGCGGTGATGCCGTTGCAGAGCTTGTTGAGCGTGTTCTGCTCGCACTGCATGGCGGCCTCAGCACCGGCGGCACGAATAGTCTCAAGGCCCTTAGCGACCTTGGTGGCATAGGCGGTAATGACCGGACGATAGGTACGACGCGCCTCGCGAACCATCGTGGTGGCCTCGATGTTCATGAGCTTGTTGTACTTCTCGAGCTTGCAGTCATAGCGGCACTGAGCCTCGGCCTTGGTCAGGACGCCCGTCTCCTCAAAGAGCGCGATAGCCTTATCGGAAACAAAGGCGGGAAGAGCGTCGGCCGTGGTCTTGTTGTTGGCAAGGCCGCGCTTCTCGGCCTCGATGGGCCACTCGTCGGAGTAACCGTCGCCGGAGAACAGGATGCGCTGGTGATCGGTCAGCACCTTCTTGCAGTACTCGAGCGCGGCGTCCTGGAACTTATCCTCGGGCGTACCCTCGAGTGCGTCGGCGAAGGACTTGAGCGACTTGGCCACGGCGGCATCGAGCACCAGGTTGGAGTCGGAGACGTTCTGCTCGGAACCGCAGGCACGGAACTCGAACTTGTTGCCGGTGAAGGCAAACGGGGAGGTGCGGTTGCGGTCGGTGTTGTCCTGCATCAGCTTGGGCAGGGTATCGGCGCCCAGGTCGAGCACGCCGCGCGTGGCATGGACGGAAGCCTTGCCATCGATGATCTTCTCGACGACCTCGGTAAGCTGGTCGCCCAGGAAGATGGACATAATCGCCGGAGGAGCCTCGTTGGCGCCCAGACGATGATCGTTGCCGGCCGAGGCAACGGAGGCACGCAGGAGCTCCTGATAGTTATCGACGGCCTCGATCACCGCGGTGAGGAAGACGATGAACTGCAGGTTGTCGAGCGGGGTGTCGCCCGGGTCGAGCAGGTTCTCGGACTCGGTGCCAAGCGACCAGTTGTTGTGCTTGCCCGAACCGTTGATGCCCTCAAAGGGCTTCTCGTGCAGCAGGCAGACCAAGTCGTGACGGGAGGCGATGAGCTTCATCTTCTCCATCATGACCAGGTTCTGGTCGATGGCCTCGTTCACCTCGCCATAGACAGGAGCGAGCTCATGCTGGCAGGGAGCGACCTCGTTGTGCTTGGTCTTGGCAGGAATGCCAAGCGCCCACAGTTCATCGTCCAGGTCCTTCATATAGGCCGAGACGGTGGGGCGGATAGCGCCAAAGTAGTGCTCCTCGAGCTCCTGGCCCTTGCAGGGAGCAGCGCCAAAGAGAGTGCGACCGGTGATGACCAGGTCCCTGCGCTTGCGGTAAGCGTCCTTCTTGATCAGGAAGTACTCCTGCTCATCGCCCACGGAAGGAACGACCTTCTTGGGGGTCTTGCCAAACAACGCCAAAACGCGCTTGGACTCACGCGAGAGCGCGGTCATGGAGCGCAGCAGCGGGGTCTTCTTGTCCAGGGCCTCGCCCGTGTAGGAGCAGAAAGCCGTGGGGATGCACAGGACATCGTCCTTAATGAATGCGGGGCTGGTGGGATCCCAAGCGGTGTAGCCACGGGCCTCGAAGGTGGCACGCAGGCCGCCGTTGGGGAAGCTGGAGGCGTCCGGCTCGCCCTGGATGAGGTTCTTGCCCGTAAACTTGGTAATGGCGGTGCCGTCGTGGTTGGGCTCGAGGAAGCTGTCGTGCTTCTCGGAAGTAATGCCCGAAAGCGGCTGGAACCAGTGCGCGTAGTGCGTCGCGCCCTTGGAGATGGCCCAGACCTTCATGGCGTGGGCAACGGCGTTGGCCACATCCAGGTCGAGCGGCTCACCGTCCTCGAGGGTTGCAGCAAGGCGCTTCCAAATGTCCTTGGGGAGGTAGTCCTTCATGACTTCCTCAGAGAACACCATGGTCCCGAAGCGGTCAGTAAGTTCGGCCATACGGAACTCCCTTCGTATCGGCACCGCGTGAGAAGCGGTGTTGATTACTAACGAACGAGTCATAGATTAGGCTCGTCGTGTTTCCGCAACATTACCGTTATGTTGCTGTCACGAAACCAATCAATGAGGTTACCGCATCGCGGCGGCGTTGCCGTCCTCAACAGCCAATCAACTGTATAAATTGCAGACCTCTCCCCATGGTTTAAGGGTAGTCAATTTGGGATGGGGCTCTATTAACTGGTATTTCGCATCAGATACCAGTCTTTATAGCCCCATCCTAGATTGACCGCTCTGCTATAGGGAATGTCGATAGCAAGGCATCTTTGATTGGTATCCCCGAATAGCGAGTGAAACTCCACCGTGACACAGTGGTGCTGTAGAATCCTTACAACACATCACACTATTACGTATCTAAAGGAGCACGATATGCGCGTCGACGAGGTTTTTAAGCAGGCAGCATCCCAGGGCACCGCACCCGTTTCGTTTGAGATGTTCCCGCCCAAGGGCGAGCTGACCCTCGACACGGCTCGCGAAGTGGCAGGCAATCTGTGCAAGCTTTCGCCGAGCTTTGTCTCGGTCACCTGCTCTGCCGGCGGCTCGGGCAACGGCGCCACCACCGCCCCCATCGCGCATATGATTACGAGCGAATTCAATACGCCCTCGGTGGCGCACCTTACCTGCGTTGGCCGCACGCATGCCGACATCGCCGCCAAGATCGACGAATACCGCTCCGCCGGCGTAGAAAATGTGCTGGCCCTGCGCGGTGATCTTCCTGCTGGCGCGACCGAGGACGACAAGCCCGCCTCGGACTACGCCTACGCCCGCGACCTCATCCCCGAGCTCGTCGACGCCGGCTTTTGCGTGGGCGCCGCGGCCTACCCCGAGGGCCACATTGCCTGTGAGGACCTCAACGCTTCGGTCGAATACCTCAAGCAAAAACAGGACGCCGGCGCGAGCTTCTTTGTGACGCAGCTCTTCTTTGACAACGAGTGCTTCTACCGCTTCCGCGAGCTTGCCGACAAGGCGGGCATCACGGTGCCCATCACCGCGGGCATCATGCCGTTTATGGGCAAGTCCCAGATCAGCCGCATGGTCTTTATGTGCGGCGCATCGCTGCCCTCCCCCGTCATCAAGATTCTCGCCAAGTACGAGAACGACCCCGAGAGCCTGCAGGCAGCCGGTGTAGATTATGCCGCCCGTCAGCTTTGCGACCTTAAGGAGCACGGTGCCGCCGGTCTGCACCTGTACACTATGAATCGTCCTGCGATCGCCGCGACCATTATGGAGCGCCTGGGGTAATGGAAAAACCGCACATCGATACAACCGCTGTCGAAGTGCCGGCCGACCTTGCGTCGCCGGCGCTTTACCGTGTCGATGCTGCGCACCATCCCCGTGTCGACCGTGCCGAGATGCTGCGGTATCTGGGCTACGGCGGCCAGCAGATTGAGCCCGAGCTGTCACGACGTATTGAGCTTGTGGTCGAGCGCCTTGAGCTGGACATTGAGCCCCGCGGCGTGCGGCGCGTGTTTACCGTCGATGCCACGGGCGTGGACGAGCAGGGAGAGCCTTGCATCCGTCTGGTTGGCACCAACGTTGAGCTGCGCGGTCGCGACATCTATCGACATCTCAAGGACGCCCGCATGGCCGCGCTCATGGCATGCACCCTCGGCATGGACGCCGAGCGTCGTCTGCGCACCACGGGAGCTCAGCAGCCCCTAGAGGGAGCCGTGCTCGACGCCGCATGCTCTGCCTATGTAGAAGCCGCCGTTGAGCAAATGGACCAGCAGGTCAAGACGGACGCCGCCGTTCATGGGCTCGCCGGCAACTGGCGCTTTAGTCCCGGCTATGGCGACTGCCCGCTCTCGGCCCAGCGCTCGATCGTGAATGCGCTCAACGCCACGCGGCTCATCGGGCTTACCGTCACGCCCACCAGCCTGCTCATGCCCACCAAGAGCGTGACCGCGGTGATTGGTCTGTTTGACGGCGAAGTCCACGACGCCCAGAGCCGCCCCACCTGCAATATCTGCCGCATGCGCGAGCACTGTCGCTTCCGTGCCGCCCACACCACCTGCTATTCCAGCCATTAGGAGCCCTCGATGTTTACTCCGCTTATCACTCATGATCTGGACGGTGCTGCGCTGGCGGCACCTGTCAATGCCGCGCGCTGCAACGGCGCCGCGTACAAGACGCGCACGATCGACGATCTGCGCATTAAGGACGATCGCCTGCGTGCGGCCATCGAGGGCACGGGGCACTTGCTGTTCGACGGCGGCATGGGCACCATGTTGCAGGCCGCTGGTATGAAGGCAGGCGCCCTGCCCGAGCTGCTCAACTTTGAGGAGCCCCAGGTCATTACCGACATTCAGCGACAGTACGTCGAGGCCGGCTGCGACGTGATCACCGCCAACACCTTTGGCGCCAACGCCCACAAGCTCGACGGTACCGCCACCGTGGCAGATGTCTTTGCCGCCGCTGTCGCCTGCGCCCGCGCAGCCGGTGCCCACTACGTCGCCGGCGATATCGGCCCCATCGGCGCGCTGCTGCGCCCCTTGGGTACCCTCAGCTTCGACGAGGCCTACGACCTCTTTGCCGAGGAAGTGCGCGCCGGCGTCGATGCGGGCGTGGACCTCTTTATTATCGAGACCATGACCGACCTTGCCGAGATCAAGGCGGCCGTCCTCGCCTGCCGAGAGAACTCCGACCTGCCCGTCTTTGCCACCATGACCTTTGAGGAAGACGGTCGCACCTTCTTGGGCACGAGCCCCGAGGTCGCCGCCATCACCCTCGACGCCATCGGCGCCGACGTTTTGGGCATCAACTGCAGCCAGGGCCCGGCCGAGCTCCGAGGACTCGCCGCTCGCATGCTCACCGTCACCGACAAGCCCGTTATGGTGCAGGCCAATGCGGGACTGCCCCGCGTGGACGATGACGGCAACACCGTCTTTGATATCCAGGCGCCCGAGTACGCCGTGGCCGTCGCCGGTATGATTGAGGACGGCGTAAGCGTCGTGGGCGGCTGCTGCGGCACCACGCCGGCGCACATGGCGGCCCTACGCACGCTTATTGACAACCACACGCCCAGCCCACGCCATCGCAAGCCCAGTATGTCGGTCACGAGCGCCCAGACGGTCGTGGACCTTCCCTGCGACGGCCATAAGATTGCCGTCATCGGCGAGCGCATCAACCCCACCGGTAAAAAGCGCCTGCAGCAGGCCCTGCGCGACGGCGACCTGGACTACGTCGTGAGCCAGGGCATCAGCCAGCAGGAACAGGGCGCCGACATCTTGGACGTTAACGTGGGCCTGCCCGAGATCGACGAGGTCAAGATCATCCAACAGGCGACCGAACAGCTCCAGGGCTCCACGCTGCTGCCGTTGCAGATCGACTCCACCGACCCCGCAGCCGTCGAGGCCGCCGTGCGCCGCTACGCCGGCAAGCCCATCATCAACTCGGTCAATGGCAAGCAGCAGATCATGGATGAGATCTTTCCGCTGGTCGCCCACTACGGCACCAACGTTGTCGGCCTTACGCTCGACGAAGGCGGCATCCCCGATACCGCCGAGGCCCGCTTTGCCATCGCCGAACGCATCGTGGCCGAGGCCGCCCGCTACGGCATCGGCCCGGACCGTATCCTCATCGACTGCCTGGTCATGACCGCCTCGACCAATCAACGCCAGGCCGAGCAGATCCTACGCGCCATGTCCCTGTGCAAGGAGCGTCTGGGCGTCAAATGCGCGCTCGGCGTATCGAACATCAGCTTTGGCCTGCCTGCCCGCCCGCTGCTGGGCTCAGTCTTTTTGGCTGCCGCTTTTGGCGCGGGCCTGGACGCCCCCATCATGAACCCGGGCTCCAAGCGCTTTATGGATACCGTCTACAGCTATCGCGTCCTGAGCGTTGAGGACGAGGGCTCGACCGGATACATCGAGCGCTACGCCGGCTGGACCGATCCGTACAAGATTGCCGCAAACCCGGCAGCAGCTCAGGCCGCATCGACCGACACCGTGCCCGCTGCTGGCACCGCCGGCACCGACGGCAACGACGACCCGATTCGTCGCATGGTCGTCTCGGGCCGCAAAGGCGAGATCGCTGCCGAGACCGAGCGCCTGCTGGCAGACCACGACGCCATGGACCTCATCAACAATCACTTTATCCCCGCCCTCGACGAGGTTGGCGTCCTCTTTGACCAGGGTAAGTTCTTCTTGCCGCAGCTCATGGCCTCGGCCGAGGCCGCGCGCGTGGGCTTCGACACCATCAAGCGCCTGATGCCCGCCGGCGAGATTGCCGACAAGGGCAAAATCTGCGTGGCCACCGTCAAGGGCGACATCCACGACATCGGTAAGAACATCGTCAAGATGCTGCTCGATAACTACGGCTATACCGTCTTTGACCTAGGCCGCGACGTCGACCCGCAAGAGGTGCTCAAGACTGTACAGGAGCGCGACATCAAGCTCGTTGGCCTCTCGGCGCTTATGACTACCACCGTCGTCGCCATGGAAGAGACCATCAAGTTGCTCCATGCCGAGGTTCCGGGCGTCAAGATCATCGTGGGCGGCGCCGTACTCACCCCCGAATACGCCAAGCAGATCGGTGCGGACTACTACGCCAAGGACGCCGCCGAGAGCGCTCGTATCGCCGAAGAGGTCTTTGGGAAGTAACACAACGGAAACAACCGAGCACCAAAACGTGCCGCACGCGCCACTTGGCACGTGCGGCACGTTAGAATAGATAAGACTATGCTCGTTTTGGCAGATAGGAGCGCAAGGATGGCGATCACGCCCGCAGAAATCGCGGAAACCCGCGGCATGGTTGAGGAACAGAACCTCGACATCAGGACCATCACCATGGGTGTTTCGCTCATGGGTTGCGGTGACGAGAACCTCGACCGCATGTGCACGAAGATCTACGACCACGTGACGCACACGGCTGAGCATCTGGTCGAGACCGCCGAGAACCTCGAGCGCGAGTACGGTATCCCCATCGTCAACAAGCGCGTTTCCGTCACCCCGGTGGCGCAGATCGCCGCGTGCTGCAAGGATGAGGACCTCACCCCCATCGCGCATGCCCTCGACCGCGCGGCCGAGACGCTCGGCATCGATTACCTGGGCGGCTTCTCCGCACTCGTCCAGAAGGGCATCGGCGACGCCGACCGCCGCGTCATCCAGTCCATCCCCCAGGCGCTCGCCACCACGAGCCGCGTCTGCTCCAGCGTCAACGTCGCCAGCCTGCGCGCCGGCATCAATATGGACGCCGTGCTTATGGCCGCCCAGACCATCATCGATGCCGCTAAACTCACGGCCGACCAGGATTCCGTCGGCGCTTCCAAGTTTGTCTGCTTTGCTAACATGGTCGAGGACTCCCCGTTTATGGCGGGCGCCGTCCAGGGCGGTGGCGAGGCCGACGCCGTCATCAACGTAGGCGTCTCGGGCCCCGGCGTTATGGCCGCAGCCCTGGAGACGCTGCCCGATTCCGCATCGATGATGGAAGTCGCCGAGAAGATTAAGCAGACTGCCTTTAAAATCACCCGTGCCGGCGAGCTCATGAGCCGCGAGGCCGCCCATCGTCTGGGTGTCGAGAAGGGCATTGTCGACCTGTCGCTGGCACCTACGCCTGCCATCGGCGACTCCGTTGCGCGCATCCTCGAGATTATCGGCGTGGGCACCTGCGGTGGCCCCGGCACGACCTGCGCGCTCGCCATGCTCAACGATGCCGTCAAGAAGGGCGGCGTCATGGCCAGCTCCAGCGTGGGCGGTCTCTCGGGTGCCTTTATCCCCGTGTCCGAGGACGCCGGCATGATCGCCGCCGTCGAGGCCGGCGCGCTTTCGCTCGAGAAGCTCGAGGCCATGACCTGTGTCTGCTCCGTTGGCCTGGACATGATCGCCATCCCCGGCGACACCCCGGTCGAGACCATCGCCGGCATCATCGCCGACGAGATGGCCATCGGCGTCATCAACAACAAGACCACGGCCGTCCGCGTGATTCCCGCCATCGGCAAGGGCGTGGGTGACTGCGTCGAGTACGGCGGCCTGTTCGGCCGTGCACCCATCATGCCGGTGAACCCCAACGCCGGCACCGTGCTTGCCCACCGCGGTGGACGTTTCCCGGCGCCGCTGAACTCGCTGAAGAACTAGCTGAGGGGGACTGGCGAGGAGCCCCGGGGAGGGCAAATATATAAGGTCGCCTGCTCGGACAGTCCTGGCTCG
>URSO01000027.1 GCA_900550415.1 uncultured Collinsella sp.
ATCGCGCGGCGCTCTTGTCGGAGCGCCGCGTTTTTTATATCGAAAGGTGGCACCATGCAGGCATCGCAGCGTCTCGACCGCTTTGGCGCGGAGGTCTTCGCCTCGCTCAACAACAAGCTTCTCGCGCTGAAGGCTCAGGGCAAGACCATTTACAACATGAGCGTGGGCACGCCCGACTTTAAGCCGTACGACCACGTGGTCGAGGCGCTCACGCAGGCAGCCCAAGATCCCGAGATGTGGAAGTATGCCCTGCGCGACCTGCCCGAACTCAAGCAGGCCGTGTGCGATTACTATGAGCGCCGCTTTGGCGTTTCGGGCATTACGCCGTCCATGGTGCAGTCGTGCAACGGCACGCAGGAGGGCGTGGGTCATTTGGGCCTGGCCCTGCTCGATCCGGGCGACACCATTCTGGTTCCCGATCCGTGCTACCCGGTCTTTGAGGCGGGTGCCAAGATCGCCGATGCCAAGCTCGAATACTATCCGCTGGTTGCCGAGCATAATTACCTGCCCTATGTGGCGGGTATTGATCCCGAGGTGGCCGATCGTGCCAAGTATATGATCGTGTCGCTGCCCGCGAACCCGGTCGGCTCGGTGGGCACGCCCGAGGTCTACGAGGAGATTATCGCCTTTGCCCGCGAGCATGATCTGTTGATCGTTCATGACAACGCGTACTCCGACATCGTGTTTGACGGCGAGCCCGGCGGCAGCTTCTTGCAGTATCCCGGTGCGCTCGAGGTGGGCGTTGAGTTCTTCTCGCTCTCCAAGTCGTTTAACGTCACCGGTGCGCGTATCGGCTTTTTGGTCGGCCGCGAGGACGTGGTCTCTGCCTTTGCCAAGCTGCGCAGCCAGATCGACTTTGGCATGTTCTTCCCGATTCAGAAGGCCGCCATCGCCTGCCTGAACGGTCCGCGCGATGAGGTCGAGGCGCAGCGTCTGAAGTACCAGGAGCGCCGCGATGCCCTGTGCGACGGTCTTGAGGGCCTGGGCTGGGAGCGTCCCAACGCACATGGCTCTATGTTTGTGTGGGCCAAGCTTCCCGGTGGTCGCACCGATTCCATGGCGTTTTGCGAGGAGCTCATGGAGAAGGCCGGCGTTGTGGTGACGCCGGGCGCGAGCTTTGGTCCTTCGGGCGAGGGGCACGTGCGCATGGCGTTGGTCCTGCCGCCCGATCAGATTGCTTTGGCTGTCGAGGCCATTCGCGAGGCGGGCCTGTATTAGAAAGGTATTTCGGCTCGTCAATAGCTCGAAACCGATTTCGTACAGTTATTTTACGAATCCTGCAAACAATTTCGGTAAACGGTCGATTTTTGGCTGCGAATAGGGGCATAATCAAAGTCCCGATTGGATGTATTGGGATTACGGCAAGCCGCTCGGGTCGTTCCCGGGCGGCTTGTTTGTGGAGAGAGAGATGGGAGTTTCTAATGGTTAACGAGAAGAAAGTCGCTATTGTCGGCTGCGGTTTCGTCGGTTCGTCTTCGGCGTTCGCACTGATGCAGAGTGGTCTGTTCTCCGAGATGGTCCTCATCGACGTGGACAAGAACCGTGCCGAGGGTGAGGCCCTGGATATCGCGCATGGCATGACGTTTGCCGAGCCGATGAAGATTTACGCCGGCGATTATTCCGATGTCGCGGACGCCGCCATGATCGTCGTCACCGCTGGCGCTGCCCAGAAGCCCGGTGAGACCCGCCTGGACCTGGTCAACAAGAACGTAAACATCTTTAAGTCCATTATCCCCGAGATTAAGAAGTCCGGCTTCGACGGCATTCTGCTAATCGTCTCCAACCCGGTTGATGTTCTGACCTATGCTGCCATCAAGATGTCCGGCCTGCCCGAGGGCCATGTCATCGGCTCCGGCACCGTGCTCGACACTGGCCGTCTGCAGCAGATGCTTGGTGCTCACGTCGAGGTTGACCCGCGCGATGTCCAGGCCTATGTCATGGGTGAGCACGGCGACTCCGAGTTTGTCGCTTGGTCCAGCGCTCAGGTTGCCGGCGTGCCGCTGAACACCTTCTGCGAGCTTCACGGTCATCTGGAGCATGAGACCGCCGAGAAGCGCATCGCCGAGGACGTCAAGAACTCCGCCTACACCATCATCGAGAAGAAGCACGCCACCTACTACGGCGTCGCCATGGCTGTCAAGCGCATCTGCACCGCTGTTATGCGTGACGAGCAGACCGTTCTGCCCGTTTCCTCGCTCATGGTGGGCGAGTATGGCCTGTCCGATCTGGCCATCTCCATGCCGACCGTCGTCGGCCGCGATGGCGTTGTCTGCCGCGTCCCCGTGCCGCTGAACGATGACGAGCAGCATGAGCTCACCGCCTCCGCAAAGGCCCTCAAGGACATCATCGACAGCGTCGACTTCTCCTGCTAAATCAAGCTCTTTTGGGCAACAGGCTACAATGAAAGGCGTCCGGGCCACACGGTCCGGGCGCCTTTTTGGTGCGAGGGGGTCAGGTTACTTTGCACCACCCCAATGCACCATAGTTGATGGGAGGGCCATGTCGGATTCGCCTAATTTTTTGACCTATGCCCAGACGGCGTTTGATCCGTTTGAGGAGCGGCCGTTCTGCGCGGTGGATAGCCTGGTCTTTGCGTGGTTGTCCTATTTGCGTTTGCCGGGTGATATGGCGGATCTGACGAACTGGCAGGGCCTAGACGTACGCGAGCTGCTTCGTGCCGAGTGCTACCGGGACATGATTGGCGACCTGTGGGATCCAGAGGGGAGCAGGGCCTTGTTGGAGGCCGTGGCAGCAAGCCCTCGCTACCGTGGCGTGCACGTTTGCGGCTATCGTACCGTGAGTGATGCCGAGACGACGGAGCAGTTTGCGGCTATGACGTTCCGATTTCCGGCGGGGTTTAGCTATCTTTCCTTCCGGGGGACCGACAGCACGATTGTGGGCTGGAAAGAGGACTTTAACATGGCGTTCCGGTGTCCTGTGCCGGCCCAGGAATCCGCGGCGCGTTATGTGGACGAGGCAGCGGATACGATTGACGGGCCGCTTTTGTGCGGAGGTCATTCCAAGGGTGGAAACCTTGCGGTGTACGGTGCGGCGATGTGCTCCGATGTCGCCCGTGAGCGAATCGAACGGGCGTATTCCCATGATGGTCCGGGCTTCGTCGAGGAGTTTCTGAACGGCAACGCTTTCGCTGATCTATCCAGCCGAATCGACAAGACGCTACCTCGGTCGTCGATTTTTGGCATGATGTTCGAGACGCAGGAGGACTATGCCATCGTTGAGAGCACCGAGTTCAGCCTGCTGCAGCACAATCCCTTTAGCTGGGTGGTTGATGGTCGTGACTTCGTGTACTGTGAGCGCCTGTCCGCCGGTGCTCGATACGTTGATGGCTCCATTCGCGAGATGCTGCTTGCAGTGGGGCCTGCCGAGCGCGAGCGTTTTGTAGATGCGTTGTTCTCCGTGTTTGAGGCTACGGGTGCCGAGCGGTTTGCGGATATCGCCGGGAATCTGCGCGAGAGCCTGCCCGTGATGCTCCAGGCTGCGCAAGGTTTCGACAAGGATACGCGACGCTTTGTCTCGCAGACCATCGTGGCAATCCTTAAGTGCGCACTGCTGCCCAAACGACCCCAGATCGACATGTCCGCTGCCGGTAAGAGTCTGGCAGAACAGCTCGAGGCTTGGCAGTCCGAGCTTCTGCGCTAGCCATTGGTGCAAAGCAACCTGTCCCCGATGCACCAATCTTCGATGCGCTCGGGGAGGGCTCGACCGCTATACTGGTTCGTGCCGAAATCGATCTAGAACGGAATGCCGTATATGAAAATCAATCACGCGATTCTGCATATCCTGGACTTTGACTCTGCCGTCAACGTCATGAGCCAGCGCGAGCTCGATATCGAGAGTCGTACCGTGCGCAACTTCGTGACCACGCATCTGCGCCGCGCACGTACCTCGGCCGACAATAAACGCGCCACGTTTGCCGAGAACTCTGCGTTTGGCGGCGAGCTCAAGGGCTATTTCTTTGGCGAGCGCGAGTTCGTGGACCTGTCGCAGCAGATCGCGGAGTTCATCTCTTCCGAGCTCACCAAGGCCGAGAAGGCTGAGTCCACCGACGTGCTCGTGGCCGATTTTGACGACGATGAGGATGCCCGCTGGTTTGCCGTGATGCTGCTGGGCTCCAAGCAGGCTTTTATGCACGAAGTGGGCCGCGAGGAGGGGGAGGTGCGCAACGACATTGCGCGCCACTACGCCATTCTGCCGAACCCCTCGCAAAAGGTGCCGAGCTATGCCATCGTGCGCGCGAGCACCATGGAGATCGGCTACGTGGACAAGAAGCGCAAGATTGCCGGCGAGGACCGTATGCTTATCCCCGATGGCCTGCTGCAGTGCGACACGGGCGTATCGGGCAAGGAGGTCATCGACACCGTGACGCGTGTGGTTGAGGAAGTCGCCGAGGAGCACGGCGCCAACACGGCCGTGGCACTCGCCAAGGTTAAGGCCGCTGTGGCCGAGAAGGTCGAGGATGACGAGGAGCTTCCGCCCTGGGATATCGTCGATGAGGTCTTTGAGGACGAGCCGGTCATCAAGGAAAGTGTGCGCGCGGCACTGACCGAGGAGAAGGTTCCCGAGCGCGTTCCCGTGGAGCGCAAACAGGTCGAGCGCGCGGCGGTGCGCAATCATAAGATTCGTACCGATACGGGAATCGAGATCAGCTTCCCGGCCGAGATGGGTTCGAACTCCGAGTACATCGAGTTTGTCAACGAACCCAACGGCCTCATCTCCATCGAGCTCAAAAACATCGGCAGCATCGAGAATCGATAAGTTGCGTTACGCCTGCAGCGAGAAAGCGAAGGCCGAAGCCCCCTTGGAGCTTCGGCCTTTTTGTTTAGGGCTGAATTGCCCTACAGGTTGAGCATACGTCAGCGAAAACGACCCAGAGCGAGCAAGGTGACGTGAAAGAGGAGGGCATTGACCTTCTGGTCATGCCCGACGATTGAACGTCAGATTGCCGCACTGGGTCGTTTGCAGCGTCGACTAGTTACGCGGTTTGGTAAAACCGCGTAACCCTACAGCTGGCGCAGGCCTTCTTCGAGGCCAGTCTTGCTGTCGGTCTGGGCGTCGCGCATCTTGATGACGCGGGCGGGGACACCGGCCACGACGGCACCGGCGGGGACGTCCTCGACGCACACGGCGCCGGCGGCAACGACAGCACCCTTACCCACGTGCACGCCCTCCAGGACCACAGCATTGGCGCCGATCATGACATCGTCCTCGATGATGACGGGCGTGGCGCTGGCGGGCTCCACGACGCCTGCCAGCACAGTGCCGGCGCCGATGTGGCAGTTCTTGCCCACGGTGGCGCGGCCGCCCAGCACGGCGCCCATGTCGATCATGGAGCCCTCGCCGATGACGGAGCCGATGTTGATAATGGCGCCCATCATGATGACGGCGCGGTCGCCGATCTCGACGCGGTCGCGAATGATCGCGCCCGGCTCGATGCGGGCATTGATGCCCTTAAGGTCGAGTATGGGGACGGCGGAGTTGCGGCAGTCATTCTCGACGTCGTAGTAGTCGATGGAGTCGGCATTGGCATCGAGGATGACCTTGAGCTCATCCCAATCGCCAAAGACGGTCTTGCCACGACGGCCGCCGTAGACGTGCGCATCGCCCCAGGCAACCTTCATGCCGGGCTTCTCGCGCACATACAGCTTGACGGGCGTCTTTTTGGGCGCGGTGGCGATGTAATTGATGATCTCCTGGGCATCCATCTCGGCTGCGTTACTCATTTGCTGTTTCTCCTTTGCGTGGGTACGGTAGATAGTTGGTTAGGCAAACATGACCTGGTCGAACGTATAGAAGCCGTGCTCGCGGGTGACGAGCTTCTGCGCGGCGGCCAGTGCGCCGTTGACAAAGATCTGACGGCTCGTGGCGCGATGCGTGAGCGTGACTTCTTCGTCCTGGCCAAAGAAACTCACTTCGTGCACGCCGGCAACGGTGCCGCCGCGCAGCGAGTGCATGCCGATCTCTTTGGGGTCACGCGCTCCGCACATGCCCTCGCGGCCATAGACGGGGTGATAACCTGCCTCGGGTTCGGCTTCGACGACGGCGTCGAGCAGCAGCTTGGCAGTGCCGCTGGGGGCGTCGACCTTTTGGTTGTGGTGCGTCTCGACAATCTCGCAGTCAAAGCCAGGCAGTTCGCGCGTGGCCTGTGCCACCAGATGACGCAGGGCCGCGATGCCGATGGAGTAGTTGCCGGAGTGCATGACGCGGGCGCTCTGACCCAGCTCGCGCAGGCGATCCATCTGCTCGGGTGTGTAGCCCGTGGTGCCCGAGACCAACGCCGCGGCCGTGCGCTCGACATAGGCGACGACGGCATCGAAGGTCGCGATGTTCGAGAAGTCAATGATCACGTCGGCTTCCGGGGCGCTCTCGAGCTCAGACAGGTCAAAACCGATCTGGGCCACAATGTCGAAAACGGGCTGCCCAGCGGCATCAACGGTGCCCTCGGCAGTAGTGCGGATGAGCGAGCCCATGCGGCCCGTTCCCATAATGACGATCTTAATCAAGCAGACCAGCTCCCTTCAGAGTATCGGTAAGCGCAGCGCGCGTGTCGTCTGCCATGGGGCACAGCGGCATGCGGTAGTTTGCCTCGATCATACCCATCTGGGCGAGCGCTTCCTTAACGGGGATGGGGTTGACCTCACTAAAGAGGGCGTTGATGAGCGGCTGGCCGGCAATCTGGATATCGCGGGCGCGCGCTACGTCGCCGTCCAGATAAGCGCGGCACATGTCGTGCACGAGCTGCGGCTGTACGTCGGCCCACACGCTGATGGTACCCGAAGCGCCTAGGCTCATGAGCGGCACGGTGAGTGCATCCTCGCCCGAGTACATGCGGAAGTCATCGGACAGCAGATGGGCGATCTTGGCCGCGTAGGCGACGTTGCCCGAGGCCTCCTTGATGCCCATGATGTTGGGGTGCGCGGCCAAGCGCTCTACGTTGCGCTCGCTGATGCCGCAGCCACAGCGGCCGGGGATGTTGTACAGAATGCAGGGGATGTCCACGGCGTCGGCCACGGTCTTAAAGTGCTGGTAGATGCCCTCTTCGTTAGACTTGTTGTAGTAGGGGGTAATGAGCAGCAGACCATCGGCGCCCAGGCCCTGGTAAGTGAGCGACTTAGTGAGCATGGTCTGCGTGGAGTTAGAGCCCGAGCCGGCGATGACGGGGACGCGGCCCGCAACCTGCTTGACCACGGCGGCGACAACGGAGTTGTCCTCGTCGTCGGTCATCGTGGCACTCTCTCCGGTGGTGCCCAGGGTGAGGATGGCGTCAGTGCCATTTTGCAGGTGGAAATCGATAAGGCGCTCGAGTGCATCAAAGTCGACGCTGCCGTCCTTTTTAAACGGCGTGACAAGGGCGACGATCGAACCCTCGAGGTTGCGGATATCCATGTTCTTCTCCTTCGCTTCCGCGATCTGGATGCGTTTGTTCCATTGGGCAGCGACGGCCAGGCGCTCGTCCTGGGCGCGACGGCGGGCGGCATCGGCGCGCGACTTGGCCAGTAACTCTCGGCCGTACGGCAGCACGTCGAGCGTGGCAAAGTAATCGCCCGGGCGCTCGGCGCGGCGGATGAGGTCGGCCGAGCCATCGGGGCGCAGCAGCACCTCGGCGGAGCGCAGACGGCCGTTGTAGTTGTAGCCCATGGAGTAGCCATGCGCGCCGGTATCGTGGATCACGAGCAGGTCGCCCATGTCGATATGCGGCAACTCGCGATCAATGGCGAACTTGTCATTGTTCTCACACAGATTGCCCGTGATGTCGTAGGTGTCCGTAACGGGTGCTGCGGTCTTGTCGGCGCCACCCGGCTGTCCCATCACCGTAATGTGGTGGTAAGCGCCATACATGGCAGGACGGATCAGATCGACGGCGCTTGCGTCCACGCCGATATAGTCCTTGTAGATCTGCTTTTCGTGGATGGCCTTGGTCACCAGGCAGCCGTAGGGGCCCATCATAAAGCGACCCATCTCGGTGCAAATCGCCACATCGCCCATGCCGGCGGGAACCAAGATCTCGTCGTAGGCCGCGTGTACGCCCTCGCCGATGGCACGGATGTCGTTAGCCTGCTGCTCGGGCAGGTAGGGGATGCCGACGCCGCCGGATAGATTGATGAAGGCGACGTGTGCGCCGGTCTCGCGCTCCAGGCGCGCGGCAAGCTCAAAGAGGATGCGCGCAAGCTTGGGGTAGTAGTCGTTGGTGACGGTGTTGCTGGCAAGGAATGCGTGGATACCAAAGTCCTCGGCACCCTTGGCCTTGAGCGTGCGGAAGGCCTCGAAGAGCTGTCTTGCCGCGCAGCTGCTCGGTGGTCATGCCGTACTTGGAGTCGCCCGGGTTGTCCATGATGCCGTTGGAGAGCTGGAACAGGCCACCCGGATTAAAGCGGCAGCTGACCGTCTTGGGGATGGGCCCCGCAACGTGCTCAAAGAACTCGATGTGGCTGATGTCGTCAAAGTTGACGATGGCACCCAGCTTGTCGGCGAGCTCAAAGTCCGCCGCCGGCGTGTCGTTGGACGAGAACATGATGTCATGCCCCGTGATGCCCAGCGAGCGGGCGATCATGAGCTCGGTATAGCTCGAGCAATCGCAGCCGCAGCCGTATTCGTTGAGAATGGAGATGAGCGCCGGGTTGGGGTTGGCCTTGACGGCAAAGTATTCCTTAAAGCCCAGGTTCCATGCAAAGGCGTCGCGCACTTCTTGCATGTTGCGGCGGATGCCTGCCTCGTCGTATAGATGAAACGGCGTGGGGAATTGCTCGACGATATGCTCGAGCGTCTCCTTGTCCACAAACGGCTGCTTGGCCGCATATGCCTCGTTGGGGGTCAATGCCATGTCCCGTAAACCTCGCTATCCAGACGGCGCCATCTGCGCATCGAATCCGCATAGCGTGGACCCAATGTCCGGATAGCGCTCCCGCATTGCTGCAGACAGTCCTGCGGGTGTTTCCCGCAGGCCCACCAGGTTGTTCGTGCCCGAAAAACCCAGTTCGGCGGGTTTCGCCTCCCCACGGGGTCAAAGCCTGCCGGCTCGCCCGCGGTTCTTCGTGCCCGCGCCTCTATCAAGTGGTAAAGACCCTACCACGTTGCACTTTACCAAACAAGAGTATTCGTATATAACGTTTAAAAAATGCAAGGATATGCTGGAAATAAGGGTGTAGCAATCTTGCGGCACAATAGATGGCAACCGACGCGCACCCATGAAAGGAACCTCTATGACCGAGCTCCAAGAACTCCGTCGTTATCGTCGCGACCTGCACCGCATTCCGGAGCTCGACTTCGATCTTCCGCAGACTATCGCCTATATTGAGGGCGTGTTGGCGCCGCTCGCCTGCGAGGTGACCCATCCGTGTCCCAGCTGCGTCTGCGCCTTCTTCGATGCCGGCACGGGCGCCGTGCATGCCACGGCGATTCGCGCCGACATGGACGCCCTGCCCATCGCGGAGGCAACGGGCGCGGCCTTTGCCTCGACGCATCCCGGTAAGATGCATGCGTGCGGTCACGATGGTCACATGGCCATGGCGCTTGCGGCGGCAACCTTCGTCGACCGTACGATCCGTGAGCAGCCGGGCGCCATTAAGCGCAATGTGCTCTTTGTGTTTCAGCCGGCCGAGGAGACGACTGGTGGCGCCAAGACGGTGTGCGAGAGCGGCGTATTCGAGCGCTACGGGGCGGATCGCATCTTTGGCTTCCACGTATGGCCCGATTTGCCCGCCGGCACGTTGGCGAGCTGTTCCGGTCCGCTGCTGGCGCGCTCAAGCGAGACGCACGTGCACATTCACGGGACAAGCATCCATATCGCCAAGACCTACGGCGTTCCCGTAAACGAATCGCACGATGCCGCGTTGGCGGCAGCGAAGTTTTTGGTTGCCGAGCGCGAGCTGATGGACGAGCTGGGCACCGACGAGCCCTGTATCGGCAAGTTTGGCCTGCTGCAGGCCGGTACCGTCTGCAATGCGGTGGCGGGGGAGGCCCATGTTGCCGGCAGTCTGCGCGTGTTTACGGACGACATGTTCGACCGTGCGCGTGAGGGCGTGCGCCGTGTACTCGACGAGGCATGCGCTGCAACGGGCTGCACGTACGATCTCGACTTTGCCGAGGGCTATCCGCCGGTCGATAACGACCCCGAGTTATTTGGCAGCGTCGCGCCTGCCTTGCCCGAGCTGCAGCTCGTGGACGAGCCGCTGCTGATTGCCGAGGATTTCGCGTTCTATCAGCGCCATCTGCCGGGCGTGTTCTTCCTGCTGGGCACGGGCGTGCCGGAGGGACAAGAAAACCCGAGCGATTCGGATGGCTGCCCTGCCTATGCCACAAGCGCCCTGCATACCGATACCATGCTCTTTGACGAGGAAATCCTACTCAAAGGCCTCGATGTCTACAAACGATTGCTTTTGCTTGACTAAGGCGTGAAGGACTATATGATCTAGAAAACACGAACAAACGTACGATATAATAGAGATGTAAGTCTGTAGAAACGTTTGACGTTACTAACGTAAGGCGATACTATGATTGCATCGTATAAAGATGAGGATACCGAACGCTTTGCCATGGGTGTGCGGGTCAGGAGGTTCGTGCCCTTTGAGCGTGTTGCGTTGAGGAAGATTCGCCAACTGCAGGTTTGTGCTTCGCTTGATGATCTTCGCGTTCCACCGGGCAACCGCCTGGAAGCTTTGAAGGGCGATCGTGCCGGTCAATATAGCATCCGTGTTAACGAGCGCTATCGGGTCTGTTTTGAGTGGAGACAGGAGATGGCTTGGAATGTCGAAATCGTCGATTATCACAAGTGATGAGACTTCGGCCGATTTGTTGTCGCCGGTGACTCCTGGTGAGCTTCTCAAAGAGGAGTTTCTTGTTCCCATGGGCATTTCTCAATATCGCCTTGCGAAAGAGACCGGGATTCCGGCTCAGCGTATCGGGCAGATTGTCTTGGGAAAACGTCGCGTGACGGCCGACACCGACCTCCGTCTTTGCCGTTATTTTGGCCTGACGGATGGTTATTGGCTGCGCGCTCAGGTGGCGTTTGATCTTGAGGCCGAGAAAAGGCGGATTGAACCGGAACTCGATAAGATCGTTCCTGTTCAGCAGGCCATCGCACTGTAGTGCTCAAAGATGATGGGGGGTGGCGATGGGGCGACGCCGACAATCTGCCGTTTATAGTCCCGGTGGGTGTGGATGCGGCTTGTTGTTGCTTCCGTTTATTGCTGTGAGCATTGGCGTGATGTTTGCGCTTGCCGGGGTGGCAGCAGCGGCACTCGTGTTGCTGATTGTGGCCATTGGCGTGACGGTCTGGCTGTGCCGTTCTCGCGAGCAACGTCGTGCCGATGGTAAGACCAATGTTGGATGGACTATCTTTTTAGTCGTCGCCTACCTATTGAGCATCAGCTATTTAGTTTTCTTTATCCTGTTGCTTGTGAGCACCTTTACCGGGGAATCCGTCACGGTGGGTTGATGCGCTGCTAGCAGACGGTCACGCAAAGTGCGTTTGCTCGGCGTCTGGATAGCTGCATTGGCCGTTTACCGCAACCTTAGCTCTCAGCTAATGAATTCAAATTCAATCCTTCCTACGATGTGCTGTGTGCCGGCACGGTAGCCGGATCGTAGGAAGGATGAATAATGGCAAAAGAGGGAAAGAAGCCGATCGGCAAGATTGTCCTAGGCGTCATCGTGGTGCTGGTTATCGTCGGTGCCGTGGGCTCTATGGGTGGCAATTCAACCGATTCGTCTGCGAGCGATTCGGCAAAACCTGCCGAGACGACACAGCAGGCTGAGGAGCAAAAAGAACCGCAAGAACCGTATACCATTGCTGACGAGGCTGAAGACACCTCCAATCAGTTTGCCTATAAGATCACGGGCACGCTGACCAATAACACGGACAAGGAAAAGAGCTACATTCAGATTGAGTATGTTCTGTATGATGCCGATGGCAACCAGGTTGGAACGGCTCTTGCAAACACCAATCATCTGAAGGCGGGCGGCTCCTGGAAGTTCGAGGCGCTGGGTACGGTGTCTCCCGACCAGGTTGCTAGCTGGGAGCGTTCGGACGTAAGCGGTTTCTAGCATGTTGCATGCACTGGGGGAGGTGAAGTCGTATGCCCGATAAAAAGCTGACCGAGGAGTTGCTCAATGAGCTTCTCGATGCGCCGAACATCGATGGCTATATCAGGGAGCACGACTTTGCCGCCCCGTCGCTTTCGGACTACCTGAAGCAGCTTCTGCAGGAAAAGGGCTTGGAGCGTTCGCGCGTGGTGCGTATGGCCGACCTCAACGAGACCTTTGGCTATCAGATCTTTACTGGTTCGCGCAATCCGAGTCGCAATAAGGTGCTGCAGATTGCCTTTGCGATGGCGCTGACGCTCAAAGAGGCCAACCGTGCACTGACGGCTGTCGGGGTAAGCGTCCTTAACTGCAAGGATCGCCGTGATGCGATTATCATCTTTTGCATCGATCGCGGGTGCAGCCTCCAAAAGGTCAACGAGGAGCTGTATCGCTTTGGCGAGGAGACGGTGAGTTAGCGGCTGATATCTGAGCCGGCGGAGCTGCCGAACAAGGATGCAAACGAACGGGGCGCAGATGCCATGGGGTGTCTGCGCCCTGCGCTATGATGGAGGCTATGGATACTCAGACCCCAACATATCCCGATGACGAGCTGACCGCAGCGCTTGCCGAGCACCTGGCGTCGCTCGATCGCGACGACAGCTATCGCGTGGAGCGTGTACTTAAGCGCTCGTCCGTTGAAACAACCGAGCTCGTGTACTTTGAAGGAACCGGTGGTGGTTCGCTCGGCCCCTTTGTCCGTAAACGCATCGATGCCTCGGCTCAAATCGGCGGGGCATACGAGCGTCTGTTTGCCGCTCAGCGGGCAGGCAGGCGTTTTGAGCACCTGCCCAGAATCGTCGATTGCCGTCGTGTGGGCGACGAGCTCAACGTGGTTATGGAATACATCGAAGGGGAGACGCTCGGGGTGCTGGTGGACCGTCTGGGAGCCACCCCCGATTATGCGCGTGAATTGTATCCTGCCCTATGCGATGCCGTGGGCGAGCTCCACGCCGGTTTTGCAATGGCGGGGGAGACGTCGGCGCCGGTGATCCATCGCGACCTCAAGCCATCGAATATCATCGTGACAGGTGCGAGCCGTACGCTCGATGAGGGCCTGACGTTTTCATCGCTGGTGATTATCGACTTGGGGATCGCGCGCGTATGGCGCGATGGCGCCGATGCCGACACCGTCAAGTTTGGCACGCGACCCTATCGCCGCCCGAGCAGTATGGGTTTGGGCAGACGAGTGTGCGCAGCGACGTCTACGCACTTGGCGCCCTGTTGTTCTTCTGCTTGACGGGAATCGACCCTAAACCAGGGCTCGACATGCGCGAGCAATGCGAGGCGCGTGGCATTCCCACTCCACTTGCCGATGTCATCTGCATGTCGATGGCGCTCGACCCGGCTAAGCGTTTTGCGAGTGCGGAAGCGTTGGGACGGGCTACGCGCGCGGCATACGATCTGAGTCGCCCCGTGCGGCCTCCTGCGCCTGCGCCTGTCCGTACTCCGGCCTCGGAGACGGTGTTGACGCCCCAAGGGCTCCAGAACCCCGCAGGGCTTCCTAGGCCTGCCGCCTCCGCTGCATGCGGTCTGCTCTCTCGCGTTCCGGAGTCTCTGGGGCGCATTTGGAATACGCTTGTCTGCTTCTCGCTACTTGTGTTCTTTGCCGGAAGTCACTTTGCCGTCTTTCACCCCACGGGAGCAAACCAAGGCTACCCGACGTGGCTTCTCATAATCGAGTATTTTTTCTTTGTCGATGGCCTTATAGTGCTTATGCATTTTGCGCTGCTCGATAAGCGCCGTCTTCGTCGGCGATTCGTACTGCTCGACAGCTATCGCGGCAAGAAACTCGCGAAACTCTGGCTCAAGGCATTGGGTGTGCTGCTCCTATGCATGATCGTCATAGTCGCGGTTGCCAATGCGACCGGCGTCGTCGATACCTCCGCTACCTAAAAGAAAAGGGCCCCATTGGGGCCCTTTGCAGTTGCACCTAGATGCGGTTCATCTGAGCGGCGACTTTGTTGTACCAGTCCTGCCACGTGGGCGGGCAGTACTTCTTGGCGGCTGCCGGGGTAAGCGTGGAGCCATAGTTGGCACCCAGGTAGGCAACGTGGGCGGAGACACCCTCGCTCCAGCTGCCAAAGCTACGCCAACCACCGCCGCGGGCACTCCAGCCCCAGGCGTTATAGGATCCGGCGCAATAGAGGCCCTTGCTGCTCTCGATGCAGGCGATGGCGGGAGACCAACGGGGATCGACGACGGTATTCCAAGCGGCGACGGCAAAGTTATAGCCCTGGCCTGCCATGGGGGAACCGGCGAGGTAGTTGTCGATGCGGCTCGTCCACTCGTTAATGAATGAGTCGTAATCGGAATTGCCGCTGTTGGAGTTGTTCACCGTGGTGTCGATGGTGGTGTTGGAGTTGGTGGCCTGACTGTTGGAGTTATTGCCACTCACGCCGGTACCCGAGATCTTCTCGGCGGCAGCGGCTTTGTCGGCCTCGAGCTTAGCCAGTTCGGCGGCATTTTCCTGCTCAGCCTTTGCCTGCGCCTCGCTGCGGAGCTGCTGTGCCTGGGCCAGCGCGTCCTCGGCATTCTTTTGCTCGCCCTCGAGCTGAGATTTGGCCTGCTCGAGCTCGGTTTTGTTCTGCTCGAGCTCGGTCTGCATCTTGTTAAGCTCTTCGATCTCGTCGACGCTCGAGCTCGTAATCTGGTTGGTGTATTTGCAGGTGGTGATAAAGTCACCCAAGCTCTGCGTGTTCACCAGGAAGCTCACGATGGGGCTGGTGCCCTTCTGGTACTTATACAGATCGCGCATGGCGGAGCTTGCCTTGGCCTGCTGCTCGGGTAGCTCGGCCTCAATCTTATCGATGTTCGCTTCATTGGAGTCGATCTGCTTTTGCAGATCCTCGAGCTTGGTTCGGGCGTCGTTGTAGGCGCTCGTAGCGTCCTCGATTTTTTTCTGGGCGGCGGAAAGCTGATCCTGCGTTGCCTGCGAGGCGGCATAGGCCGCGACGGGGGAGAGCATCGGCGTGGCCGTCAGCGCGACGGCGAGCGCGGCGCTCGTGATGATACGAGCCGGCTTCGACGCGATGAGCGCTGCGGTGCGATGGTTCGAATGCTGCATCCAGTCCCTCTGCAATCAATCGTAGGTTATTGGTCGAGGTGTATTCTACTACTGCTTTCGACCTCAACTTGAACCTTAAAGGTTCTAAAGGGTCAAGTTGAACTTGAGGCTTTGGCCTTGACCTGCGGGAATGGTGAATTGTTGAGAAACCATAGAGTTCAACTTTAACGTTACGGAGCCCTGTCCGAGAGGGTTTTTGTTTATCAAAAGCCGCCTCACGTGGGGAAAGATGCAATCGGCGGCAAGAAATGAGACTTGGCGACGCCAATGCCCGGCATGGGTGCCGGGGGAGTTGCCAGGCTGTTTTGCCTCGTTTGCCATAGATACGGTGGAGCTTTAAGCGCCGGCGGTTTGGCACGCTAGAATAAATCAGTTGCACAAAGACCGCCCGTCGTGTGGGCAGTTCATGATAGGAAGTTTCCATGGCATTGCAGTTTACAGAGCGCGAGTTTATTCCCGTGCTGCTCGGCGGCGACATCAACGCGTATTCGGTGGCGCGCGCCTTCTACGAGGAGTATCAGGTCAAGAGCCTGGTCTTTGGCAAGTATCAGACGGGTCCTGCGTATCGCAGCCAGATTATCGACTACACGCCTAACGTGGATATCGACACCATGCCCGTGATGCTTAAGACCGTCAACGGTATCGCTCGGGCACATGCCGACAAGACGATTGTCCTGATGGGCTGCGGCGATAACTATGTTGCTCTGGTGGCCCAGGCCAAGGATGCCAACGAGCTGGCGGATAACATCGTTGCGCCTTACGCGCCCTATAGCATGCTTGAGCAGTGCCAGAAGAAGGAGATTTTCTACGAGCTGTGCGAGAAGCACGGTGTGCCCTATCCGCATACGTTTACCTTTACTGCGCAGATGCTCAACACGCAAGGAGAGGCACCTGCCGAGGTGCTCGACCAGATTGACTTCCCCTACCCGATGATCCTGAAGCCTTCCGACGGCATCATGTGGTGGCAGCATGAGTTCGAGGGTCAGAAGAAGGCTTATGAGATTGCCGACCGCGCCGAGCTGGAGCAGGTTATCCGTGATTCCTATGCCAGTGGCTACACCGATGACCTGATTTTGCAGGATCGCGTGCCCGGCAACGACGAGTACATGCGTGTGCTCACCAGCTATTCCGATCGCAACGGCAAGGTTCGCATGATGTGCCTGGGTCACGTGCTGCTCGAGGAGCATCAGCCCCATGGCGTCGGTAATCACGCCTGCATCATCACCGAACCCAATGATGAGCTTATGAGTGGCGTGCGCAAGCTGCTCGAGGACCTTCACTTTGTGGGCTATTCCAACTTTGACGTCAAGTATGACGAGCGCGATGGCTCGTTTAAGTTCTTCGACTTCAACACTCGTCAGGGCCGCAGCAACTACTACGTAACCAACAGCGGCTTTAACGTTGCCAAGTACGTGGTGGACGAGTATGTGTTCAATCGCCCGTTTGAGCCGGAGTTTGTGACGGCGCAGGACGAGGCGCTGTGGATGGTCGTTCCCATGGGCGTCGTCGACAAGTACGTCAAGGCTCCCGAACTGCGCGCGAAGGTGCATCGTCTTGCCAAGGAGGGCAAGGGCGCCGATCCCTCGTTTATGAAGGGAGACTTTGTCTTTAACCGCTGGTTGCGCATGTGGCACACCAAGCTGCGCCACTTTAAGCTGTTCAAGACGTATTACAAGTAGACGAGCGTGGCGCCCGTCCGGTATGTATCGGGCGGGCGCGGGTATGATACGCGCAATTGCGTGGGCGTCACCAAGGAGGCGGCGATGGAAAAGCTGGGAGTTATCGGCGGCATGGGCGCCGAGGCCACGTCGTATTACTACGACCAGGTAGTACGCCATACGGCGGCTACGTGCGACCAGGAGCATATCGACATGGTGGTGCTTTCCAAGTCGACCATGCCCGACCGCACGCTGGCCATTAAGACCGGCGAGCATGCCAAGCTGCTGGCGACCATGAAAGAGTGTGCTCAGGCACTCGAGTCGCTGGGCTGCGCGCACATTGCCATTCCCTGCAACACGTCACACTACTTCTACGACCAGATCCAGTCGTTTACGAAGGTGCCGATTATCCACATGCCGCGTGAGTCGGTGCGCTATGCCCTTGCGGGTGCGGTGATGGGGGAGTGCGAGTTCGACCCCAACCTGAGTATGCCGGCCGAGCCGGTGCGCAAGATTGGCATCATGGGCACCGACGGAACCGTGGGCGCGGGCGTCTACGGCCGCGAATGCGAGGCTGCGGGTGTTGAGGTCGTCTATCCCAGCGAGAAACGTCAGAACGATGTGATGTCGCTTATCTACGATGATGTGAAAGCCGGACGTGAGCCCGATATGGATAAGTTCGACCGCGTGATGTGGGAGTTCGCCCGTAGCGGCTGCGACCGTGTCATTCTGGCCTGCACCGAGCTATCGGTGCTGCAGAAGTATCGAGAGATGCCCGAGATCACCCTCGATGCCATGGATGTCCTGGTGCGCGAATCCATCATCCGCAGCGGCGTCCCCTACCGCCTCTAGCTTCCGACCCGTCAAAAAGGGACAGGTTAATTTTGGTAGGTTTTATCTGGTGAAACAATAAAGGCCTCGGCTCGTTTGGTGCGAGCCGAGGCCTTTTGCGTTGGGCGGTTGCTGCCAGCGATTGCTAGAACAGCAAGCCGAGAACGATGAGGGCGATGCTGATGATGAGTACGGCAATGTCCAAGCCCTTGACGGGATAGCGCTTATACGAACTCGCGCGCGTGCGCAGGTAGAAGCCGCGCTGCTCGGCGGCAAGCGCGGTGGCATCGGTCTTGCCCACGCTCGAAATAAGCAGTGGCGCGCACAGCGGCAGCATGAGCTTGAGTTTCTTGATGGGATTCTTAGTGTCGTATTCGACGCCGCGTGCAGTCTGCGCCTCCATGATGGCGTTCATTTCCTGGCCAAATACCGGCACAAAGCGCAGCGCCGTGGTAAAGGTGAAGGCATAGCGATATGGCACGTGCAGCACCTCGACGCAGGCGTTGGCAAGGTCGTTGAGCTTGGTCACCATAAGCATGAGGATGAGTGGCAGCGCCACGCCCAACAGGCGTAGGCAGGCCTTCGATCCGGTAATGAGGCCCGTGTCGGTGATAAAGCCCCACACTATGTTGCCGTCGCGCATAAAGGCCAGCTGAAGCACCAGCATGATAAGCGCGAACGGAATCAGCAGCTTGAGTAGTGAGAGCAGACGGTCGACGACGCCGGCGTAGGCGCCCAGTGCAAGGGTGAGCGCCAAAAAGCCCAACAGCGCCACGTAGGTATCGGACAGGAAGATGCCGATGATGATGGCGGCGGCAAGGCCCAGTTTGACGACCGGGTTCAAGCGGTGCAGCAGTGTATCGCCCGGCATATAGTCGATGACGTTAACCACGGTGGACCATCTCCTCGGTAATGCGAACGATATCGGTGACCTCGCTCACCTGTGCAAAGGCGGGAGAGACGGAGGATGCCAGACGACGAGAAAGCTCTATGACCTGAGGTGGCTCAACGTAGGCTTGCTGCATGAGCTCGATGTTCGAGAACAGCTCGTGCGTGCGGCCGCGCTCGAGGATGCGGCCGTCGGCCATTACTACGATGCGCTCGGCAAAGTCGGATACGACTTCCATGTCGTGGCAGACCATGATGACGGCGCAGCCGCGCTCGGCCATGGTGCGCACGGTTTCCATGACGGTCATGCACTCGCGGTAGTCAAGGCCGCTCGTGGGCTCGTCGAGCACCACGATTTTGGGTTCTACGACCACGACGGAGGCGAGTGCCACCATCTGGCGCTGACCGCGCGAGAGCGAGAAGGGCGCCTCGTCGGCCGGCAAGCCAAAGCGGTCGATGACGAGCTGGGCGCGACGCAGCGCCTCGGCGCGGTCGATGCCGGCAAGCTCCAGGCCAAAGGCGACCTCGTCGAGCACGGTGTCCTTGCAGATCTGGCGGTCGGGGTTTTGGAAGAGGGTTGCGACTTCGCGGGCGATGCGGCTCGTGGGAACGGCTGCGGTATCCAGTCCCGTGACGCGCACGCTGCCCGAGGCGGGCTTAAGCAGGCCCGTGAGCAGCTTGGTGAGCGTGGTCTTGCCAGCGCCGTTTTGGCCGACGATGCCCACGAGCTCGCCGGGATAGAGGGTCAGGTTGAGGTCGTGGACGGCGGCGCCGCCATTGGGATAGGCAAACTCAACGTGATCGAAGGTGAGCACGGGCTCGGCGTCCTTGGCGTGCGGGCGCAACGACGGTGCGTGCGGTGAGCCGGCGGGTGCCTGAATGTCGCTGTTTGCGCATGCGGGGTCGACGATGCCCGTAATCAGGCGCTCGGCCTCATCAACATCCAAACAGGGAGCGCCGCTGGCCAGGCCATCGGCCTCGAGGCTGTTGAAAATGCGCGTGACGCGCGGGCAATCGACGCCGATGGCGCGGAGCTCATCGGCGTGCGCGAAGACCTCGTGCGACTCGCCCTGTAGCGCGATTTCGCCATGATTGAGCACGAGCACGCGGTTGCAATACTCCGAAAGCAGGGCGACTTTTTGCTCAACGACGACGATGGTGATGCCGAGTGCACGGTTGGCCTCACGCAGGGTCTCGAAGACTAGCGTGGAGCTGGCGGGGTCGAGCGCCGCGGTGGGTTCGTCGAGCACGAGCACGCGCGGACGCATGGCGAGGATGGCGGCGATGGCAACCTTTTGCTTTTGACCGCCCGAAAGCGTGGCGATCTCGCGGTCGCGCAGGTCGCTGATGCCGACGGTCTCGAGCGTCTCGCTCACACGTTGCTCGATCTGGTCGTGGGGAACGCCAAAGTTCTCCAGGCCAAAAAGCATCTCGTCCTCGACGGCCGAGGCGACCATTTGCGTGTCGATGTCCTGCAACACGCTGCCGACGATCTGCGACACATCGGTGAGCGAAACTTCACAGGTGTCGTTGCCGTCGACAGTGACGGAGCCAAAGAACGTGCCGGTGTAATGGTGGGGTACGGCTCCCGACAGACAGGCGGCAAGTGTAGACTTGCCGGCGCCCGAGGGCCCGATAATGCCGATGAAATCGCCCTGATGCACATTAAGCGACACGTGGGCGAGCGCGGGCTCGGGTGCGCTGCCGTATGAGAACGAGACATCTTCGACGTCGATGATCGTTTCCATGGATACCTTTCAGAGTCATTGGGGACGTTCTTACATGACTAGTCGTTTAAGAACGTCCCCAAGAGCTAGTTGTCTGGGACAGTCTTTGGTGGTGGAGCGCGGATACGGCTTTACGAGGGGCCCCAGGTTGGCGCGAAAGAGGAGCGAAGCGTACTTGGGTACGCGAGCGACGAATGAACGCCAAGATGGGGTGGCTCGTAAAGCCGAGCGGGTTAGTTGAGCCTAAGGGCCTTCTGGATGGGCAGGTAGAGGGCGCCGACCAGGATGGCGTTAAAGACGGCGGTCATGGCGACGACGGGCAACATGGCTGCGGCGAGCTCGCTCACCACGCCGAGCATGGCCATCTTGATGACCATGAAGATGACGCCCGAGGCAAAGGTGGTCACGAACGTTGCGACGATGGCGACGGCAGGCTTAACCTGGCCGCCCTTGGCGGCGGCGTTGACGATGAGGGCCATGAGCATGGCGGCGATGCCCTCGGCGGCAAAATCGACAAACGGCGAGGTGGTGGTGATCTGGATCACGGCGGCCGAGATGAGGCCGATGACGAGCGCCTGGCCAATGTTGGGGCGAACGACCAGGATGGTGAGGCAGAAGGCCGAGATGATGAACTCGGGGCTAATCATGCCGCCCGAGATGCCCGAGATGGCCTTGCCGACGGTGAAGTTGAGAATGAAGCCGGCGGCAAGGAGGATGGCGAGCAGGACAAGGGCACGGATATCGAGCTTACCGCGGTCGGCGGTCTGGACGGTGCGGGGCTGGGCGGTGGTGGTGTTCTGAGACATGGTGAAAATCCTTTCGGAGGGGAAGTGCAAGAGAAGAAAGCGGAGGCGCGTGATGCGAATGCGATCGGGCTCGAGATGGAAAAAGGCCCCCGGTCGAAACCGGAGGCCTTCCAATCACCTAGAGCGCAAAAACAGGCGTGAGGGACTCACTGTCGACCGATCGTATTCGCATCACGCCACCACCAGTTGTTGAGAGACGTCATCGTGTTCTCCATGTTGGTGGCTCCTTTCGTGATGCCGTGGCGCGGTCGCACCTAGTTGCTGTTGCGCTGCACTATAGCACAGCGATATATGTGCAGGGAAATCTTTTTTGAAAAGATTTCAGCGGCGTTTCCCGCCGGTCAGATGACGGGCTAGGAGGGCAAGGCCGCTCACGCTGTCTCGCCCTCCTTTAGAACGTGAGGGTCTTAGGCCTTCTTGCGACGATAGAGCACGAAGCCGCAGACACCGATGATGACGACGGCACCAACAGCCATGGCGGCCATGTTGTTGCCCTCGGACTTCTCCTCGGTTGCCTCTTCCTTAACCTCGGGCTCGGCAACGTCCTCATCGGAGAGGGCCTCGTCGGCGTAGGTGATGGACTCGACCAGGCAGTCGTTGTCGGCATCGTAGTCACTCGGGACGAACTTCTCGGAGAAGTCGCCCTTCTTGAGGTAATCGCGCATCTCCTCGAGCATGGCCTTGCACTTGACGTAGGTGTTCTTGGTCGCGGCCTTGCCAGCCTTGTTGGCCAGGGCGGTGCGGGCCTCGGTGCCCTCGGCAGCTTGCATGGCCTCGTCGACGGTCAGGTTCTGCTCGATGAGCTCCTTCTGCAGAGCGTCGAGATAGGCGCGGACGCCGGTGGCGCAGTTGTCGCGGTTCTCCTCGGCGAGCGTGTTGATGTCCATGAGGACGTAATTGATGGAGTTCTTGGGCTCCTCGTTGTTCACGACGTCTTCCTCTTCACAGTGATCGAAGGAGACATCCTGATCGCTGAAGTAGGGGCTGACCTCGGTGAGCAGTGCGGAGTAGAAGGGAATAGCGACGGAGAACTCGGCGTTGGAGAGCATCTCCCACTGGATGGTCGCGATCTCGGGGTCCATGCCCTGACGGATCTGGAAGGTGTGGATCTCGGTGTTGCGGTTGGAGCCGATGGCATAGGCACCGTCGGTGTTGGCGTTGAGGCCGGCGACATTCTCGCCACGAGTGGCAAAGCTGCGGATCATCTCAAAGGTGTTCCAGTCGGACTTGCCGGGCTGGAAGAACAGCGGCTGCATCTCGTGGACCAGGGCGCCGGTCGTGGCACGAGCATCTTCGCGCTCGTCCTTAACGATCTCGTAGTCGGTGCCCTCGGCAAGCGGAGCCATGAAATAATCGCGGCCCTGGATATAGCGAGACCAAGAATGCATGGCCTTATCGCTAATTTCCTCACCGTAGGTCTGGGCAACGTCGAACTGGCCGTCCTCGAAGTACTTGGCAAAGCCCTTTTCTTCGGGCATGGTCTGAATGTCCTTGGAGTGGAGGCAGTTCTCGGTGTCGTCGAGGTTGACCTTGTAGTTAAGGTTGCCGATGTTGGGGTTGACCGAGGCGATGTCGTCGGTGAGCTTCATGGCAATCCACTGATGGCCAGAAAGTCCGGCGAACAGCCAGGTCTCGTTGTTGTCGGCGATGATGACCTGGTCGTTGGTGCAGATGCCCTGCTCGTCGACCAGGCTACCGAGGAGCTCGACGCCCTCGCGGGCCGTGGCACTCTCGCCCAGGATGACGCTGGCGTAATTGTACTCACCGATGCCGGTCTCCTCGGTAATGGGGTCGGCCTCCTCAGCCTTCTCGTTGTAGGAGGTGCTCAGCGTGGCAGAGCAGGAGACGCCCTTCTCGTTGATGCCAGCCTCGGAATAAGCGTCATAGCGATCTTCCCACTGAGAGGGGTTGTCGCGAACGAAGGTGTAGCGGTAGGTCGCGCCCTTGGACTTGTACTCAAAGCCGGATTCGAGCGAGCTATACTCGCTGCCGTCCTTGTGTGCAGGCTCAATGCCAAAGTGCTTGATATAGCGCGGGCTAAAGTCTTCTGCGCGGCCGTAGTACGTGTTGCCGTCCGCCGTGAGCTTGCTGCCCATGTAGATCTGGGTGCAAGCGAGCGCCGAGGTCGGCATGGCCATAATGGCCGCAGCTCCGAATGCGAGGCCGCAGCCAAGCTTCTTGAGCGTGTTGACGGGATGAGTAAACCTCATAATCCCTCCCAACTGTTGAGACCCCGCAAAGCTATGTGGAATCTCAGCTAATAAATACATCTATTAGCCTATAGGAAGTCTAGAGAGTATTCATCTATTTCGATGAAATACTCGATGAGCGTCCTATAATATGCGATGAACGGATAAGAATACTCATTATGTAGCTTTACTTAAATAAAGGCACCCTGCAATTACTCTACCTGAATAAAGCACCTTGCACGGGGCGCAAAGAAAAATCCCCCGCTGTTTGGCAAATGCATAAACAACGGTGGAGACGATGATTGGATGAATATCATACCAATGTGGAATTATTTCTTCCGGCGGTGGATAACGTTAATCGCATAGCCGATGAGCATGGCCAAAACGATGACGATAAAGCCGAGCAGGGGATTGTCGTTCATGGGGTCCTCCTATTTTCCGAGTGGGGAGAATTCGTCGACGATGAGGTCGAGGCATTGCGGAAGTGCGCGGGCTCCAAAGACGCCCGAGTTGCTGGAGATGATTTCGCCATCGAACTGCATGCCCAGCGACGGGGTGCAGGTGATCTTGGCTTCTTTGGTCTGGATGATCTTAAACTGCGGACGGCCGAGCACCTTGCCGGCGGGGTCGAGCGCGGCGGTGATCACGGTCGGGAGCAGCTGCACGGTTTTTACGGGCTCGATGACCGCGATGTCGACCATGCCGTCGTTCATGCGACAGTCGGGGAACAGGTTGATGTCGTTTTGGATGACCGAGGTGTTGCCGGCCATGCAGCAGATGCCATCGAGCTCCTCGACAATGCCGTCATGTTCAATCGTAAAGTGCGCCACCGTGGGGTTGGGCGTAGCGAGCGCGGATAGGAAGTAGGCGATCTCGCCGATGTCGTTTTTGGTGGGGGCGGCCTTCATCATGATCTCGGCGTCGTAGCCCGAGCCGGCGATGATGATGAAGCCGTGGCGCTTTTCGTTGCCGTTCTCGTCGAGCCAAAAGAGCTCACCCATATCCGCCTTGACGGTACGGCCGACGCGGCAGGCCTTGGCGAGCGCCGCGGCCTCGGGGGCATTGCCAATGTTGTTGAAGAACAGGCAGGCCGTGCCGGAGGGGAAGACGAGCGTGGGGACGCCGCATCCGCGCATTTGGTCGAGCACGTTGGAGACGGTGCCGTCGCCGCCCGAAATCACCACGCGATCAAACTCGCGCACGTCTGCCACGGCGTCCTCGGGTTCCATGCCATCGCCGATAAAACGCATCACGACCTCGTCGCCGCCCTGCGCGAGGGCGTGCGTGAACGCGTAGATTTCATCTGAGCTGGGGCCCGATGCCGGGTTGTGGATGATAAGGCAGCGCATACTTACGTTCCCGTTCTGTGACTAACCGAGTATAGTTGTAGGGCAATGCCGATATCCTACCCGTGTTTTTCGGGCCTAACCTTATTCGATGGGTTGATATGTACATTTCCACACATCAGACTCTACTCGACTTTTGCCAGCGCGCCCGTGAGTTCGACGCGGTTGCCGTCGACACCGAGTTTTTGCGCGAGCGCACGTTTCATCCGCGCCTGTGCCTGGTCCAGATTGCCACCCCCGCCGAGAGTGTCGCTGTCGATCCGCTGGTGATCGACGACCTATCGCCGCTGGCAGAGCTTATGGCCGACGAGAGCGTGACCAAGGTGTTTCACGCCTGCTCGCAGGATATGGAGGTTATGCTCCATACCGTGGGCGCGCTGCCGCGTCCCATTTTTGACACGCAGGTGGCCGCCGCCTTTTTGGGCGAGCGCCAGCAGATTTCCTACGGCGCGCTCGTGCAGACGTTTTGCGGTGTCTCATTGCCCAAGACCGAGTCACTGACCGATTGGTCGCGCCGCCCGCTGACCGATAAGCAGATTGAGTACGCGATCGATGACGTCAAGTACCTGATCGTCGCCTATACTGAGATGATGAGCCGCCTGCGCGAGCTAGGCCGCGTGGATTGGGTGCTCGACGAGTTGCGTCCTCTGGCCGACGAGTCGCACTACCGCGCCGACCGTCACGAGGCGTTCCGTAAGGTTAAGCGTATCAACTCGTGCAGCCGCCATCAGCTGGGCATTGCGCGCGAGCTTGCCGCCTGGCGCGAGGACCGCGCTGAGCGACGCAACATCCCGCGCAAGTGGGTCATGTCCGACGATACGCTGCTGGCGCTCGTGAAGCGTAACCCTGTGCGCGTTGAGGAGTTCCGCAGCATCCGCGGTACCGACCAGCTGGGGGAGCGCGATGTGGACGGTGCGTTGATGGCCATCAAGCGCGGCGCGAGCTGCCCGCACGATCGCCTGCCGCTCATGGTGCGCGGGCATCGCCAGATTTCGCCGGAGCTGGAGAGCGTGACTGACCTTATGTATGCGCTTATCCGCTTGGTTGCCGAGCGTTCGGGCGTGGCGACCTCGGTCATTGCCTCGCGCGACGACCTGGCCGACTACATCGAGCATCCCGAGCAGAGCCCCCTGCGCGAAGGTTGGCGTTTTGAGCTTGTGGGCTCGCGCCTGGACGATCTACTCTCGGGCAATATGGGGTTGACGGTCAAAGATGGCAAAATTGAATTGCTATAAGGAAGCCTAGCCGCTTGAGTGGGTAGAATGCCTCCAACGTGTAACTCGATTCGGAGGAATTCGCATGCCTTATTACTATGGATACGGCTTTGGCATCGACTCGCTGTACCTGCTGGTTGTTCTTGTCTGCACAGTGCTTGGCCTTGCCGCGCAGAGCTATATCAACTCGACGTACAAGACGTGGTCTAAGGTGCGCTCGGACGGCGATACGGGCGCCACGGTCGCTCGTCGCATGCTCGACGCCAACGGTTGCAACGCCGTGGGTATCAAGGGTGTCGCCGGTGAGCTCACTGACCATTACAACCCGCAGGATAACAACCTGTATCTGTCGGATTCCAACCGTTCGGGCGGCTCGGTCGCAAGCGTTGCTGTCGCTTGCCACGAGGCAGGCCATGCCGCGCAGCGTCAAAGCGGTTACGCCATGATGAAGGTACGCACCGCTTTGGTCCCCGTCGTCAACTTTACCCAGAACACCTGGACGATCGTGCTACTCATGGGCCTGTTTATGAACATAGCAGGGCTCACGACCCTCGCGCTGATCTTCTTCTCGTTTAGCGTGCTATTCCAGCTGGTTACGCTGCCGGTCGAGATCGATGCCAGCCGACGTGCCGTGGCGTATATTGAGCAGTCGGGTATGAGCTCCAAGCAGGTCAACGGTGCCAAGAAGGTGTTGACGGCAGCTGCGCTCACCTACGTGGCCGCGGCGCTCACCTCGATTATTCAGCTGCTCTACCTTATGGCTCGCTACAACAGAAACTCCAACCGATAACAAATGGGACCGACGGGCGCCGTGGGGATTTGTGTCCCCGCGGCGCTGTACTATGTGTTGGACTTGAATTAGCGCAGGGCCGGAGCCCATGTGCACGATGACGAAAGGGGGCTGCGTGGCAGGCTGGAATCTAACCGGCAACGCCGTTTCCGCCGAGTTCGACGGATCGGACGAGCAGGAGCGCAAAGAGCTCAGCGTGAGCCAAGCGGTGGAGATCGCCGCCGGCGCGCTCGATGCCATTCCGCAGCTGAGCGTTTTGGGTGAGGTCACTGGTTTCCGCGGCCCCAATGCCCGAAGCGGCCACTGCTACTTCCAAATCAAGGACGACTCGGCGGCCGTCGACTGCATCATTTGGAAGGGCGCCTATCTCAAGCGCACCTTCGATTTGCGCGATGGCATGCAGGTGAGCTTTAAGGGTAGCTTCAATCTCTACAAGCCTACGGGTCGCATGAGCTTCGTCGCCCGCTCGTTCTCGCTGGCGGGGGAGGGTTTGCTGCGTCAGCAGGTGGCTCAGTTGGCTGAAAAATTGCGTCGCGAGGGCCTGATGGACGAGGCGCGCAAACGTCGCATCCCAGTGTTTTGCTCGCGCGTGGCAGTCGTCACCTCGCTTTCGGGCGCCGTCATCGATGACGTCAAGCGCACACTGCGCCGTCGCAACCCGCTTGTCGAGCTTGTTTGCGTGGGTGCCAAGGTGCAGGGCGAGGGTGCGCCGGCAGAGCTTATTGAAGGCTTGCGCCGCGCCGCCGCCATTACGCCGGTGCCCGATTGCATTTTGCTCGTGCGTGGCGGTGGCTCCTTCGAAGACCTTATGACATTTAACGACGAAGGGCTCGCCCGTGCGGTGGCGGCCTGTCCCGTGCCCGTGGTGACGGGCATCGGACATGAGCCGGACACCTCCATCGCCGATATGGTCGCGGACCTGCGTGCCGCGACGCCAAGCCACG
>URSO01000028.1 GCA_900550415.1 uncultured Collinsella sp.
ATTATTTTCCGGTTCGACGAACAGCCGATCGTGTCAAATTTGGTCTAACAGAGCCATACTTTTTGGGTGCCACGACGGGCTCGGGTAAAAACTACACGGCCGAACAGGTCACGGCCGACCTGATTGCTGGTGGCTGGGATGAGTCGGGCTGCTTTAAAAAATGTCCTGGTCGCCGTACCCTGGTGTTTGTGGTGCCAGGTAAGGACAACCGCGACAACTACGTTGCAAGTGTGCGCGAACTGCTGGTTGAGCAGGGCATGAGTTGCGATGAAGCAGCGCGCATGGTGTTCGATCTTCCGCGAGCGGGCGAGAACATCAAAAACTGGATCGATACCGCGTTTGACAAGGGCAGCATAAGGCCGCGTGAAATCCCTTGCCCTTTTGGAGCGAAGGACGAGGCTGTTCTTCGCGACATTACGCACGCCTGGAACAGCGCGATGGAGATCGCTGACGATCTTTTGGGCATTTTGGACAAGAAGGATCGCTTGGGAAGTGTTGTCGACCGCCTGGCTCCAGGGCTGTGGGATAAGCTGGCGTTGGCAGATGCGAGCTTGCGTCGAGCGGTGAGTCGTGGACGCCAGAGCATCACGCGTGGTATCGAGGAGATTCCTCGGATTTGGCCCTCGGCATTGCTCAACGATGGGCGCACGCCGCATGTGATTGCATGTACGCCGCAAAAGCTCGTCAATAGAATCGATACGGTGACCGGCGCGGGCGTTGTGTTCTTTAACGCAACGGTTGCCGACGAGTGCCTGTTTATCTTTGATGAAATCGATCATGCGAAGGCCGATATGCTGTCGATGCTGGCGGCAGATCATATGAAATTCCAGCCCGATGAGATGCTGCGCATCCTTGACCGTCACTTTAATGGTGGCGTGGTAGATCCCCTGCTGCTGGGAAATCGAGACCAGTGGATGGCGGTCTATACGCATGCCTCGACCTCGGGTGAGCACGAGGGGTCAAACGCGGCAACGGGCAGGGTCTCGCGTGCAAGTGTGGAGACGACTGCCGAAGAGATTGCCAAGGGTGCCCAGCGTATTCAAAAGATGATTGCTGCGTGTATCCAGGATTTGGGACTGCAGCAGTCTTTTGCCCTGTCTGACGAGGCAAAAGACGAGCAGCTTGCCGGTCGTCATCTGTTTGGCAGCGACGATATTTCGGTGGGCGATAGCCTGTCGAATCCCTTGCGATATGAGCTCGATGTTCGCCGCAACCGCAATGTGATTACGTCATGCGGGACGGACGAGCAGCAGACCGTCAACAAGGCGGTGCGCCGTGCGCGCGGCCTCGTCAGGATGGTGGTGGGCCATCTTGCCCGCTGCGCCACGCTTATGGACAAGCTGTACTACGGCAGCATTTCGTACAAGGACGATCTTTCCCGCAAGAACATCATCGATGCCTTGGGCATTAGGAACGACCAGACCAACGAGAAATACTTCTGGAATTCGCTGATGCTGGCGCTGTTCTTTAAAGACCGCAAGAACGACGAGATCGATGCCGTTGACGACTCGATGTATGCGCGTGGTGTTGACTACCTGGTGATGGAAACCACCATCGACCATATGTTTACCACGTACCTCACCAACCACGGCATTGAGCGCATGCCCGAGGCGTATCTGGCCTCCATTGCCGCCAAGGCTCCCTGCGTGTGCATGAGCGCCACCTGGAACGCGCCGACCATTAAGAACTTTGATCTGGATTATCTGGACGAAGTGCACGGCGTGGTTCGTAAAGATGCTTGGATTGGCGAGCTCAACCAGGAGATCGTGCGACAGACCAAGCTATTCAACAAGCAGGCGGCAACGGTGTATGACGTCGACGTCGTTTGGGTCGACGAGTCCAAGAAGCTTGCCGGCATGGCGGCCGTGGCCGGCGGCGCCTATGGCGGCGGTATCGTGTCGCCCGACGAGGTGTACGAGCGTGCGATGGAATTCTTTGACCAGATCGGCGTGAGCGAAGGACTTGCGGTGTGCCTGCGCCGAAAGATTGCCGACAGGGTGACCACGAGCGATGCTGAAAACACCGAGTTTGAACTCAAGCGTTTGAGCAAGACGCTCGTTGCCGTAAGCGCTTGGGCGCGTGGCGTGGCACACAGTGAGCAGCAGGCGGGAGCTATCTTTACGACGCGCCACATGGGAAACCATGGCGACTTTAATAGCTTGGCGCTGGATCTTGCCCGAGAAATCGTTGCCGAACTGGTGATTAGGAACGTTAAACATCCCGAGGCCTCGTACGAGAAGTCGCTCGAGGAGGCCAAGGATATGGTGCCGTGCTTTAACGCTTCCGGCTGGGAGGAGGGCTGGCGCGCCGCTCAGGAACGTCTGAAGAATGGCGAGCCGACCCTGATGTTTATCAACCTTGCCGCTGGTGGTTTTTCCAAGAATCTTAAATACGAGGTGCCGGAGAGCCTGCGCGACGCGGTGCGCCAGGTGGACTGCGGCTTCGATAACGCCGAGCGACATCCCAAGATGGACCTCGATTTTTTGTACGTGGAGTCGCCTACGAGCCGTTTGACCTGGGGAGTCGATATGAGCTCAAAGAAGTTCGACAAGCAGGCACTGCTTGGCGTGGTCGAACAGGAGGAGCTCGTGGCGCGCGGCGAGATTCCGTTTATCCAGAAGCGCCATCGCGTGCGCACGGTACTGGCGGGCGTCGGTGGAAAACTGCCGGTGCGTGACACTCTCTCGTATCAGGTCGAAGGCGCCCGCATCGTGGCGCAGGCCGTGGGTCGCTTGATGCGTACGAGCGTAAAGATGCCGCACGTGCAGGTGATGCTCGATCGCGAAATCGTCGGCGACTGTGACTTTTCGTTCTTGCACGATTTGCCGATGGGTTACGAGCTGGAGCAGGTGGTTGGCGCCTGTGCGGCTGTCAACAATCACATGGCGGACAAGAAACAGCACGCTGCTAGCAAACAGCAGAACCTTGCTGCCTTTAGGAACAATCTTGCCCGGCAAAAGCATGAGAAGTTGGCGTGGAAAGTCACCTCGCTCGATGCGCGCGAGGAGGATCTCGCTGCCTTTGACGATGAGCGCGACTTCTATCTGCATCATTTTTGCCTGCCGTGGGAGGATCTCGCGAGCTATCCGGCGCGTCGAAGCACTGCGTTGCGCATGCCGTACGCTGCGAGTGGCTATGCGTATGCGGAGGGCGGAGCGTGTAAGGTACCGCATTTCGAGTTTCCCAGCTATGACGGTGAGCCTGTCGAGCAAATTGCAGCCCGTCTGGAGGAGTGCTGCCACTATAACGAGGGCTTTAAGGGTGCGAAGGTTCGCCAGGTAAGCCAGGCGGCGGCCCGCGTGCCCGAGCTGCTCTCGGTTCGCGAGGTGCGCGAGCGCTGGTCGCGTGACGGGGTGCCTGCGACGCTGCAACCGGCGGCGACGGTGCACATGACGCCCTACATGTTCCAGGCGGTATACCTGGGAGAGCTGGGAGAGTCTGCCGGTAGGGCCATCTTCGAGGTGTATTACGACGGGCGTTATTCGCTGACTCGTGGTGATGCTGCCCATGCCGAGACAGGCGGCGATTTTGAGGTGCTCGATGCCACCGGCAACAAGACCGGGGTGTGGATCGACTTTAAGCACTACCGTATCGGCGCCTATGAGGCCTACAGGCGCAATGGCGGCGAGACCACGGACGCCGAGCGCTTTAAGGCCAAGGCTCAAAAAGTTGGGGCGAAGCGCCTGTTGATCGTAAATGTGTTGGCCGATGAAGCGGCGCTGGGGCTCCGCCAAAAGCCGATCGACGACGAGGGGATGGTGTTCTCCTTCCCCTATATGGCAGCTGATGGGGCAATCAACCTGGAGATGATGGAGGCGATTGGCCGTGCAATCGAAGCATAGCCAGCCGTGCGGTCTGGGAGACATCGCCGTGTCCGAGCTCGTGTTGCAGCTCGATGCGGCGGCTGCCGAGGAGCGTTGCTCGGTCTTTTGGTGCAACGTCGGCGATGCGGGCAAGCATGCCGTGGCAAACTTTATGGCCGATGTGTGCCAGACGGGCAAGGTCGTCGCGCTCACGCAGCTCGAGGACAACCGAGTCTTTCTGATGGTTAAGGCGGGTGCGCAGACGGGTGACCTTAACGCTTCGCTCGACCATGAGCAAATGGTCCCGATTAAAACTCATTGGGAGGAGCTGGATGATTACGTTGCGTTGCGCCTGCTGTTTAACTCGTGCTCGCAGTTTGAGGGGATTGAAGACGAGATTCCCAACGACACGGGGCACTTGTATGTCATCAGCGCCAAGGGCGCTCGCCGCGATGCCGTCGAGGAGGCTGGAACAGGTCCTGCCAAGATCGAGACGGTCGAGACCGTTATCAACGAGGATTGCACCTTCGAACTAAAGATTCGAACGTTTACCAAGCGACGGGTGCTCATCAGTCGTGCGGCAGGCGACCAGAAAGAACTCGAGAAGATCAACAGCCAGGTGGGTTACAGGCTGTCGCCCGTGGCCTCGGTGGTGCTGGCTCACGGGCAACGTGACGAGTACATCTTGCGCCGCGCCAAGGGCGATAAGCCGTCCAAGCGCCGTGATCTTACGTTTTCGGCCCAGGCGGAAAAGGTCGCCTATACCAAGAAGGGGATCTTGTACCGAGAGCTGCAGATCCTCGAGCGCCGGTACGGCGACTTTGCCCGGGTGTCGCTCAGGGAGTATCCGCGCAAGAGCTTCTACGAGGTTTTGAAAAGCGAGCGATACGCCCGTGTGGTTGCGGAGCGCGCGGTGGGACAGCGGGTTGTGGTGTCGTTTGCGCACAAAGGGCTTGCTGGGGTGGCGCGCCAGTTGGTCGATCGACTCAACGATTCCTCGTGGGGCGTGTGCGCGTCGTATGGCGGGAAGGATGTGGATCCGCTGGCGTGGAATATCGTCATGGTGCCCAACGAGGTCGCCGAGAACGATGGCTATGCCCTGCACGCTGGCGTGGTTGAGCAGCATGTGACGCCGGACGTGTGCGAGCCGCTGTTTAAGGCGGCGTCGAATGCAAAGGTGTGCGGCGCACAGGAGGGAATCCTGGACTCCATGCTCAAAGAGCTGTTGGTTAAGCAGGATGTTGCCGACGGCCGGGTGAAGGCGTTTGACCTTGGCTCTTTTGGCGTTGGGTCGGTGACGGTCTGTGGCGTGGTCAATGTCCCGCGCAAGGAGAAGGATAAGGTTGAGCTGGATGAACGCCTCGCAACGCTAACGATTGGTGTCGACGGGACCATGGACTACACCTCGCATCCCATCGAGGACGGTCCTGTGGACGAGATGGAGCTTGAACTGCTGACGTCGGACGGCAAACTCGACAAGGATGCCTACATCTTTGACGTGCGGGCGGGTGGACGGTCTATGCTCGCGCGCGTGCGGGATACGGGCTTGACGACCTTCTCTAATAACTTTGCGACCTTGGTGCGCGATTACCAGCTTACGGGTAAGGCGGGCCGTAAGAAGGAGTTTTTCGAAAGCTACAACTCGCCCTATTACGGCATTGGAACGTTCGAACGTGCAGGGATGACCTGCTACTTTGTGGGCGTCAACAACGGCACCAAGGAGGACCTGGCGACGGCGATTCATGTGCGCTCGATTGAGGTACTCGAGGGCGACGATCTGCCCGAGTTGCTGGTTCGGCTGGTCAACGTGGGGCTTTCGCGCCATGGGGCTCCCTCCAGGTGGCCGATTCCGGTGAAGTATCTCAACGAATATGCGGCGCGTGAGGGTGCGGCGGGGGAGTCTGGCATTTGTTCGTGAGGAAACAGATTAGTTATATGTGCTAGAAAACTAAAATTGTTCTTGCAACATACAAACGGAGCGCATATACTGCAGTCATAGCGTATGAGATGGGGTCTCTTATAGAGACCAAGCACAGCAATTTGAGTTTATGTAGACGGGACTTGAGCATGAGCACCAGCAGTTTCTCCTTTAACAACGTTAATAGCGATTGCATTGATCTCGAGACCATTTTTGGCCGTACTGACGGTTCTCGCACAGAGAACTGGCTTGTATCTCTGGACGAAGAGAAGCCAAGTGGCGAAGAGCTTGAGTATTTGGATGAGATTGAGCGCGAGCGGAACTTTGAGTTTGGCTTTTGCGAATACCAGGTTCGTCGCGATTCAAATCGCTCAATTTAATTACCCCGTTATCACCTCTTTTTAGCGGGGCAAGTTAGATCGACTATCTGTGTCAAACAACGGCTCACCGTGGGAAGGAATCGGCAATGAGCAAGAACATGAACAAGGACATGAACGGCAAGGCCTTGGGTAAGGCCAGGGCGGCTGGGCGCGTGGCGACGGTTGCTGCGGCGACGATTGCCATGACGGGCGGCTCGCTGCTGTCACCTCTGGCCGCGGCGGCGCAGGGTGCGGATGGCATTGGCGCCGCGGGCGCAACGGCTGCGGTGATGTCGCCGCTGACGAGCGCTGCGGCCGCCGGTGCTGGCGTGGGCGCCGTGTCTGCGGCGCAAAAGGTCGCCGACCTGCAGGCTGCAGTTGATGCGGCGCGCGCTAAAGCTGCTACCGCCAAGGCCGATCTGGAAGCGGCTGCCGCTCCCTACGATGCCGCCGCCGTCAACCAGCAGCAGGCGCAGGGCGCCTATGACGCGGCCCGCGGTGCGAGCGATAGCGCGGCCTCTGCTGCCTCGGCCGAGCTGGAAAAGCAGCTGGGCGCTGCGCAAGACAAGGCCGATTTGGATGTCAAGACGCTTGAGGACGCTCAGGCTGCGCTCGATGCCGCCAAGAAGAACCTGACGGACAAGGACGAAGCCCTGACTGCCGCCCGGAAGGCGGCAAGCGATGCCCAGTCTGCGCTCGAGGCCGCACAGGCCGCTGCATCCGATGCCACGCCCGAGGCCGTAGCCGCCGCCCAGGCTGCCGCAGAGCAGGCGGCGATCGATTTGGAGCAGGCAAAGCAACAGGCCGAAGATGCGCAGACCAGGCTCTCGGATGCTCAGGCTGCCGCCGATGACGCCGCTGCCAAGCAGCAGGATGCGCAGGTCAAGCTTTCGGCAGCTCAGCAGGCAAAGACCGCGGCAGATGCGGACGTGGACGCCGCACAGGCGAGCTATGACGCGGCCAAGGCCGATCTGGATCGAGCCGAGCAGGGCGCTGCGGGCCCGGAGTACGAGGACGCTAAGGCAAAGGTAAACGCTGCGTCCGAGGCGCTGGCGGCCGCCAAGGCCACGCAGTCGCAGCGCGAGGATGAGCTTGCTGCTGCCGAGCAAGAGGTGAGTGCCGCCGAGGGCGAGGTGCAGACTGCACAGCAGGCAGTTGCCGATCAGCAACAGGTCGCTGCCGAAGCCCAGTCCAAGCTGGGTGCCGCTGTTGCCGCCAAGACAGCAGCCGACGCCGCCCTCGACCAGGCCAAGACCGATCATGCCTCCGCGCTCACGGAGCTGGCCGATGCCCAGGCCAAGCTTTCGGCAGCAAAGGACGAGAAAGACGCTGCCGACAAGGCGCTCGATCAGGCGACGGCTCAAAAGCAGCAGGCCGACCAGGCTGTGGCTCAGGCCCAGGCCAAGCTCGATGCCGCTCAGGCAACGGCGAATGCATCGGCGGAGAACTACCGCCAGGGTGCTATCGCGTTCTTTAAGAGCGTGGGCGCCAACGACGCGGCAGATATCATCCTCAACTGCAAACTCGCTAGCTACAACAAGGTGGGCGAGGAGGCCGATGCGACGAGCCTGGCCAACATGGAGCAGGCGGTCGTGTGGCTCAAGGCGTGCAACGAGTATCGCGCGAGCGTTGGCCTGGGTGAGCTCAAGGTGACGTATGCCATGATGGCGACCGCCATTGCCGATGCGAACTTCTCCGATACGAAGGTCGCGCACGCTCAGCAGTTTAACGTGGGCGAGAATGTGGCGTGGAACTACGGAAGCAATCCGTTTAAGCAGTGGGTCGATCAGGAGAAGGCCGTCTTTGACGCTGCTGCCGCCTCGCTGGGCGCGACGGGCCTTACGGGAAAGGCCGCTTACGATTTTTATACGGCGCATAGTTCCGAGATTGATACCTACGCCGCGAAGCATGGTGATTCGGTCGGCCATTACATCAACGTAATCGATCCCAGCTACACCGTGACGGGCATGGGCGTTTGCACGCGTGGGACGCTGTACGGTCGGAGCACGCAGGCGCAGACATTCGTATATTCTGGTCGATGGTACGAGCCGTACAACGTCAATCCGATGACGGTTGCTGAGTATGAGGTTGCGTTGAACGCGTGGTGCGACTCTTTGGCAAATCCCGAGCAAGGCGTGGATGCGGCGCGCAAGGAGCTTACTGCGGCGCAGGGCGTTGCCAACGATGCCGGCAACAAGGTGGACGCAGCATCGCAAACCGCTGCGGCAAAGCAAGCCCAGGTTGAGCGCGCTGCCGCCAACATCGATGCCGCGGCCACCAAGGTCTCGGAAGCCCAGGCCGCCGTGGCGCAAAAGCAGGCTGCAGCTGACGCCGCCGCGCGTGCCGTCAGCGATGCTCGCGCCGATTTGAGCGCTGCCAACGACGCTGTTGCGGCAGCGCAGGACGCCGTGGCCGCCAAGTCTGGCGAGCTCGACATTGCCAAGGGCAAGGTGGCTGCTGCCAAGCGCGCGCTGGACGCCGCTCGTGCCGGCGTTGGCGACAAGCAGGATGCACTTGCCGCGGCTCAGGATGAGCTGGCGGCGTACTCAGCCGATATCGTCACTGCTCAGCGTGCGTTTGATGCGGCATCGTCTGTGCTCGAAGACGCCCGTGCCAATCAGCGCGAAGCGGAGGCTGAGCTCGCTGTTGCCCAAGGCGATGCCAATCAGGCAGATATCGATGCTGCTGACGCTCAGGCGGAGCTCGATATGGCCCAGCAAGTTGCGAGCGATGCCGGTGCCGCCGTGGCAACGGCTCAGACAAAGTCTGATGCGGCTGCCGCCCGTGCCGCCCAACTTAAGAATGCCGCCGCAGCACTTGCTCAGGCTACTGAGGACAAAGCCGCTGCCGATGCCGCGCTCGATGCTGCAGAGGTGGCCGTGAGCGATGCCGAGTACGACGTGGTGGAGGCTGACAATGCCGTGACGGATGCGGCTGCCGCCCGCTACGCCTCTGCCGCCGCGGTCGCCCGCCTGCGCAGGATTGATCTTGCCGAAGCCATCGTCAACGGCAGCGCTGACGATGCAGACGAGGCGCTCAACGCCAAGATCGCCGCAGCTCACGATGCCGCCGAGCGCGCCGCGACCGCCAAGGCCGAACTCGATGACGCCGCAGCTGCGACGGATGCCGTGGCGCCGGCCTATTTGGAGGCGCTTGCTAACTACACCGCCGCCAAGGCCGAGCTCGACCAGGCTATTGCCGAGCTCAACGCCGAGATTGCTCGCCAAGAGGCCGCCGAACGCGGGAATGGCGAGCAGGCTCAGACCGCTACGCAGGTGACGTACCAGGCCAAACATGCGGTGGCAACAACCGAGATTGCGATGCAGCAGACGGCGATGCCTGCCACGGGCGATGTGTCCGACCTGCTGGGCGAGACCTTCGTAATTGGTGGCACGGTCCTGGTGGCCGCCGGTGTCTTCCTGCCCGATAAGCGCCGTCAGCTGACCCGTTAGGGACAGAAGGGGCTGCGGACCATTTTCGGCGCGTACCGTAGGGGGTGATGAGGCTCCATGCGGCGCGCGCCGCCCTTTTCTTCAAGAGCGATTAAGGAGGGATATATGCAACTTAGAGGAGAGGCCGCGATCGTCTGCGGATTCATAGCGGTCCTGGCAACGGGATTGCTGTTCGATGGGTGTTTTGACGGCTATATTAATCGGTTCTGCGATTCTGGTTTTTCGGGAGGCAAGCCTTGGAGAACGGCACCGGCTCGTCAAAAGGCGGCCGTGCCCATCGAGCCCCGCAGTGTGGATGTCTCAAAAATCAAGGTAATCGTTACCAAGAACGGCAAGATTTACCACCGTTCTACGGGGTGCAAAAGCCTTCCTCAAAACGCCATTAAAACCAGCGTACCATTAGCGGCCGCACTCAAGCGAGGCAAGACGCCCTGCCCAACATGCTGCCCGCCAACAGCGTGCTCGATCTAGTTTTTTGGGTGTTTGATCCGTTTGGATGGAAGAACGAGGGGTAAGCCCTAAGGGGTGCGGATGCCGGGGCTGATCCGCAATTTCTGCCATCGATTTGTCTAGAGTCGCACAGCACGGAGGTGCCGCTTAATGTCCATTTTCGTTACCGGAGACGTTCACGGTGTTGCCGAGTACGGGGCGAGCCGCTTCTCGTCGCGCGTTTGGCCATTGGGCCGTACGCTGACGCGCGATGACGTGGTGATCGTTGCCGGCGACTTTGGCTTTATATGGAGTGGCTCAAACACCGACAAATACTGGCTCGACTGGTTTGAGTCCAAGCCCTGGACTACGTGTTTTGTCGACGGCAATCACGAGAACTATCATCTGCTGGCGGGGCTGCCGATCCGAGAGTGGAACGGGGGCCTCGTTCACGAGGCTCGCCCACATGTGCTGCACCTGATGCGCGGCGAGGTGTTCGACATCGCGGGGAACACGGTGCTCGCCATGGGTGGAGCCGCGAGCCATGACAAACAGTGGCGCCGGGAGGGAAAGACGTGGTGGCCCGAGGAAATGCCGAGTGAGAGCGAGGTGGAATACTGTCGCGCCTCGCTCGATCGTGTGGGCTGGAAGGTCGACTATGTTGTGACTCACGAGGCGCCGGTCGATTTGGCAGACGAGCTGTGCATGGAGCGCAATCGCGAGTTCTACGATGATTCGCTGCAGGCCTTTTTGGGCGAGCTCGATGGGCGACTCGACTACCGCACCTGGTTCTTTGGCCATTACCATGACGATGAATGGCGCGATGAAAAGCATCGCCTTATCTACCAAGATATCGTGCCAATCGAGGCGCGACGTACCGATGGGTAGGGTGGGGCGACGAGTGGAAATTCTGAGCAAGATCGTTAGGAGGCTCCATGATCTGGTTTACCAGCGATACGCACTTTGGACACGAGAACATGCTGCGGCTCGCCGACAGGCCTTGGTCGACTGTTGCGCAGATGAATAACGCCATGGTCGCGAGCATTAACAGCAAAGTCGCTGTGGACGACGAGCTCTACATTTTGGGTGACTTTAGCTTTAAGATGACGGTCCGAGAGGCCTACGAACTGCGCAAAAGCATCGCATGCAAGCGCGTCCATCTGCTGCCCGGCAACCACGACAAAGACTGGACGCAGCCTGCGGCAGCGGATGCCTTTATCGTCGAGCCGCCCATTTGCGTGCTCAAGATCGACCGTCAAAAAATCGTGCTGAGCCACTATCCCATGGTCGATTGGCAGGGCATGTCGCACGGCGGCTGGCATCTTCACGGGCATATTCACAGCTGCGGCGGCGCGTACAACAAGTTCAACCTTCGGCAGGGGCTGCTGCGCTATGACGCGGGCGTGGACGCCAACGGCTACGCCCCGGTGAGCCTGGAGGAGCTCAAGTCGTGGTTTGCGCAGGTTGACGAGCCGGCGTATTGCGTTAAATGGCCGTGGTGGGTCAACGCTACGGGCGATGAGCAGATCGAGCACGATCTCGATGCTTATAAGAGGGAAGTGGTGATCCGATGACGGTCTATGTGACGGGCGACATTCACGGTGGGCTCGACATGCAAAAGCTGCGCGACTGGGAGCTTGGGGATAGTCTGACGAGTGACGACTATCTCATCGTCGCCGGCGACTTTGGCTTTCCGTGGGATTTCTCTGCCGAGGAATGTGCCGACATCGCCTGGCTGGAATCGCGTCCCTATACCGTGCTGTTGGTCGACGGCAACCACGAGCGTTTCGATCACTGGGCGGAGCGCCCTATGGAGTTGTGGCATGGCGGGCTGACGCAGCGTCTATCGGACACCTCGCCCATCCGGCGCCTGACGCGTGGCGAGGTTTTTGAGCTCGACGGCTCAACGATCTTTACCATGGGCGGCGCTACGAGCGTGGACAAGGAATACCGCATCCCGTATTCCAGCTGGTGGCCGCAGGAGCTGCCGGGTGAGCGCAACTTTGAGGAAGCGCGGGCAAAGCTCGATAGCGTGGGCTGGAAGGTCGACTACGTGGTCACCCATACCTGTTCCACGCGCATGCTCTCGCCCACGCTCTATCCGGCGCCCGGCTGGAATTGCCCCGCCGTTGATCGACTTACGGCATTTTTCGATGAACTGGAAGATCGCTTGGACTACAAGCGCTGGTACTACGGGCATTTTCATCGTGACGCCAACCCAGCCGAGCGCCATACCGTGCTCTACGACCGCATCATTCGCTTGGGCGACGCACTCCAACCCTGGGATGTTGCATAGGGGCGCGGAGGCGTGAGCTTCGTGGCGAAGCAAAACCGGCTTGCTAAGGGATTTACTCCCAAGCTGACTTGCGCTTGAGTAACGTGCTCGCGGCTTCAGGTATGGGGGAGTCGAGTATTTCGCAAAATGCATCGAACCCCTCTGGTGAAAGATGTGTTGTTGATTCTTTGTCAATGTCGCTATCGAGGCGCTCGTCAGGGTGGGCTGCTGTCTGTTGCATGCTTGTCTTTTCATCCATAACGATGTTCTCCCGGTGTGCGCGGATGACGTCCCAGCTAAAGTCCTCGACCAGCTGTTCGGCAGAGCGCGGCGTGGTGTCCGGCGCGATACCCGTTTGCCCGGCGAGCCAGCCCAGCAGCGCCTCGGGCGTGCCAAAGCGAGCACGCAGCTCGCCCAGGTCCAGATCGCGGTCGCGCTTGGAAAGGCGGCGGCCGTCCGGCGACATGAGCAGCGGAATGTGCGCGTAGTGCGGCGTGGGTAGCCCCAGCAGGTGCTGCAGGTAGATCTGGCGGGGCGTGGAGCCCAGCAGGTCGCATCCGCGCACGACCTCGGTGACGCCCATGGCGGCGTCGTCGACCACTACGGCCAGCTGATAGGCAAACACGCCGTCGCTGCGGCGCACCAAAAAGTCGCCGCACTCGGTGGCGAGCGCCTCGCATTGGGCGCCGTACGTGCGGTCTACAAACTCGACCACGTCGTCGGCGAGGTCATCAACCGTGGGCACGCGCAGGCGCGTGGCCGGGGCGCGTAGGGCACTGCGGCGGGCAACTTCTTCGGCAGAAAGAGCGCGGCAAGCGCCGCGGTAGATGGGTGTGCCGTCGCTGGCGTGCGGCGCACTCGCGGCGTGGAGCTCGGCGCGCGTGCAAAAGCAGGGATAGGTGAGGCCGGCGTCTTGCAGCTGGCGTAGGGCGTTCTCATACAGGTCCAGGCGATCGTGCTGATAGTAGGGGCCTTCGTCCCACTCAAGCCCTAGCCAAGCCAGGTCGTCAATCAGCTGAGCGGCAAACTCGGGGCGCTTGCAGCGGTCGTCCAAGTCCTCGATACGCAGCACGATGCGGCCGCCCTGGCTGCGGGCCGAAAGCCACGCGCACATGCAGCTGAACACGTTGCCCAGGTGCATGCGGCCCGAGGGCGACGGAGCAAAGCGGCCCACGACGGGCGCGGGGGCGGAGGCGGCCGGCGTCGTTGACGCGTCCGCGGCGGGCGTTGCTATGTTGCGTGCGTTGATATCCATGCGGACGAGTATAGCGCGGGGTGAGGTGGGGGAGGCGTCGTCGATGCTTACAAGTTGCCGAGTCCGCGTGTTGTGCGCGGCGGGCACCGACTCAACATCTCGATTACCGCCCGCAAGCTCAACCGCTTCAACCCCTCAAATGACAGAAACCCCGGCAGCTCTTCGCAACTGCCGGGGTTTCCGCGGAAAAGGGGGACATGATCCTCGAGCGAACGGGAAAGGGGCAACCGTTTTCGCTCAACTGCTTTATGCCCCTCGGTTGGCGGCTCAATCAGCGCGTGCCGCGCCCACACAAAGCCACTACACCTGTGACGGAGCTGTGAAGTGGTATCTGCTGCTGGCGCGGGCCATGCCAAGGAGTGTCCCAGACTGCCGGCAGATAAGGAACGTCCCTAACTGCCGGGTGCGGGGAGGGTGACTTTCATCCCGTTTGGCGCTCCGGTTGCCGAGATGTTCGTCATGAGCGCCCGCAAACGTGGGACAATGGCGCCGTTGGTACCACAGACAAAGGATGTGCCTATGAACGCCCCCGTTGCCAAGCCCTGTCGGCAGCGCCACCTGTTTGCGCGATTCGCTTCCGTCTGCGCACTCGTCGCGCTTGCGTTGTTGCTGCTGCCTGCCGCCGCGCACGCCGACGGCTACTCCATGACCCAAACCTATATCGGTGCCACGGTTGAAGCCGATGGATCGCTGACCGTTGTCGAGGGACGCCAGTTTGATTTCGACGACGATATCAACGGCGTGTATTGGGATATCAATACGGGCACCAACCAGCAGGGCGGCACGGCGGGCGTCGATGTGCTGAGCGTCGAGGAAGACGATGCCGCGTTTAGCAGGGTCGACTATGCAAACAAAGGCGACAGCGGCGTCTATACGGTTGAGCAGTCTGACGGCGGCGTAAAGCTCAAGGTTTTCAGCCCCCACGAGAGCGGCGACAGCGCGATCTATTACGTGAGCTACACCATGACCGGTGCGGTTATGAACTGGGCCGATACCGCTGAGCTCTACTGGAAGTTTGTGGGCGACGGCTGGTCCGCGGATTCCGACGATGTCGAGATGGAAGTCTATTTCGCAAACGCCGCCGCGGGGACGGCGGCCGTCAAGGGCGATAACTTCCGCGCATGGGGCCACGGTCCGCTGACGGGCGATGTGTCGCTCGATGTGGACGAACCCATGGTCACCTACACCATTCCGTGCGTGCACGAGGGTGAGTTTGCCGAGGCACGCATCGCCTTTCCTAGCGACTGGGTGCCGCAGCTTGCCGCTTCGGGCGAAGATCGCATGTCAACGATCCTGAGCGAAGAGAAGGAATGGGCCGACGAAGCTAACGCCCGCCGCGCTCACGCTCGCATGATTGCCAATGCACTTGCCGTGCTAAGTGTTGTTGCGGCGGTGGCCTTTACCGGCACAATCGTTATGCTCAAGCTGCGCAAACGCAAGCCCAAGCCGCTTTTCCAGGACGAATATTTCCGCGATGTGCCTTCGGCCGACCATCCCGCCGTGCTTTCGGCCCTCATGAGCTGGAACGAGGTGCCCGATCAGGCATATATCGCCACGCTCATGAAGCTCACTGACGACCGTGTGATCAAGCTGGAGCAGGCGACCGTGACCAAGGCCAAGAAGGGTCTGTTGGGGCGTGAAAAAGAAGAACAGACGTATCGCGTGACGGTGAGTGATGCGGGCTGGAAGTCGGCCAAGGGCATTGACCACATGGTGCTCAAGGTCTTCTTTGCCGGTGCTAAGCCTGACGAGAACGGTGACCGTTCGCGCACGTTCGACGAGCTGCAGCACTACGTCAAGCAGCACGCTACACCCGTGGGTGATAAGCTCGAGGACTATCAGAACACCGTTAAGGGCAAGCTGGCCGATAGCGAGTACGTTGCCTCGGACGGCATTGTTGCAATGGTGTTTTGCCTGGTTCTTGGTATCCTGATTGCCTTTGTTCCCGTGGGATCCATCTTCTTTACCGATGGCGCACAGGCAAACATTACCGCCGCGGTTATCTCGGTGCCGATTGTGCTGGTGGGTATCGGCGTGGGCCTTACTTTCCACCGCTTTACGCCGGAGGGCGCCGAGGTGGCGGCTCGCTGCAAGGCGCTTAAGCATTGGCTCGAGGACTTCACGCGTCTAAAGGAAGCCGTCCCCGGCGATTTGGTCCTATGGAATAAACTTCTGGTGATGGGCGTTGCCCTGGGCGTTTCGAAGGAAGTCCTGCGTCAGCTTGCCGAGGCTGTTCCTCCCGAGGTGCGCGAGGCCGACGGCTTCTACGACAATTACCCCTGCTACTGGTGGTACTACCATCATTACGGTACCGAGTCGCCGCTCGATTCATTCGATGACGTGTATCACGAGAGCATCCGTGAGCTGGCTTCGAGTTCCGATAGCTCGAGCGGCGGCGGAGGCGGTGGCTTCTCGGGCGGCGGAGGCGGCGGCGTCGGCGGAGGCGGCGGCGGAACGTTCTAGCGGTCCTAAATTACGGGATGGGCTTTTCTCGACAGCCGTCGGGGAAAGCCCATCCCTTTCTTTTGCGCCGAAAAGGGCTGATCTTTCGTCTTTTGGCTTCTTCGAAAGGGGCGGTGGTCAAAAAATGCCGAATATGAGTACTGTTGCCCCAATGGTCACATTTATTTACGCTCATTAGATGACTCCTAATGAGAGTGTTTCTCGTTAGAAGCTTATTTTATTGAACATTTGGGGAGATACGTCAGCTCGTATGGTTGACTGCATGCCTAAAAGTTTCAAAAATGCCCCAAATCGCTGCTACTAAAAAGATAGCAGTACTCATATTTAATGCTTTTTGTCCACAGCTATTTACAAACCCCCCTAGTCCGCTCATTGGGGACAGACTTAAATGACCAGTCTTGCCCAAGATTGTCCCCAACGACTAGTCATTTAAGAACGTCCCCAACGGCTAGTCATTGGGGACGTTCTTAAATGACTAGGTGTGGCTGCCGGGTTTAGGCTGTTAGGTCGAGTTCGTAGAGAAAGCTTTCGCGCGGCATGTCGTGGCGGCGCTCTTCGCGGTTGGCGCGGTGCGTGGCCGTGCGCTTAAAGCCGTGCAGCTCGTAGAACTTCCATGAGCAGTTGGAGTCGGTGTACAGGTGCGCTCTTGTCGCCCCGCGCGAGGACAGGTGCAAGACCGCGGCGTCGAGCAGAACCGTGCCAACGCCTAGGCCATGGACATCGCGATCCACGGCAAGCAGCGTGACCTCGTTGTCGTGTGGCAGGGGGCTGCTTTCGAGCAGACGGTTGTTGGTGCGGATGGTTGCGCGCACAAACGAGAGATACTCGGCGCAGGCATCGGGCTCCAGCTCGCGCATCTGCGATAGCAGTGCGCGCTCGGTATCCATCCAATGTTCGTTGATAGTGGCGCCGGAGCTCTGTCCCGCACGCGCGAGCGCAATGCCGCGCGCCTGGCCGTCAATTACGGCAACCTGCGAAAACGTCGACGACGAAAGGCAGTAGGCAAGGTCGCACGCGGCCTCAAGGCGGTTGTACTCATCGTTATCCGAATTGTTATGCCAAAGCTGCTGCAGAATCAGCGCAATGGCGTCGAAGTCTTCGGTGTCAAACGGTCGGTAGAGAACCCGCGAGACCATGGTGCCTCTTTCTTTTGCGGATGCATATCGAGCACAGTTCTACCACGCTATTGGCATCTAATTATGGTGCCCCTGTGTTCCATGAACTCACCGTGCCCGGCGCTGCGCCCACATCCTCCACTCGCAAGCTTTTTCTGCACATGCGGCCGTTGCGGGGTGCATCGATGCGCTCGATGCGCTACATTGAATCAGTATTTTCAATGCCGCTGCGCGAGCACTGCAGATCGACGTATCACCGACTCACAGAGCACGGCGGCGCACCAGACAGGAGGACTGCATGGGATCTGATGTGAAGATCGCGCGCGCGTTGATCTCGGTTACCGATAAGACGGGCGTCGTCGATTTCGCACGGACGCTGGTCGATGACTTTGGCGTCGAGATCATCTCTACGGGCGGTACGGCTCGTGCCATTGAGGACGCGGGCGTTCCCGTAACCCCCATCGAGGAGTTCACGGGCTATCCCGAGATGATGGACGGCCGCGTTAAGACCCTGCACCCCAAGGTTCATGGCGCGCTGCTGGCCCGCCGCGATTCCGAGCAGCACATGCAGGAGGCCGCTCAGCACGGCATTAAGCTGATCGACCTGGTTGTCGTCAACCTGTACGAGTTCGAGAAGACCGTCGCCAACCCTGAGGTCACCTTCGCGGACGCCATCGAGCACATCGACATCGGCGGCCCCTCCATGCTGCGCTCTGCCGCCAAGAACGCCACGAGCGTTACCGTCATTTCCGACCCTGCCGACTATGATGCCGTCCTGGCCGAGATGCGCGAGACCGGCGGTTGCACTACGCTTTCTACCCGTCGTCGTCTGCAGGTGAAGGTCTACCAGACCACCGCCGCCTACGACACGGCTATCTCCCGTTGGCTTGCCGCCCAGGCGAGCGACGTGGCGGACACCTCTGCCAAGCTCGAGATTTCGCTGGAGAAGGTCGACGACCTGCGCTATGGCGAGAACCCGCAGCAAAAGGCCACGGTCTATCGCTTTGCCGAGGGCTGCGAGAACACCGCGAGCTCGCAGTTCCCGCTTGTGGGCTCCGAGCAGATCCAGGGCAAGCCGCTCAGCTACAACAACTATCTGGACGCCGATGCCGCCTGGAACCTGGTCCGCGAGTTCGACGAGCCGGCCTGCGTGATCCTCAAGCATCAGAACCCCTGCGGTTCCGCCGTTGCCGAGGACATCACGGCCGCCTACGACCGCGCTTTCGCCTGCGATCCCAAGAGCGCCTTCGGCGGCATCATCGCCTGCAACCGCGAGGTTCCCTTTGAGCTGGTTGAGCACTTTGCCGATCAGAACAAGCAGTTCGTCGAGGTCATCATCGCCCCGAGCTATACCGCCGAGGCGCTCGAGCGCATGGCCAAGCGCCCCAACCTGCGCGTGCTGGCTACCGGCGGCGTGGACCACGGTGCCCAAGTGGAGCTGCGCTCCATCGACGGCGGCATGCTGGTGCAGGAAGTCGACCACGTGACCGAGGATCCCGCGACCTTTACGTTCCCCACCGACCGCAAGCCCACCGATGCCGAAATGGCCGAGCTCGAGTTTGCCTGGAAGGTCTGCAAGGGCGTCAAGTCCAATGCTATCCTGGTCTCCAAGGGCAAGGCCGGCATTGGCATGGGCCCGGGTCAGCCTAACCGCGTTGACTCTGCACTGCTTGCCTGCGAGCGTGCCGAGGACTTCTGCGAGCGCGAGGGCGTGGAGAAGGGCGGCTTTGCTTGCGCAAGCGACGCGTTCTTCCCGTTCCGCGACAACGTCGACGTGCTTGCCGCGCACGGCGTGACCTGCATCATCCAGCCCGGCGGCTCCAAGCGTGACGACGAGAGCATCCAGGCCTGCAACGAGCACAATATTGCTATGGTCTTCACGGGCGCTCGCCACTTTAGGCACTAAGTTTCGCCTCGGAACAAAATAATCTCTGCAAAAGACGGTCGCTCCGTTTGGAGGGCCGTCTTTTTGGTATAAGAGGACGGAATGACTAACACGAAAGGTATGACCATGCCCCAGATTGATGATGCCGAGCTGTTTGGCAATGCCGAGGACCAGCGTGCGTACGAGGACTTTTGCGCCAATCAGGAGGCGGTCGAGAAGTTCACGCTCGACAAGCCCGCGCTTGTCTGCCGTTGGCGCATGTCCAACAAAAAGGTGCCCATGCTCAACCGCCACATTCGCGCGCTATCCGAGCGCCTGGTGCAGGGCGAGCCGCTTACCCATAACATGCTCAGCTGGGCCAAACAGCACGTTGAGTGGTCGCTTGCCGAAGGCGACTACACCGCACGCGACGGCGTGCTCATGCTGGTGATCGACATCAACGGCAACGCCGCCATGACGGTGGGGGAGTACGAGCCGCTCGCCGATACGTCGGCCAAGGCGCTGCGTGCCCGCTCTGCCGAGGCCCGCTCCGAGGCTGACGAAACTGGTGTGGCGCCCGAGCTGCTCGCCGCCGTCAACAACGGCGAGCTCGCCTTTGTGGCGCCGGCGGACGAGTTCCTGTGCGGCACGGCGACGCTCGTCGAGCAGCTGGCCCAGACCAAGGGCATCCCGGTCACGCGCGTAGACATTCCCGCGCAGCTCAAGGGCGCGTTGTTCCTGGTGAGCGACGAGCACGGCGTGGTCCCCGCAACCGAGACGGACGCCGCCGAGGCCGACGCCGCGACGGTCGCCTTCTTCGCCGAAGGCTACGAAAAGCTCCGTGCCCGCTGCTAAATGATTTTTCTGGGACGGGGATTTAATAATCATTTGATCCCCGCGCCCGTTGCGAGCGAGGGGCGAGCCAACGCTTTCGTTCGCGAACAGTTCTGTCACCTTGTTGCCGCGCGAGGCGCGTACTTGCGGCTCCGCAGCCATAATGGTGGCAAGACAATCAAGAGGGGAGCGGAATCCATGGCGCTAATCTATATCGTTGAGGACGACGAGCCCATTCGTCGTGAGCTTGTCGACATCCTTGCCCGCGCCGGGTTTGAAATCGAGGCCTGCGAATCGTTCGAGCATGTCTCGCGCGATATTCTCGCCGCCGCGCCCGACCTGGTGCTGCTCGACCTCACGCTTCCCGTCAAGGACGGCCAGCATATCTGCCACGAGGTTCGCCGCGAATCCGAGGTCCCCATCATCGTCCTCACCTCGCGCACGACCGAGATCGACGAGGTCATGGCCATGACGCTCGGCGCGGACGACTTTGTTCCCAAGCCCTATAGTGCGCGCGTGCTCGTGGCGCGCATCAACGCACTGCTGCGTCGCACCGCGGCGTCAGGCGAGCGCAGCACGCTCGTCCACAAGGGGCTGGAGCTCGACCTCGCCCGCTCTATGGTCACCAACACGGCGACCGGCGACAGCACCGAGCTCACCAAAAATGAGCTGCGTATCCTCTCGCTGCTCCTGAGCCGCGCGGGCAAGATCGTCTCGCGCTCGGCCATCATGCAGGACCTGTGGGACTCCGACGCCTTCGTGGACGACAATACGCTCACCGTCAACATCAACCGCCTGCGCACCACGCTCGAAAAAATCGGCATCAAGGGGTATTTGACGACGCATCGCGGCCAAGGCTATTCGGTCTAGGGGCCGGCTATGTCGTTTGGCAAGTTCTTTAAAGATGCACTGCTTCCCGTCGCCGTGTGGACGTGCGGCGTGCTGCTGAGCTGCTTTGTGCTGACGGTCGCCGGCGCACCCGTTTCTATCGTGGTCGTGGCGGTTGGCGTGTCCTTTATCTTCGGTATGCTCGGCATCGTGATCGAGTACGCTCGCCGTCGCCGTTTTCTGCGTCAGTTGGAGCGCGCGGCAGAGGAGCTCGAGAGTCCCGCATGGGTGCAGGAGATGGTGCAATGCCCAACCTATGCCGAGGGCGAGCTCGAGTACGAGGTCCTGTGCCGGGTGGGCAAAGCCGCCTGCGACGAGGTTGCCGAGGGCCGGCGTCAGACCGAAGACTATCGCGACTATATCGAGAGCTGGGTCCACGAGGCCAAGCTGCCCCTGGCGGCGGCTCACCTGATTCTGGAAAACCTCGACGGCGGCGCAGATGACCCAACACGTGTCGATGACCTGGGTCGCGAGTTGGCTCGCGTGGAACGCTATATCGACCAGGCGCTGTACTACGCGCGCTCGGAAGTCGTGGAGCGCGACTACCTGATTCGCCGCTGGGACCTTAAGACCTTGGTGACGGGTGCGATTAAGGCCAACGCGCGCGAGCTCATTGCGGCGCACGTGGCTCCGGTGTGCGAGAACCTCGACTTCGAGGTCTTTACCGACGAAAAATGGCTCGAGTTTATCCTGGGCCAGCTCATTCAGAACAGCATTAAATATGCGCGCGAGGACGGCGCGAAGATCGTGTTTTCGGGCGCGTTACTGGACGAGGGCCTGGCGAGCGAGCGCATCGAGCTCACCGTTGCGGACAACGGCTGCGGCGTGTGTGCGGCAGACCTGCCGCGCGTGTTCGAGAAGGGCTTTACCGGCGACAACGGCCGCACCACCAAGCGCGCAACGGGCATCGGCCTCTACCTGGTGGCGCGCCTATGCTCCAAGATGGGCATCGACGTCACGGCGGCATCCGACTCCGGCGAAGGCTTTGTCGTAACGTTCGCCTTCTCGACGAACAAGTTCCAATACTTTGAGTAGCCGGGCCGTCTTGCGCTGCGGACGGCTATGTTCCCGAACGTGAACTTAGCTAAGGCAACTGGCGTTATGTTCCCGAACGTGAACATAACTATGAGGCTCAAATGGATCTCCCAAAACAAAAACGTGCAGCCCAAACAAAACGTGCCGCCCCAAACGCCATCTTTTATCAGCCAACTCGCTGAAGTAAGGCTGCGAAGGCCGCGAGGCCGGGAGGGGTTTCCTAAGGGCACATCCCGCAGCCGCAACGCGGCGAGGACGTGCCCGTGGAAACCCCTCAGGCCCCGCGGCCGGTGGGAGCAACGCTACTTTACGACCAAAATGTCGCAGTCGGTATTGCGCAGCAGGAACGTCGAAATCGAACCCAGAAGCGCATACTTGATCGAGGACAGGCCGCGAGCGCCGCAGAGCACCAGGTCGGGCTTGACCACGTCGAGCATCTCGTCTTTGAGCGTCTCGCGAATACGACCGGCGCGTATCATGACCTCGACCTCGGGAATATCGGGATTGGCCTTGGCCTCTTCGAGCTGCTTTTCGATGGAGTTCTTAAAGGCCTCCTCCAGACCGTTGACCAAATCGACCGGATAGGAGCCGGCGCTCTCGAGCGCCGTGGAATCGATAACGTGGCCGATAATCAGCTTGGCGCCGTTGTTCGCGGCGACCTTGATGGCGCGTGCGAGCACAAAATCCTGCTGCTCAGTACCGTCGAGTGAAACAAATACCTTGGTGTAACCCTCGTTCATGGTTTCCTCCTTGGTCTATCGCACGGGCGCGGGGCTCGTGCGTCGGGCGGGCGCGGGTGCGTTGACCGCCGGACACTTTATCTTGTTGCAGTTATACCCAAGGATTTCGGTTTAACTGCTCGCAATTCTGTGAACGGGCGAGTTTTTTGGTAAGGGTAGGCGCGGTCGCACCGCCAACGGTTGATAATGGGACATCGCCCGCATCGTCCGCAGAACATCTACCGGCGGGTGTCTAACGAGGGGGTCCCTTTGGATATTATCGAGCTTCTAAAATCTGCCTTCATGGGCCTGGTCGAGGGCATCACCGAATGGCTGCCCGTTTCGTCGACGGGCCACATGATCTTGGTGGACGAGTTCGTCAAGATGAACGTGAGCGAGACGTTCTGGAATATGTTCCTGGTCGTGATTCAGCTCGGCGCCATTCTGGCCGTCTGCGTGCTGTTTTTCCACGAGCTCAACCCGTTCTCGCCCAGCAAGGGCAAGGAGGGCCGTCGCGACACCTGGGTGCTGTGGGGCAAGATTGTGCTCGGTTGCATTCCTGCGGCGGCGATCGGCCTGCCGCTCAACGACTGGATGGAGGAGCATTTCTACAACGCTCCCGTCGTGGCGCTGGCGCTCATTGTGTACGGCGTGCTGTTTATCGTGATCGAGAACTGGCGCGCGAGCAAGCGCGAGGAAATGGCCGTTGCCGGTTCGTTTGGTTCGCGTGCTGTGGTGTCGGGTGGACGTCCCGCCGGTGCGCACTTTGCGGCGCCCCCCACGGCTACCGCTGAGGATGAGGACGATGACGAGAATCTGGACTTTGGTTCCATCGCCACGCTCGAGGACCTCAGCTGGAAGACTGCGCTGGGTATCGGCTGCTTCCAGGTGCTTTCGCTGGTGCCTGGTACGTCTCGCTCCGGTTCTACCATCATCGGCGGCCTGCTTTTGGGCTGCACGCGCTCGGTGGCGTCTAAGTTCACGTTCTTCCTGGCTATTCCTGTTATGTTTGGCGCGAGTGCGCTCAAGCTGGTCAAGTACTTCATCAAGGGCGGCACGTTCGGCACCAACGAGATCGCCATCTTGGGCGTGGGCTGCGTTGTGGCCTTTGTGGTTTCGCTCATCGCCATCAAGTGGCTCATGGGCTTCGTCTGCCGTCACGACTTCAAGTGCTTCGGCGTCTACCGCATCATCCTGGGCATCGTAGTGCTCGCGTACTTCTTCGTTCTGGAGCCGATGCTCGGCCTCTAACTTAGTCGACGCTGCGCGGCGGCCAGGGCGACAACTTGTCATTCAAAGGGGGTGGCATGACCAAAAGGTCTATGCCGCCCCCTTTTCATGCCAATTTGTTCGCCCTGGCCGCCGCTCGCTACCGTTGCCATGACATCGGTGGCTCCGTGATTGGTACATTGGGGTCAGGTTTCTTTGCACCAACGTGGTGCAGACTAACCTGACACCTTTGCGCCAAATCCGCTGGGGCGGGCCTGACGGCGGCGCACGGAGTCGTGGTGTGATTTGCGTCGGTGTCCGCGCGGCTCGGTATACTGATACGGCTCAAACTATGGCGCTGCCCGCAGGCGCGCCGTCCGTCAGATGAGGAGTCGCCCATGACCCAGCCCCTGCCCTGGGAAAAGAACACTGCCGCGCCCGTGTCGCCCGCGCCGGAACCCGTGCCGCTCGATGCGTACACCGCCCCCGCCGCGCCGGAACCCGAGCTCGTTCCGCTCGACATCTACGACGCCCCGGCTCCGGCGCCCAAGCCCGCCAAGCCGTTCGTCGATATCGATAGCCTGAACCCCGCCCAGCGCGAGGCGGTCCTGACCACCGAGGGCCCGCTGCTGGTCCTTGCCGGCGCCGGCTCGGGCAAGACCCGCGTCCTGACCTTCCGCATCGCACATATGCTTGGCGACCTGGGCGTTAGGCCCTGGCAGGTCCTGGCCATCACGTTTACCAACAAGGCCGCGGCCGAGATGCGCGAGCGTCTGGCAGCACTCATCCCCAGTGGCACCCGCGGCATGTGGGTGTGCACCTTCCACGCCATGTGCGTGCGCATGCTGCGCGAGGACGCCGACCTGCTGGGCTACACCGGTCAGTTCACCATCTATGACGACGATGACTCAAAGCGCATGGTGCGTGACATTATGCAGGCGCTCGGCATTGAGCAAAAGCAGTTCCCCATCAACATGATCCGCAGCAAGATCAGCTCGGCCAAAAACGCCATGATTGGGCCCGAGGACATGCTCAAGAGCGCCGATAGCCCCAACGACAAAAAGGCCGCGCAGGTCTACCTGGAGCTGGAGCGCCGCCTGCGCGCCGCCAACGCGATGGACTTCGACGACCTGCTCGTGCGCACGCTCGAGCTGCTGCGCACCCGCCCCGAGGTGCTCGACAAGTATCAAGAGCGCTTCCGCTACATTAGCGTCGACGAGTATCAGGACACCAACCACGTCCAGTACGAGATCGCCAACCTGCTGGCCGCCAAGTACCAAAACCTCATGGTTGTGGGCGACGACGACCAGTCCATTTATAGCTGGCGTGGCGCCGACATCACCAATATCCTGGACTTTGAGAAGGACTTTAAAAACTGCAAGACCGTCAAGCTGGAGCAGAACTATCGCTCCACGGGTCACATCCTGAGCGCCGCCAATGCCGTTGTTCGCCACAACTCGCAGCGCAAGGACAAGCGCCTGTTTACGGCCGAGGGCGATGGCGAGAAGATCCAGGCCTTCCAGGCAAGCGATGAGCGCGACGAGGGCCGCTGGATTGCCGGCGAGATCGAGAAGCTACACGCCAAGGGCACGAGTTACGACGACATCGCCGTGTTCTATCGCACCAACGCCCAGTCGCGTATTCTCGAAGATATGTTCCTGCGCGCGGGCGTGCCCTACAAGATCGTGGGCGGCACGCGATTCTTCGACCGTGCCGAGATCCGCGACGTCATGGCCTACCTCAAGATGATCGTGAACCCGGCCGACGAGATGAGCGTCAAGCGTGTCATCAACACGCCGCGCCGCGGCATCGGCTCCACCTCGATCCAAAAGATTGAGCAGCTGGCGCGCGACAATCGTTGCTCGTTCTTCCAGGCTTGCGAGATCGCGTGCGCCGAGACCGGTATGTTTAGCGCCAAGGTGCGCAATGGCCTGTCGAGCTTTGTGTCGCTGGTGCGCGAGGGCCGCCGCATGGACGGCGAGCTCAAGGACGTTGTCGAGATGATTGTTGACAAGACGGGCCTGCTGCAGGCCTTCCGCGCCGAGGGCACCATGGAGTCCGAGAGCCGCGCTGAGAACATCCAGGAATTCCTGGGCGTCGCCGCCGAATTTGAGGAGACGCACGAGGATATCGAGGGTACGCTCGAGAGCTTGGAAGAGCTGCGCGCGGCTGGCGTTGCCGATGTGCCGGCCGGCGCTGAGCCCGAGCCCGTCGTGGTGAGCGCACCTGCGCCCGAGCCGGGACCGTCCGCACCTGTGTCCTCGTTTGAGGCGCTCGTTGGCGCGCGTGATGCCGCAGGTTCCAATCCGCTCGATAGCTTGGCCGCTCCGGCGCTCTCGCCGCAGGATGCCCTGGCCGCCGCCATCGCGGGCAACGCGTATGCCGCGCCGACGGAGATGCCGGCGGGTGCCGTGCATGCCGACGAGATTGAGCGCACCTACGGTCCGCTCACCTGTAAGGCGCTGCCGGCACTCATGGAGTGGCTGGCCCTGCGCTCCGACTTGGATTCCCTGGCCGGCGAGACGCATGCCATCACCATGATGACCATCCACTCCGCCAAGGGTCTGGAGTTCCCGGCGGTGTTCGTGGCCGGCATGGAGGAGGGTATCTTTCCGCACGTGCACGACTTTGGCGGCAGTGACGATCCGGGCAAGCTCGAGGAGGAGCGTCGCCTGGCCTACGTTGCCATCACGCGTGCCCGTAAGCGCCTGTTCTTGACCTATGCGGCCACGCGTCGCACCTACGGCTCGACCTCTGCCAACCCGCGCTCGCGCTTCCTCAACGAGATTCCGTTTGAGGATATCGAGTTTAGCGGTATCGGTTCTGCCGGTTTTGAGGGCACGGGCTGGGAGAAGCGCGGCGACCGTCACGGCACCTTTGGCTCGGGCATGGGCTCGGATATGTATGGCGGCAAGGTGTTCGGTTCGCATACGCGCTCGACCGGCGGTTCCGGTTCGCGCGGCGGATCGAGCTTCGACGATTTCTTTGGTGGCAGCACCTATGGCACCGAGCGCCATCGCGGGGTTTCGCCCGACGCCGGCCGTGTTGCCTCGACCTTTGGTTCGGGCGCGCCGCGAGCTAAAAAGCCGTCGTCCAAGGTGTCGCCGACGGTGGAGCGCAAGGTCGATCGCGCCAGCGCGTCGCAGGACTTTGCCGCGGGCGATACCGTGAGCCACAAGACCTTTGGCACCGGTACCGTGATCTCGGTCGCCGGAGACATGATCGAGGTTCAATTCGAAAAAACCGGCCAGACTAAAAAGCTCATGAAAGGTTTTGCACCGATCGTCAAGCTGTCGTAATCCCGGCGGACCTGGGTGGGCGTATAGGGCAACATCGCCTGCTCGGGCAGTCCTGCTCGCACGGAGAGCACATTAAGTGCTCTCCTTTGCGTGCGGAACTCGCGATCGATGTTGCCCCATACGCCCTCCCAGGTCCTTTGATAACGCTGCTTGCGAACGTCGCTTTGCTCGTTCGTTTTTTGGTCTGGAGAGCCGGGTGGGCTGATAGCTAGATATGGCAAGGGGCTCCTCCGTTGATGAACGGGGGAGCCCCTTGTTGCGTTGTGATTGTTGTTGCTAGTCGGAGGCTCGCCGGGACGGGGCGCGGGGTTTGGTCGAT
>URSO01000029.1 GCA_900550415.1 uncultured Collinsella sp.
TGTGCAGCTCGGTGCCGGCGAAGTAGGCGTTGGCGTCGCCGAACACGAAATCAACCGTGCCTTCGATGTAGCCGCCGTCCACGTACACGCGGTTGCCGGCGCCCTGCACGTACAGAGTGTCCTGACGGCCGATGATGCGGCTGTTCTTCAGGTACACCTTGTCTGCCTGGGTGTTCAGCGCCACGGCCGGCGTCTGCTCGCCCGCCGCCGTGTGATCCACCACGTTGTAATCGTTCTGGAAGGTGATGTCGTAGGCGGAGAAACCTGTGGCACCCGCGCCAATGGTCACGGTGGCGCACTTGTTGGTGCCAAGGTCGAATTCATCCTGCGGCACAAACTTGCCGTCGGCATCGAATGTGTTGGACGAATAGTAGCTGGCGCGAATCGTCACCGCGCGCTTGGCGGTCACGTCGGCGTTGGCGAAGGTGACGCCCGGCTTGGTCACGGTGATCTTCTCGCGATAGTCGCCCGGAGTGATCTTCAGCACTAGTCGGTCGGTTTCGGAAGAGTCGTTAGCATCCAGAGCGGCTTGAATGGTCCGGTACTGGCCGTTCGGGCCCACGGTGACCGTGTGGCTGGTGGCGGCGGGGGAGCCGGCCGCGTAGTCGATGGCGATGCCGGTCAGGTACAGGCTGCCCGTGCCTTCAACGGAGAGCGGCACGTAGCGCGTGCTGTCGGTTGCGATGGTTACAGCAGTGCCGGTGGTGATGTCCGTACCGTCGAGCTTGAGCGTAGGACCGTACAGCTGGCCCTTCACGGTGACTGTAGCGCCGCCCTCGGCCTGTGCGACCGGAATGTACAGGATGGTTCCAGCGTTCACCTGAGTATCGCTGCCGCCGCTTGCCGCGGTAGTACGCGGGTTGAACTTGGCGCCTTGCGCCCGAGCGTCGATGGCGACGCCTCGGTAGTTGTCGGTAGGCCCTGCACGGCCGGTCGATCGATGCCGGTTTCCGTGAAGTCCCAGTTCGTGTCTTTGGCCGCGACCGTGGGCGTACCGGGGAACTCGGGTTCCGGCTGCTGTTCGGCAAGGGCGATGCCGTTGAGATAGGTCTGGGCAGTGAAGGTGACGTTTACCGTACGAGCCGACTCCGCAGCAGGCAAGGCGATAACTGTGTTGTCGCTGCTCACTTCACCGGCATCCGCGGTAATAGTGGTGGTGCCGCCGGACAACGCAAGGGTGATGGTGGCTGTATTGGTGTGGGCTGGCACCGGGATGCTGATGATGGTTCCGGCGTTGATCTGGGTGTCATTGGCGCGCGGCGCAAACTTGGCACCGTTTGCAGTGGCATCGATGGTCAGCCCGTCGAACGTCTGGGATCCGCCTTGTATAGTGCCGAGAGCCGCCAGCTCAGTGTTGTTCGCAGGATTCAGCACCCATTCGCGATTGATGGATTCCGCGGCTTGCGTGCTGCTGGTGGTGCCGGTGCTCGGCGACGTTGCTTCCGCGGCCGATGCAGTGGCTGCCGCACCGCCAAATATCATGCTTGCAGCCAACAGCACACCGGCAGCACGAATAATGGTGTTTTTCATGGGTGTTCTCTCTTATGTATCGATGTACAACAACGAAAGCCGCTTTCGGAACACCCGAGTCGGTTTTGCAGCCTGAAAGCAGGGCTTCACCTGCTGAGGGGAACACGACTATCGGGCATTTCCCAGCCTGTCTTCGCGTTCAAAATATCACCGAAAAAAATGCGACTGGAACCCCGTAGCACAACAAGAAAAAAGGGGTGCACCCCATGTGTTGGGATGCACCCCTAAGTGGTCAATAAGGGGGAGTTGGAATGGGACTCATGACTCCCCCCCCCAGCGGCGCCAAGCTGCCAGGCGGGTTCTAGTGATCGTTGCAACACCTGACCTACCGCAAGGAGGGTCAGGTGACCAGAAGCCACCGAAACGAAGACCGTGGCGGGGAACACCGTTGGACGTTCAACGGCGTCGAATATCCGACGAGGAAGCTGATGTGCGAGGCGAGACGCGCCGAGTACGTGCGCCTGCTGGACGAGGAAGGCATGAACTTCACCCAGGCCGCGCACGCGGTCGGCGTCTCGAAACGCACCGGCAAGGCGTGGCGCAACGGCAGGACGCGCGCCACGGGAAGGAACGAGAAACCCCTGGTGGACTGGTATCGTTCCACCATGGACAAACCCAAGACCCTCCATCCGCGCTACCTGAGCCAGGAGGAGCGCATCCAGATCGCGGACCGTCTGCGTCTGGGCGATTCGATCCGCGCCATCGCCCGCCTGCTGGGCCGCGACCCCGGCACGGTCAGCCGCGAGGTCGAGCGCAACAGGAATCCCGAGTCCGGCGGTTACGAGCCCTGCCGCGCCCAGCAGAAGGCCGCGGGCCGGCTCAAACGCCCCAAACCGCGCAAGGCGGCCGAGGGCACGCGACTGTGGGACGAGATCGCCGCCGGGTTGCGCAGGCATTGGAGCCCGGAGCAGATAGCCAACCGGCTGAGGCTGGACTTCCCGGATAATGGGGATATGCACGCGAGCGTCGAGACGATCTACCAGGCCATCTACCTGCAGGCCAGGGGCGAACTCAAGCAGGAGCTGAAACGCGCCATGAGGCAGGGGCGAACCGCCCGCAGACCCCAAGGCGGCCAAGGCCGCAAACCCCGTTTCCGCGAACCCATGGTCATGATCTCGGAGCGACCCCCGGAGATCGAGGACCGGGCGGTCCCGGGCCACTGGGAGGGCGATCTCATCACCGGCAGCCGCAACAAAAGCGCCATCGGCACGCTCGTCGAGCGCACCACCAGGTTCACGATCCTGCTGCACCTGCCCGACGGGCACGACGCCGAACACGTCCAGCAGGCCATCATCGACAAGATGCAGCACCTGCCCAAACTCCTGCGCAACAGCCTGACCTGGGACCAGGGAGCGGAACTCGCCCTGCACAAACGGATCGGCGCCTCGCTGGACATGGCCGTCTACTTCTGCGACCCGCACTCCCCGTGGCAGCGCGGCACCAACGAGAACACCAACGGGCTCCTGCGCCAGTACTTCCCCAAAGGCACCGACCTATCCGTCTACCCGGAGGACTACCTCGACGCGGTCGCCGAGGAACTCAACGACCGGCCACGCAAAACCCTCGGGTTCATGAAACCAAGCGAGAAGATCATCGAACTGCTCGACGCCGCGTGATAACCTCAACAACCGACAACGTGACCATGGAAGGCCGCTCAAACCTCAGGTGTTGCAACCACCACTAGAATCTGCCTCGGCTGACAGCCCCCTCGTCAGAGGGGGCTTATGAAGCTATTTCAGATGGAACGGAGACGGTAGGTGCCGTTGCGGTTGGAGACGATGATCATCTGGTCGTTCTCCAGCACGTTCCAGCCTTCCTGCTCGTAGCCGGAAGAGGAGACCACCACACCGGCGGAGTCGCCGTTGTCGTCGCGCAGCTCACGGTAGCGCATCACACGGTAGTCGGCGGCCTGCTCGCCACGGCCGTACTCATCGTAGATTTCCACGATGCGCGGGCTGGTCTTCTCACGACCGGCGGCGCACAGGGCGATGAGCTGGTCCTCGGACTGAATCATGCAGTTGTAGCTGGACTTCGGGTAGGCTTGGCGCAGTTCGCGCACGGCCTGGGCCACGGCCTCGTCGAGCGAGAAGCCGAAGCCGATGTATTCCAGAATCACCGCGAAGAAGATGGCGGAGTCGGAACGGCCGCCGGTGGAGAGGAACACGCTGTGGTTCACCGGGTATGAGCGGTTGGTGACGATGTTGCGGCCATTGGCGTCCGAGATATCGCCGTTGTGGATGAAGCTCAGGCCGTTCGCATAGAACGGGTGCTGGTTCTCCATGATGAGCGGCAGATTGGAACTTGCCAAGCGCAGGTGCCAGATGGCACCGCGAGACGGTTCGTCGGCCAGCGCCTCAAACGTGCTGTCATGACGGGCCGCGATGGTCGACTTGTAGATTCGGGTGCCGGTTTCCGGGGTGGGTGCGCCACCGTCGCGCACGTGCGGTGCTTCGGCAGGATCGGAAAGCTGGGCTACACCCCAGCCATCATTGTGGATTTCAGACAGTTCACGGAATCCTCGACATTGTCTTGCCCCAACACAGCGTTGAGACTCAGGTTGAAGCCTGCCGTCGCGTATCCCAGTAATCTGCACATGGTATTTCAACTTACCGAAACCGTGTGGCGACGTGCGGCGACCGTTATAGGCATTCTTTATAGAGCGCATCAGCGCCGCTGCAAACTGGTATGTTATCGCTTCTGTTTGGCGGAGCGCTGAGGCTTGGCGGCGGGTTTGCCGTTCTCGGCCTTGCCCTTATCGCCCTTATCGCCCTGCTCAGCGGGCGCATCGGCGGCAGCGGCCTCAGCGGTCTTCCGCGCCTCGGCCGATACGGCGGCATCGAGCTCCTGTACCAATCGCCCAAGCCCGGACGTGGTGTCCATCGGGTCAGGGACGGCGGCCGGGTCGGCCACTGCACGAGTCGGCGTGGGCGTCGTGATGGTCTTGGCCGTATCGGTGCGCTTCAGACGCGGTGGGCGGCGGGTGGAGACGAACAGCGGCTGCACCTCGACCAGCGGGTTGTAAGGTGCCAGACCGAACCACTTAACCGGCGAGCCGGCCATGCGGCGGATTGCGTACTTGGCTTGCAACGACAGGGCACCGCGTGCAGAAACCTTGGATTCCGGCATCAGGGCCTTGTGAATCAGCACGTAACGGATGGTGCCGATGTCCGGATCGGCGTCGACCTTGGGGTAAATCGACTTCTGCTTAGGCAGTTCGCCGGTTTTGGACAGGTCGTGCATGATCTGGTGGATGTACGCCGGGATGGACTGCGAAACCTTGAAGCCCAAACGGAAGCGTACGCGGTAGATGTAGTTCGTGCCGAAGTCCTCCACCGAGTATTCACGGGTGAACGGCTCGTCGGTGGTTTCCACGCTGACTGCCCACCAAGCACGGGCACGCTTGGGGTGGTCGGCGAAGATGGAGAAGAAGATGTCCGTGTCGAGTCGCTTGGTTTCCGAGTCGGAGGTCAGGTACACGATGTTGTCCGCAAAATACGGGATGCGGAAATCACTGTGCAGCTTGTCGAGCGCGGGTAGGAAGTCGTTGGGCCGCATGTGACGGCGTTGCGCACGTTCGAGCTTGGTGCCCTCATTCCACGTGTACATGACGAACAGAATCGCGGCGGTCAGCAACATGGTGAACCAACCACCGTGCAGGAATTTGGCCATAGACGCGATGAAGAACATAGCCTGAATCGCCAAGAACAGCACGGTGAACACGATGGCACCGACCCGCTTGCCGGAATGCCATAGGTGGACGCCGAGCAACACGGTGGTGGTGATCATCGTAATGGTCAACGCCAGTCCATATGCGGCAGAGATGTGTTCCGAATCCTTGAAGATGGCGAGTACGGCCAGCGTGGAGACGCACAGCACGCCGTTGACCACCGGAATGTACAGCTGGCCACGCGTGCGGGCCGGGTACCGCACCTGCAGATGAGGCATCCAATTGAGGCGGGTGGCTTCGGAGACCATGGTGAACGCGCCGGTAATCAGGGCCTGGGAAGCGATCACGCCGGCCGAAACAGACAGAATCACGGCCAGATAACGTACGTTCGGAGACATCATCTGGAAGAACGGGTTGAGTGACTCCGTCGCAGTGTATTGCGGGTTATCGCTATTGGCCAGCATCCACGCGCCTTGGCCGAAGTAGTTGAGCACCAGCGCAACCTTGATGAATGGCCAGGTGAAGTAGATGTTGCCGCGGCCCACATGGCCCATGTCGGAGTAGAGCGCCTCGGCACCGGTGGTGGCAAGGAAGCAGCTGCCCAGAATCATGATGCCCGCGTGGTTGTTGGGGCTCAGCAGAAAAGCGATGCCACGCAACGGGTTGAGGCACAGCAGCACCGCGGGATACTGGCAGACAAAGAACAGGCCCGTGCCGCCCAGGAACAAAAACCACAGCGTCATGATGGGGCCGAAGGCGTGACCGATCTTGGCCGTGCCGATGCGCTGCACCAAGAAGAGCGCGATGATGATGGCAAGCGTGATGGCGACGACACGACCCTGGTCGTCACCGAGCACGGCATGGACCGCCGGGATGGTGCGCAGGCCCTCGATGGCCGTGGTGACGGTAACGGCAGGCGTCAGGATGCCGTCGGCGAGGAGCGCCGCGCCGCCCAGCATGGCGGGGATGATGAGCCACTTGCCGCAGCGCTTGACCAGGCTGTACAGGGCAAAGATGCCGCCCTCGCCGTGGTTGTCGGCGCGCAGCGAGATCAGCACGTACTTGACGGTCGTCAGCAGCGTGACCGTCCACACGACAAGGGAGAGCGCGCCGAGCACGAACTCCTCCGTCACGCTTCCGATGCCGCCGTTGCCGGCAACGAGCGCCTTAGTTACATACATAGGGCTGGTGCCGATATCGCCGTACACCACGCCCAGCGTGACGAGCATCGCCGAGATGCTCACAGGAATCGCAGCGTGCGAAGCTGCCTCCTTGGCCTTTTGTTCCATAAGCCGGTTTCCTCCCAATTTTAACGTTCGACGGGATTATATGTAATCAGCCCATATTTTAATGGCACCGTTTTCCCAGCTAGATAAACATTTATGCGGCCTTTAGGCCACCGCGGCGATATGGAATGTGACAAAGGGACGCCCCCTTTGTCACATTCGTCATTTTCCGAGCCAGTTTTTGAACCACCACTCCATAGAGCGGCTCATCTCGGCCATAAAGGGGCTCGTGTGCTTACGGGTGTAGATGTCGATGACGCGGTCGCCCACCTCGCGGGCGTGCGGGCGAAACATCGCATCCATCTCGGCCACCTGCGCATCCATCGTCGCGGCGTCGGCGCGACAATAACGCTCCTCGTGCACCAGGTTCACCACGGGATGCGCGATTGCCGGACGCTCCTTGCGGGGCGTGCCGATGATGAGCATCGACAGCGGCATGGTATAGGGAGGCAGATCCAGCAGCTCGGCCACTTCCTCGGCATTTTCGACGATATCACCGATGTAGCAGCTCCCCAGCCCCAGGGCCTCGGCGGCAACCACGGCGTTTTGCGCGGCGATCACGGCGTCCTGCGCCGCGATGGCAAAGTCACCCAGACCCGGTGCACGACGGGGCGCCTTGCCCGTGCGCTTGACAAACTCGGGCTCAAAGCAACCCGCGTGCTCAAACAGATCGATCCACTTGGCATAATCGACCACAAATATGAGTGCCCAGGGCGCCTTGGCGATCATGGGCTGGTGATCGCACAGGTCGGCCAGACGGTCCAGCGTAGCCTGCTCGCGAATGCTCACGATGGAATACATCATCATAGCGCCTGCCGACGGCGCGCGACTCGCCGCATGCAAAATCGCCGCTCGCTGCTCGTCGGTCACCGCCACGGGACGGCCGTCGTCATCGCGCGCAAAAGCGCGCGTGGACGAGCGGTGCTCCAAAATGTCCAGTACCGCGTTGCCCGTAGTCTCGACCGGATAGCCGTACGTATCCACGCCCGCAGCTCCGTCGCCGCCCATGTCCGCCTCGCAAACCTGCTCGCTCATCGCCCTACCCTCGCCATTTCTTTAAGAAGCCTTTACGTTTCCGTGTAATTCCCGTCCATTATCGCGCAGGTCGCCACTACATTGCGTCACACCGCCACACGCGCGCGTTAATATGGCTGGTTGTTGTGCGCAGCCACCAATCGCTGCGCATATCTTGGTAACAATCGGGTAAATCCCCGCTTTCGTAGGTTTTAGTTTGTGAGGAGTCTCAGCATGTTCGCTGCCGCCATCTCGCTCGTCGGTCTTGCGGCGACCGTCTACCTTGTCTTGCGCGAGGCCAAGGCCATTTGCGCAAAGTCGGGCACCGTTGCCAAAAGCGCTCTTGGGTGGAGCGTCGCCTTCGGCCTGTTCCAGCTCTTTTTGACCATTTGGGGCGCCGTGGGCCTCGTCGCTCAAAACGAGCCGCTCGCCTTTGTGATGCTCATCCTGACCAACGCCATCCTCACCGGCTGCGCTTGGGCCAGCATCGCACGCGACCGCATCGCCCCGCGCGTCTTTGCGTTCGCCGCGCCCGACGCCCCCGCTCCCACCGGCAAGCTCGCCCGTCTGCGCGGCGCCTTTGTGGGCAAACCGCTCGTCGCCGCCGTCCTGTGCCTGCTGCTCGCCGGCGTCTTTGCGCTGCTGGGCATGGAGGTCTCGTCCAACCACGACTTTACCTGGGTCTACCCCCTGTGCATCCTGCTCGAGTGGGCCATCATCACCACGCTCATGGTCGGCCTGTTCTTCCTGTTCCAGCGCCACGGCGCGGCTCCCGCGGTCCTGGCCTTTGCCCTCTTTGTCCTGGGCATTGCCGAGTTCTTTGTCATCACGTTTAAATCCATGCCCATCCAGCCGGGCGACCTTTCGGCCATCTCCACCGCCGCCGCAGTCGCCGGCAACGGCTACACCTTCTCGATCTCGCTGTTCTGCGTGCTGTCCATGGGCTTTACCGCCATCGCCATGCTGCTATGCGAGTACGCCGGCCTGGTGGCACCGCACCGTCAAAAGGGTGCCGCCAACGCCAAGCGCATGCTGCTCATCAACCTGCTCGTGGCGGTGCTGTGCCTGGGCGGCGTGACCGCGCATGTCACGCTTATCGACTACTACAACACCCTCGGCATCACCGTCTACACCTGGCGTCCGCTCGAGAGCTACTGGCGCGAGGGCTACCTGCCTGCCTTTATTAGTGCGGCGCAGTCCATCAAGCCGCCCAAACCCGCCGACTACTCCGTCGACGATGCCAAGACCACGCTCAAAAAGTACGCCAAGGCCTACGACAAGTCCGACGCCGCCAAGAGCGACGAGCGCGCCGCCGCAAAGGAGCAGTTCGACAGCGAGAAGCCCACGGTCATCGCCATCATGAACGAGACGTTCTCGGATCTGTCGATCTACCAGAACATGCGCGCCGGCTACGAGGGTCCGCAGTACTTTAAGAGCCTGTCCAACTGCCTCAGCCGCGGCAAGCTCTATGTGAGCGCCTACGGCGGCGGTACCGCCAATACCGAGTTTGAGTTTATGACCGGCAACTCCATGGCCAACCTGGGCTCGGGCGTGTACCCCTACACCATCTACAACATGGAGACGACCGGGAACCTGGCAGAGCAGTTCAAATCGCTCGGATATTCCACCACGGCCATGCACCCCAACCACGCGACCAACTGGAACCGCGAGAACGTCTACAAGGACTTTGGCTTTGACCAGTTCCTGTCCATCAACGATTTCCAAGGCGCCGATACCCTGCGCGGCATGGTGACCGACCAGGCAACCTACGACAAGATTCTGGAGCTGCTCGACCAGAACGCCGATCCGCAGTTTATCTTCGATGTGACCATGCAGAACCACTCGGGCTACGACACGGGTCTGCTGCCGGCAGATAAGCAGATGCACCTCAACATCGACACGACCGACCTGGACGCTAAGACCGTCGAGGACGGCACGCTCTCCGATGTTGACGAGTACGTCTCGTGCATCGAGCAGTCTGATCAGGCGCTGCGCTACTTCCTCAACGCCTTGAGCAAGCTCGACCGCAAGGTGGTCGTGGTGTTCTGGGGCGACCATCAGCCGTTCTTCCCGTCCAAGTTCAACGACAAGTGGTTTACCGGCGAGGACGACGCCACCCACCAGGAGCGTTTGTGGCAGACCGACTACATCATCTGGGCCAACTACGACGTTGCCGGCTGCGACCAGACGAGCGAGGTTGACGACCTGTCCACCAACTACCTGTCCACGCAGCTCATGCAGCTGATCGGCGCACCGCTGACCGACTACCAGAAGGCGCACATGACGCTGCGCGAGTCGCTGCCCGCCATCAACTCGGTGGGCTACGAGGACGCCAGCCTGCGCTGGGCGCTCTCCTCCAACGTCACCGGTGACGACGCCGCTGCCGCAGCCGCCACCAAGGCACGCGAGGATTACGCCAAGATGCAGTATTACGAAATGTTCCGCGACGGCAAGAACGTCTACACCGAGCACTTCCAGACCGAGGCCAACGAGACCGACCCCAACCTGGCGCCGGGTACGACCAAGATCAAATAGCGACACGTCTTAACTGGTTCGTCTGCCCGGCGGCGCGGAACGTAAGGTTCCCTGCTCGGACAGTCCTGCTCGCACGGAGAGCACATTAAGTGCTCTCCGGCTCGTGCGGAACTCGCGATGAACCTTACATTCCGCGTCGCCGGGCAGACGCCTCGGTGTTGAAGCGCGGCTTGTCATGAAAGCATCCGCAACATATATAAGTTGAAGGCCACATTAAGTGGCCTTCTTTGTATTCGGAAAGTGTATCCCGGAATCTGCCTTCGGAATGGGACGCAGTTTCCACTTGAGGGCCTGTCGGGAAAGCGCATCCCACTTCAAGAGTAAATTCCGGGTCGCACTTTCCGCTAAGGCTCTCAAGCGGAAAGTGCATCCCATTCCAAGCCTTAATTCCGGGACGTAGTTTCCGGACAAGACATCAAACGGAAAGTGGGGACCACTCTGAGCGTCGATTCTGGGACACACTTTCCGAAACGCCGCGCATCCGGAAAGCCCGTCCCACTCCGAATACATCCAGGCATGAAATCATCAGCTTATTAGGCCTTCTATCAATAAAGAGACACCCTCCTGGGCGGCGGGCGTTGCGTTTAGAAGATGGACCTAGCGCTTATCCCTCCGGGACAAAAGTAGCGCGGCTATAAAAGCGATGCTGGCAAGAGTTAGCAAAACTAAAAGCAACGTGAGCGTGTTGTCGCCCGTTGCCGCCAGACCAAGCAAGCCGGGCTTCTTGCTGTCAGCAGACTGCACGGGAATCTTCTCGCCATCGTCCTCGGCGGTAATCTCCCAGCGAATGGTCTTGTTTGCGTCGGCAAGCTCGTTGCCCACCGACGTCGGAACGCTTAGCTGCAGATTAAGCACCGTGCTGTCATCGCTCGTAAACGTGGCGATTTGCGTGGGATAGGCGAACACGCTGCCCGGTGTTCCTGTCTGGAGCCAACCTGCAGAGGCATCGCCCACAGTCGCCGTTAAGGTGATGGGCGATAGCAGATGTGCCGTCTCGTGATCGACAACAGCCCGCACAAACACACGTACCTGGGACTTTACACCCGTGGTACGAACCCCAATCTGTTGCTCGCGTACATCGCCGGGCATTAGATCTTTAAAGGCTGGAAACAGATCGGGCTCCCCCGAGGAGTCCGTCGCTCCCGATACCGTTAGCTGGCGTGCATTTCCGTCATAGGCAATCGTGGGAACGTCAGCAAACGCACGTGCAGGAACGGCAAGCGCGATAAGGCAGACGATTGCCGCCATCACGCAGCGCAAGGAACACACAACGTCTTTACGAATCGGAGAAGCCATACCTACGCACCTCCATGCGGCGGCACCAGCACGCCATCCTTGACTGTACAGCCCCATGCCTCTGCAACTGCATCGTCGGGCGTGGATTGAATTGCTTGGGTCGAAATGTCAACGACCAGGTTCTTCCCATCTGCCTTCTGCTCAGTCACGCTCTTGATGAGCACATCGGTTTTGCCCATCGGAGCAACGGGAGACGTCCAGTAGTAGTACCCGTCGGACGCGACAACCCAAGACGAGGCGGTGTTGGAAGCAGATGCCTTGGACACACTGCCCCAGTCAATGACGTAGTCGGTGCCGGCAACTGGCTCATCCCACAGGCGTGCGCCATCCTGGTCCTGCCAGTAGATATCCACTGCAGCACGAATATAGGCGGGCGCAGTACCCGTGTTCTTCGCCTTGACATCGCTTTTCACTTTGCCGTTGAGCGTTTCCTGAACCGATGGCGTCACCGATCCGATGCCGAACTGGTTGACCAGCACGCCCGTAACCGAAAGCCAGGCCAACGTGCCTGCCGTACCGGCCAGGAGGATAACCCCCACCAGCAAGGCGATGATGCGCTTGCGCTTGGACATGCTAATCCTCCTTCTTTGCTACGTTGCCGTTGCTCCAAACGTTATGGGCACGATCGCTGCCGTCGATCCATTTGTCGTTCACACGCGTGTTCGTGCAGGTGAACGTGGCATCGTTCGCGCTCGATGCAGACGAAATCGTCAGCTCGGCAGTTTTACCGGGCGCCTTGCCCGGCGTGCTCAGCTCACCCTGGTAGCGCCATGCCCAAGCCGTATCTTCCTCGACGGTATAGATGCCAGCCGGAGCGGCGAACTGCACGCTGCCGACATAGCAAGTTTCACCGTTTTCGTCGCGCTGCTCGCTAACTTTCACCTCGACCATGCGCGTCTCGGCAGGAGAATCCTGCGACATCTTTCGCGTTACCTTAAAGCGGAACGTTTGCCCCATAGCGCTGACATCGGTCGTCTTTTTAACGATCGTCAGCGCATGAGTCTGGGCAAAGTTGAACACGGCTTTGCCGGGGCCCTGATCGCCCTCGCCCGTCTTCTTGGACTCCAGACGGTTGGCCAGGTCGAACGAGCCGTCACCCGAACCAAGGCTGTAGAGCGAGACAAACTTGCCGTTTACGGGCTCTTCCGCCACAGAAACACCCTCTGTACCAGGCCCGTAGCTTGCCCGCATTACCGTAACGGTCAGCCGCGTTCCCATAAACGGCTTGGCAAAGCAGACCTTAAACGGCGCCTTGTCGGCACTGTCATCGACGGTGTTGGCGGCGGCGGGATCGAGCAGCCACTTAAGCTGGGCGGTCATGGTTTCGGACTTCGCGGGATCAGACGTATCTTTGGCAACCACGCGATATGTAACGGGATACAGGTCCATGTCGCCCTTAATTGGCTCGTCCTTAAACACATCCCAAGGCTTCGTATCACCATCGGCGCCCACATATCGCCACTCCAAGAAGAGCTCACGCATATCGCCATTGGCGGCCGCACGCTCATCGAGCAGCGCGACGATCTTGGAATGGGCGTCCGGGTCGTATGCCACGGACTTTTGCTCCATCATGGGATTCCCGCTGTTGTCATAGACGGGGCGGCCGTTCTCATCCATTTTGGGAACATCAACCGTATAGACGAAGCCGGACTTGCCGTCCTGCGCACGCTCGTCGCCCGAGTCGACCGTCGCCGTAAAGAGAACCGACCCGTCGACACCGTGATAGCGCACCTTATGCGGCGCAATCTTGTACACCGCAGTGTACATCGCGCTCTTAAAGGGCTCATTGCCCTCGAGGGGATACTTGTCGTCACCGGTCATCAGGGTGTACTTGTTATCGGATTCATAGTCACGCGACCAGCCGACAAAGTCGTACTTGGTGCCATCCTTGCCGACAACCTCAGTTGCAGCTTTTACCTCCAGCGAAATTTGATCACCAGAGTCGGTCCGCGAAAGATAACGCACAGAACCGGGGTCATCCAGATTGGCATCGATATTCGATTGAACACGCACCGCGCTGGCGCGGTAGACCGGATACAACTCCATGGGGGCCTTGACCACGGTGCTTTTATTCACCATGGAAACGTCGTCCGACCAAACGACATAACCGTTGCCAGCTACCGGCTTAGTTTCCGTCCAGCCCACGAAGGCATTGTATGCGTTTGTTGCAGCATCGATATCGCCGACGTTATACGTTGGCAGCGGGATGCCGTCCTTAAGGCTGCCGAGAGAATCGCCCTGCTGGGCTACCTTACCGTCCACATCCCTGGCATTGAGATGGTACACAACCGCCAACGGCGAATAGTACGCCACAAATGTATAGGCCCCGCCGGGTTCCACCTGATGGGAATACGAGTTATCGCCGTTAGGTTCGATGTCTTCAACTTCGCCATTCGGAAGCTCGATCTCAACCTTCTGCAACTTATACAGCTCACCGCCTGCTTTATAAACCGGAGTCGTGACGTCAGGGGTCACCGTTGCCGTAGCAGGGTCGGTGCCCGCGTTGATAACGGGATCGATGTCGTACCTAGGCACATTAACCTTGTCCGTGCCCTTAAAACCGGCGCGATACAGGTTGGTGGTGTACCTAACATCGTACTTCGCGTACACCGGATAGGCATCCTGCCACTGGGTGACCTTAAAATCTGGTTTCACCAGATACGGTTCGGCCTTATCCGGGTCAGAAGTGGTGAAGGAATCGCCCTCGACATCGTAGATATACTTCCAGACGTCAGAATCCCTCTGGACCTCGGCGGTCGAAATCCAGCCCAGGAACTTATAGCCCGGCACGGCCATGTCGGCATCGGTCGGGGAAGCTTCGAGGGTCAGGGGGCTCTCATACGATCCCTTCTCACCATCTTCTGGCTTTTCGGCCACTTTAACCGACTTATTAACATGCGGGTAGTAATACGTGAACGTCGGATCCGCCCCGTTCACCTTGGTCTGCAGCAAGTTACTCTCATAGCGCCGCGTGGCAGTCCTCACGACATTATCGCCCTTGTTGTAGAAATTAACGTCCGTGGTAATCATCGCGCGAACGTAGTACTTCTTATCTGTACGCACCATGCTCTCGATGGGATTTTTCACATATGTCCAATATTCACCATCGCGCTCAAGCGTCCAAAAATTCAGGCGATAGCGATCATTCACCGGTTTGACCGTTACGTTCAGCGAAGCCGAAGTCCAAGTATCGCTTAGCGTTGCAGCGCCTGGAAAATCGGTATCGGCATAGAGGTTTTTTAGAGTATCGGCTCCCGTATCGTTTTTAACGTTGTGCGAGTACGCGTTAAGGGGACTCACGACAAGGGTTTCCTTCGTGAAGCGCGTGCCACACGTTTCATAACTATCCTTTATACCGTGGTCAACATGCTCCGGGCCCCAGTGGACGACGTTTTCACGCACGAAGGTACTACCGACGTTTTCCTCAAAGGGCGTTTGATAGCGATTCCAAACGGAACAAAGTAGCTTGCTGTCCGTAAACTCATGGTTGGTATAAGCCCGAACGTAATAATCCACTCGGTACTCAAAGCGGGCGATGTAGGTATGTGGCACAGTTAGATCGACATCGGCAGGGAGTGTGTAGCTGGGGTCACGGCTTACGCGCACCTCGACCTGGGACCCATCGGCGGCCTGCTTGTTTTCATACCAACCCAGGAAGCGGTAGCCGTCGGGCAGCGCACCGTCCTCAGATAAAGGTTTGTTGTCCACGTCGCACACCTGCACCGTGTACACACCGGTGCCATCCTCGGCAGTCTCAACCTTAACGACAGTTTTGCCCACGCCCGCGCGCTGGGTCTTATCGTCAAGCTCATCCCGCTCATTGCCCTCAAACACCGTCATGATGTTCGACACATAGTCGGTGTACACCGGATAAAAATCGGTAGGGCCAAGCACAGTGATCTCAGCGCCGGCAGGATAGAACGCACCGGCGTTTTTTAGCTCGGCAAGCTCAGGCGAGGTAATGGCCGCATAGCCGCCATGCATCTCGGCCTCACCGCTCGGCTGCGTCGTCCAACCAATAAAGGTGGCGCTGGCAGATAGAGCGCCGCGGTCCGCAGGGGCAACCGGCGTTAAACCGACACCATAGCGGTACCAATCCGTCGACTTGTCGTGCGCCTCGCCGCTCTGCCACGAGAGCATCTCACCCTTGACGTTATAGAACAGCACCTGCGCCTCGTACGAAGCGATAAACAGGTCATTGCCCTTAAAACCGTCGACCCCCTTGGCATTATCGGCGGTATAGGTCGACGTATGCTCGTGTGCCTCGCTCTTCTGGACCTGCTTGCCAGCAGCCACAGCATCGGCATCGGTCTTGCCGTCAAACCAGCTGTTGTCTTGTCCAATTCGATTCACACGTACATCGGACTCGCGGAACCAGCCCATGAAGCGATAACCGCCGTTGGCATCGGTCAAGCCCTTGGGCTTTGCGGAGGTATCCTGCCCAAACGTCACCGATGTATCGCCCTGGGCCAAGCCCTGAGCCGTTCCCGCCAGCACGGCGCTCACGGCAAAGGCGTACGGATCCGAGGTCTTCTGTTCAATACCAAGTTTGGTTGCCTCGATGGTCGCGGTACCCGCACCGGGAAAATCGATCGTCGCCTTAACGCTCTGGCCATGCACAGGAATATTCAGCTTGTAATCCATCGCCCACTCATTGAAGTGCGAGCCACCCAAGGCCCCGTTGTTAGCAGTCGAGCGCTTGGTGCCGGCACAAAAGTCGTAGTCGTGCTCTTCCCACAGCTCGCGCGTGGTGTAGCGCTCGTCATCCCATGGACCATAGCCATCACCCTTGGTGGTGCCATCGCCGCCAAACGAGGGGATTTTCTTTTTGGCAGGGTTGCCCTGGCTGTTGCCAGAAAGGCTCACGCTCGGCTTAAAGTAGCACTCGGTGACCGTGGCATCATCCTTGTTGGCGCGCGCAGCAATACCGCCCAGGTTCACGTCGTTTTGAATGATGGGAATCACGGCGATGGGATTGTACTGACGCGAGCTCAAGTCACCCGCAAAATGGCTTCGAACGAGCTCGTTGCCCTTTTCGGTTAGAATACGACCCGCCAAGCCACCCGTCCACGCACGCGTCACGGCGACGACGCCCACATATGACGCGGCATAGCTGTAGCACTGCGCCGTCGAGAAGCAGTCGATAATCTTGGCCTCGCCCGCCATGCAGCCCACAAAACCCGAGGCGTACACGTTGTTGCCGCCCAGGGCGCCAATGGCCACGTCGTACTTATTGGTGACGTCGGTCATGCCCTTCTCGGCAATCGAGCCGTCGTCCTTACGCGTCGGCGTCACGCGGCAGTACTCGATAGTCGAGTTCTTAACGTAGCCGGCAAACGCCGCCATATACAGACCCTCACCGCCGAGCGCCTGCACGCCCGAGGTCGCATTGTTGACGGCACGGCCGCCACGGACCTCGCAGTTGTAGAGGGTGCAGCCGTCGAGCTCGCCGGCGATGAGACCGCCCTCAAAGCCTGCGTTGGTAATGAGGTTGAGAGCATTGTTGGCGCAGGTCACGTGCAGCGTGCTCTCCATGACCATAACGTTTTCGAAGCGCGTATTGACGGCCTTGCCCACGATAATGCCACCGCGGAAGTCCGCCCACACGTTGGCGTCCTTGACCAGGAAGTTTTTGATGGTGGCACCGTTGGTCTCGGCAAAAAATCCCGTATCGCGCTCGGGGTCAAAAGCGTCTTTATCGTAGTTCAGGCCCTCAACGGTGTGGTTTTGACCATCGAACACGCCCTTAAACGGATGCTCCTTGTTGCCAAACGACAGATGCTTAACGGTGCTTGCAACGATGTCTTTCATGTCGTCGCTGTCGAGCTCAATGTCGTTATCGAGATAAACGTGCCAGCCGGACGTATCGCGCTCGCGCGACAGCGCCACGTACGCCAAAAAGTCGTTCGCATTTTTGATGTGATATTCGTTTTTGTTCTCGGGCACGTCCTCGGCATGCACTGACGTTGGCAGCGCCATAACGCAGCAAAGGACAATCGCTGCGACGGCAACCAGCCTGCTAAGCATGCCCCGGTTTATGTTCTTGATCTTCATAGGCTAGTTCGCCTCCGGCCAGCCCACGACGTCAAGCACGTCGAGGACGGTATCGCTTGCATGCTGGTTTTTGGCCTGCACGGCCTGAACATCGATATCGAGCCTGAATGAGCCGCCGCGCGCGGCATCGTGGTAGTCGCCCACAAAGCGCAGCGAGTCCATAAGGCTTTCCGTCATGGCGCCGGGGTCGAGCATGCCGCCACGTCCGGCCAAGCCGCGGTAGTAGTACCACCCATCGCTGCCATCGATCCACGGGGATCCCTCGCCCACGTTCACATGAAACGCAACGCTGCCCGAGGCATCCGCGCTCGAACCGTCGGGCGCCACTGACGTCATGCGCAGACGCGCGCGAACGTACTCAGGCTGCGCGCCGACGTTCTCCACGCGCACAATGCGGCTGATGTCAGAGCCCCCGGCCTTGGTGTCGGGATAGTCCCCGTGCTCGTTGGGCTCAAACGGAATCTCCTCGCCCTGCTCGTTGAGAGTGTATTCGCAGACTCGTACCTTCACGCTGCCAAACGATAGGACGTTGTTCGCCGGAACCATATCAACGGTAAAAGCCAGCGTGCTGCACAGGCACGCCAGGGCCAACAGCGCCATCGCGGCAAGCGCCAAGGTGCGTTTCTGATTGTCGGAAAGATTGTTGAGCATTACGTTCGCCAATCGTCGATTAAAGGGGAGCCGAGATCCCGGCCCGAAAATGGGGATGGGGAGCGGGCCGGGATCTCGGTGGGGAGGGATTAAGCCTGAGCCTGAGTCTTAGCCCATTCCTTGGCCTGCTCAAGGGCGTTGGTGGCCGCATCGGCCTTGTCGCCCTTCTGATCAGCGCCGAAGATGTAGCAGGAGACTGTCATAGCGGGACTTTGAACAACATCCGTGCTGTTCAGCGTATTCGGAATACTCACCTGGCTGAACAGCTCGCCGGTATAGGCTGCCTTTCCGTCGGAGGGAGCAAGCGCAGCCGGCGCGCTGGTGTTATTGGTGTACACGAACAGACCGCTCACGTACTGGCCTTCAGTGCCGTTAGTCACAGCCTTTCCGGTAAATTCCCCATCGACTTTCGTCCATCCATTATTGATAGTGAAGTATGGAGTCTTGGCAAGTTTGCCTTCTACATCTTTCACAATGGCGTTTTTCACATAGATAAACACATAAGAAGAGTCAGAATCTTTGCCGATACCCACGTTCGGATTCTTATTGATTACAGTGCCAGGGACCATCTTCGACTTATCAGTCCATTTGGTCTCGAACAGATATCCGTCCACTGAGGGGTTCGTGGGATCAGTGCCGGGCTTGTTCGGCTGATCGGGGTCGGGCTTCACTTCAGGCTTGTCAATGCTGCCGACCGTGAACTCATTCACCTTGGTTTGGGTCGCCGTCAGCCATGCATAGGTACCCACGCCGGCAGCCAGCACCAACAGCAACAGGGCGGCAATGATGCCGTAGCGCTTTTTCTTCTTGTTTTCCATCGTTCTCTTCCTTTCGAGAATCGTCTTCCCCGGCAACGGCCCCTACCGCCGCCGACGCTTTTCCCTGCCGCTATGAACGCCGCTCCCTCGCATGCACGCGGGCATGCTTACCCGCAGGCTCGTCGGAAACCACCCGATCGAGCACTATCGACGCCGCGACCAGCAGCGCCAGAACGGCCACCACAACAAGCAAACCGGGCATCGTCGTGCAATATGCGTTAACGAAGCCCAGGTAAGGGACACAAAAAGAAACGACACCGATCACGCGTGAAAAAGGCGTCTGCTCGGCGTCGTGCATGATGGTTCCATCTGCATTTTTGTTTGCGATTCCCTGCGTACCGATCGTCTGTGCCACAGGGTCGATCTCGTACACCTGGTGCGTCACCACGGCACCGTCGGAGCGGTAAAAGGTTGCATTGTCGCCCACGGCAATATCCGTTGGCTCAACTTGGCGAACAAACACCATGGAGCCGACGGGAAACTCGGGCTCCATAGAGCCCGAAAGCACAGCAAAGGGTGTGTATCCAAATGCGCGAGGCACAAAAGAAACAACGGCAAGGGCTATGACAAGCGCGAACGCCAAGCTACTCAAAAGCGTAATAAATCGTTTGAGTCTGCGCGCCGTCAAAGTGATAATTCATCCCCCTTGAGGACCTATTCTACCCATCCAAAGGTCAGCAAGTTTCAACAGGAACCGCAAGGCGCTTGAAAAGTGAGTCCGAAATAAGCCAATTTGGAATCTTTTCGTAATAAAAACATAGCGATGTGCTACACATTTTTCAATGTTTTATCGCTAAATGCTACTTATTTTGGCGTAAGTGGCCATTTATCCCCAAATTAGTCTGTTTTATCCAATACTTACGACTAACCCCCTACGCAACTTCCCCATAGGAGGTTCGATTTTTTTGCGAAACTAAAATAATGGTACCCCCCCCCACATTAAAACAAACTACTGGAAGTGTCATTTATTTCCGACCCTCCCCTTGCCGGAGTTTTATGACAGCCCCATGTAGTTCGCAGCCCATAATCCTCTGAGAACCGTGTCCCAGAATTCACGTCCGGAGTGGGATGCGGTTTCCGCTTGTGGCCCCGTTGGGAAACCACATCCCACTCCGATCGCAAATTCCGGGTCGCGCTTTCCGCCAAGGCCCTCAACCGGAAACGGCATCCCATTTCTCGGCCGAAAACTGGGATGCGGTTTCCACAGAGCCCCTCAACGGGAAACCGCATCCCATTCCAAAGGCAAATTCCGGGACGCAGCTTCCGCAACCCCACCCATCCGGAAATCCCATCCCACTCCGCACACATCCGGGCATAGAACAATCAGCTTATTAGGCCTTCCATCAATAAAGGGGCGCCCTCGTGTCATGAAAAAAGCCCCGAGAATCTCGAGGCTTTCACGTTTGTACGATTGAACGCGCGGCACCGCAAGCGGCGAAGTTATTCGCCCAAAACGGCCTTTTTTGCGGCTGCAGCCATGTTATCCATATCTTCCTTGGTGGGATGGTCCTTCGCGGCAACCCAGTTGTCGAGCAGCATCTTAAATCGGGCGTTGTCGGGATCTTGCTCGAGCATTGCCTCGTAGCGCTGCTTGACCGCGGGGCCCATCTTGCCCTGGCACATCGCCCAGCCCGCAAGCTCGGCATCCTCGGCCAAATTGGAAGTTACGCGGTCGATAATCTGCTGATAGTAGCTCTGGTCGGCGCCAAAACCGCAGGTGCCAAACAAAAAGACGCGCTTACCGTGCAAGGCGGAGAGCAACGCCGCGACCGAAGGCGTGCACGCGCCCTTGTCGCACCAAAAGCCGACAAGCACCGTGTCGGCCGCGCAGGCGCCCCGTGCCTCGAGCGCAACCTGATCTGCATCCGCATCGTCGCTCAACGCCGCGGCGTGGACAAACTCAACGCCCGCAGCCTGTAGAGCGCGCTTGATCGCACCCGAAACCATCCTGGTATTACCGCTCTTGCTGTTAACCACCAAAGAGCACGTCATAGTCACGTTGCCTCGTTTCCCCCAAAACTAAAGCCACTAATGCAATTTATTAGATGAATATCTTAGTACTAACGTGACAGATGTAAACCACCGTCTGTCGATTGGCGACGCAGACGACATCTTTGGACAGATTTCGAACAGTATGTACTTCGGATTGAAACCGCCGCAGAACGTTTCACGAATGGCCGAAAAACTGTTTCACAAAACGCCGTCAAATTGTTTCATATAATATCGTCAATTTGTTTCACGAAATACCGTCAGATTGTGTCATGGTTTTTCGTCAAAATGTTTTACGCGCTGGTAAGATGCTATAAAACAAAATGTTTCTTTGAATGGCGGGAAGTACGATGACTAGGTATATGAGTAGATGTATCGATCGCTCAATCGAACGCGATCTTGGCATTTTTGGTGCCGTGCTCATTCAGGGACCGAAGTGGTGCGGAAAGACGACTACGGCCCAGCGATTCGCTGAATCATCGCTGTCTCTCTCCGACCCTGCCGGAGACTTTGCCGCACTGCAGCTTGCCAGGATCGACCCAGCTCAAGCAATAGTCGGCGCAACGCCGAGACTCATCGATGAGTGGCAGGAAGAGCCAAAACTGTGGGACGCAATACGTTTCGAATGCGATCGTCGGACCGGTGAGCCAGGGCGGTTTTTGCTTACGGGGTCGGCAACACCAAACGACGCCGACCAACCGATGCACAGCGGCATCGGACGCATATCACGCTTGCGCATGGAAACAATGACTCTGGCCGAACTCGGGGTTTCCTCAGGGGCGGTCTCGCTCGAATCGCTGCTTAACGGATGCCCCATCAAAGCGGCACTTGGATCCATCAACGGCATCGCCGATATCGCCGATTTGCTATGTCGTGGTGGTTGGCCTCAGGCGGTTGGCAAGACGACTGCCGATGCAATGCGTATATCCGCTGCCTACATCGACGGTGTCTGCGAATCGGATGTTTCGAGGGTTGACGGCGTGAAGCGTGACCCGGAGAAAGTCAGGGCTCTTCTGTCTTCGCTTGCGCGCAACGAATCCACTCTTGCCGGCGAAAAGTCTCTTGAGAAAGACCTCGGCGGTGATGTATCGAGAAGTACGCTGCGGCGCTATACGGATGCCTTGCGCAGAATACACATCATCGATGATATCCCGGCTTGGCATCCGGCGCTCAGGTCTCCGGTAAAGCTGCGGCAAAGTGCAAAAAGGCACCTCGCCGACCCTTCGCTTGCCGTCGCACTGCTCGGAGCAAATCCGGAGTCATTGGCATCCGACCCTAAGACGCTGGGACTGCTCTTCGAATCCCTCGTCCTGCACGACCTTAAGGTCTATGCAGCCGCAAATGACTCATCGGTGTCCCACTACCATGACGCCGACGATCTCGAGGTCGATGCCGTTATACACAGGCGCGATGGAACTTGGATTGCCGTGGAAATAAAACTCGGAAGTCCGCAGATCCCCGAGGCATCTGCAAACCTGCTTCGACTCGAGCGCAAACTTGTCGAGCGTGGCGAGAGACCACCCGCGGCCAAGCTCATCGTCATCGGGTTCGGCATGCCAGCCCATACAATGCCCGAGGGCATTATCGTTGCCCCCGTTGACACACTCGCGCCCTAGCGCTGCATTACATGCCCCACGGGCTTGCTCACTGGGCGAATTGGCTGCGGTAGAGCTCGGCGTAGAAGCCGCCTGCCACTAGCAGCTCGTCGTGCGTGCCGCGCTCGATAATCTCGCCGTCGCGCATCACCAGAATGCAGTCGGCGTTGCGGATGGTGCTCAGGCGATGCGCCACCACAAAGCTTGTGCGACCTGCCATGAGCTCGTCAAATGCCGCCTGAACCTGCAGCTCGGTGCGGGTATCGATGCTCGACGTCGCCTCGTCCAGCAGCAGAATCGCCGGGTCGGTGAGCATGACGCGCGCGATGCACAGCAGCTGTTTTTGACCCTGGCTAAACGTGCCGCCGTCCTCGCCGATCACCGTATCGTAGCCGCCTGGCAGCTGCACGATAAACTTGTGCGCATGCGCGCGCTTGGCGGCCTCGATAACCTGCTCGCGCGCGGCATCCGGGCAACCGTAAGCGATGTTGTCCGCCACCGTGCCCTCGAACAGCCATGTGTCCTGCAGCACCATGCCAAAGGCGCGGCGCAGGCTTGCGCGCGTGTAGTCACGCGAGGAACGGCCATCGACCGCAATGCGACCGGCATCGATATCGTAAAAACGCAGTAGCAAATTGATGAGCGTCGTCTTGCCACAGCCCGTAGGACCGACCAGGGCAAAGCGCATACCGGGCTTAGCCTCGATGCAGATGTCCTGCAGCAGCTTGCGGTCGGGAACGTAGCTAAAGTCCACATGCTCAAAGGTCACCTCGCCCCGTGGGGCGGCAAGCTCCACGGCATCTGGCGCATCGGGCTCCTGCTCGCGCGCATCGAGCAGCGCAAACATGCGGCGCGCCGAGGCGTACGCGGTCTGAATCTGCGTAATAACGTTGGTGACCTCGTTGAACGGCTTGGTGTACTGGTTGGCGTAGGACAGGAAAATCTGCACGCCGCCCACCGTAAGCGCCGCCGGCACACCCGTGATCACGCCCACGCAGCCGATCACAGCGACCACGGCATAGATGATGTTATTGATAAAGCGCGTGCCGGGGTTGGAGAGCGAGCCCATAAACTGCGCGCGCTCACCTGCCGTATAGAGCTCGGCGTTAAGGGCATCGAAGCGCTGCTGAGCGCTCGGGCCGTAGGCGAAGGCGTCCACCAGCTTTTGCTCACCCACATACTCCTCGATATGACCGCCGAGTTGGCCTTGAATACGCTGCTGCGCCGTAAAGCTCTTGTTGGAGAGCTTGGCAATAGCACCGGCTGCAAAGATGGAGAGCGGCGTGACGAGCACCACCACGAGCGTCATGGTCAGGTTGATGGAAAGCATAAACGCGAGCGTGCCCACGATGGTGATGACGCCGGTAAAGAGCTGGGTAAAGCCCTGCAGCAGACCATCGCCCACCTGGTCGACGTCGTTGACTACGCGGCTCATAAGGTCACCGTGGGCATGGCTGTCGATAAAGCTGAGCGGCATACGGCTGAGCTTGTCGCTCGCCTCCACGCGCATGTCGCGCACCGTCTCGTAGGACAGACGGTTAACGCAGTAGCCCTGCAGCCACTGGAAGGCCGCGGCACCTACGACGACAATCGCGAGTTTGGTGACGAGCGGCAGCAGCGCGTCAAAGTCCACCTGCCCGGCGGCAACGATGAGGTCGATGCCCTCGCCGATGAGGATGGGCGTGTAGAGCTGCAGGATAACGGAGATGGCGGCACTCACAAACGAAGCCGCAAACGAGACGCGGTGCGGGCGAACATAGCCCAGCAGGCGGCGGGTCACCGCACCCACGGGATAGCGCTCGGGATCACCGGGTTGGCGCGGACCGTCGCCCAGGTCGTTAAGGTTATCGTTGCCGGACACGTTAGCGGTCATCGTGGCGACCGAACCGGAGGAAGTATACGGATTCATCTAGCAGCCCTCCTTTGCGCAGACGGATGCGGGGGCGGTTGGGGCGGACGCGGGTGTCGCACTCCCCTGCCGGCCCTCGAGCTCCTCGCGGCGAAGCTGCGACTGGCAGATCTCTCGGTAGAGCTGGCAGCTTGCATACAGCTCGCCATGCGTGCCCAGGTCCGCGACCGAACCGTGATCGAGCACGCAGATCATGTCGGCGTCGCGCACGGTCGAGACGCGCTGGCTCACAATCACCGTGGTCAGCGGCAGCCCGCCCTCGGCGGCACCGCGCACGCTGCGCTCGCGAATGGCATGGCGAAGCGCCGCGTCGGTCTTAAAGTCGAGCGCCGAGGCAGAATCGTCCATGATCAATATCCGAGGCGAACCCACCAAGGCGCGCGCGATGGTCAGGCGCTGGCGCTGGCCACCGCTAAAGTTCTTGCCGCCCGCCTCGACCGGGGCATCGAGCCCCTGCGGTTTGTTGCGCACGAACTCGCTCGCCTGCGCCATGTCGAGCGCCGCCCAGAGCTCCTCGTCGGTTGCCGACTCGTCACGCCAGGTCAGGTTGCTGCGGATCGTGCCGCTCACCAGCGACGCGCGCTGCGGTACGGTCGCGACCACGTGGCGCAGCTGGTCGAGCGGCCAGGTGCGCACGTCGGCACCCATCACGCTCACGCTGCCGGTGCTCGCATCGTAGAGGCGCGGAATAAGCGAAACGAGCGTGGACTTGCCGCTACCCGTGCCGCCGATAATACCGAGCGTCTTGCCCAGCGGGAGCTCCAGCGTCACATCGTTGACAGCATTGGCCGCGCCGGCGCCAAACGAGAAGCTCGTATGGTCAAAGCTCAGCGCAGGAACGGGAGCGACATTGCCCGGCTCGGGCAGTGCGACCGTCTCGTTGTCCTCGTCGGTGATGCTCGGCATGCAATTGAGCACCTCGTTGATGCGCGACGCGCTGGCGCTCGCCTTGGTAAAGACCACAACCAGGTTGGCGACGTACACGATGGAGGTGAGCGTCTGCGTCATGTAGTTCACAAACGCCATGACCTGGCCCTGCGTGAGCTCGCCCACGTTGACCTGGATACCGCCCACCCACAGGATGGCGCACACGCCCAGGTTCATCACAAGAAACGTGACGGGGTTGAGAATCGACGAGAGCTTGCCCACCGCGATGGCAGTATTGGCCTGGTCGTCGGCTGCCTGGGCAAAGCGCTCGCGCTCATGGTCCTCGCGCACGAAGGCGCGAACCACGCGGGCGCCCGAAAGGCCCTCGCGGCAGATAAGCGCGATGCGGTCAAGCTTTGCCTGCAGCTGCTTGTAGTACGGGATACAGCGCGCCATGACAAACCAAAACACCAGGCCGATGGCGGGCGTGCAAATCAAAAAGATAATGCCGAGCTTAAGGTCGATGGCAAGGGCCGCGACCATGGAGCCCACCGCCAGGAAGGGCCAGCGGATGAGCATGCGCACGCCCAGCGCCACAGCGAGCTGCACCTGGTTGACGTCGTTGGTGATGCGGGTGATAAGCGACGGCGTGCCAAAGCGGTCGAGCTCGGCATAGCTCAGCTTATTAATGTGCCCGTAGAGCGCACCGCGGATGTCGGTGCCCATGCCCTGCGAGGTCAGCGCCGCCATCTTTTGGCAGACGAGCGTAAACGAGATGCCGATTACAGCCATGGCGGCGAGCACCGCGCCGTAACGGACGACGGCGTTGACATCGTGTGCGCCGATGCCCTTATCGATCATCTGGGCAATCACCAGCGGCGTAAGCAGGTCAAAGATCACTTCGATCAGCTTGCACGCAGGGCCAATCACCATATACCGGCGAAACTTACCACCAAAACGCCTGAGCAGCTCAATCATAAAAAGGCGCTCCCTATCATCATCTCTCTTCAATCTGATTCATGATAGTACGGCGAACCCTGAAGATGCGTAAGCAACTCGTTACAGAAGAGTCTTGAGCGGTGGTAAAAAACGCCACTGTTTTGGCGCAGTCAGCGAGCGACATAACGCCAGGGATTCAATTATCAGATAAATGTGACCCTTCAGGCAGTTTTGGTCGGCTACCCGCGAGTGCCGGCAGGGCGCTTGGTAGTCGAGCGATCCCGCAGGCGAAGCCGAGGCCAGCGAGACACCAAACACTTCATCGCCTCTTGAAGCACGTAGCCGTCGATGTTTTGGCAAAGCCAGCGAGCGCCACCCAGAGCGACAATTTGTCATTCAAAAGGCAAGGCATGACCAGAAGGTC
>URSO01000030.1 GCA_900550415.1 uncultured Collinsella sp.
GCGAGAATGTTTGAGCATGGAATGATATATGGGCGGCTCCCGCCGAGCAGCGGACTATCGCCTAGCGGATATGCGCGGGTTTTCCGCCCCAGTAGAAGCGGCAAAAGGCTCTTTTGCGCTTTTGGGGTTTGCCTGCAAGCTCCATGGTTGCGATGGCGATGTCTTCGGCTGCGTGGGGGCGGCGTAGTACTTCGCCGTTGATGAGCAGTGCCTTGAGCGACTCAGGATGATTGTGGAGATGACGCAACGTCACGATGAGCTCTCGTGCGGTGGTGACATGCATGCTGGCGCCCATGCCGGTGAGCATCGTGGTGTTGGCCTTTTCCTGGCCATAGGACTTGCCCAGCAGGATCATCGGCAGATGCGCGCACAGGCACTCGGTGACGGTGAGTCCGCCCGATTTGAGAATTGCCAGGTCGCAGCCGTGCATGAGGGCCGCCATGTCGTCCACGTAGTCCAGAACCGTGACGTTTTCGAGCTTCATGGCGTCGAAGAGCGTCTTGAGGCGGTCGGCGTATTCCTCATCCTTGCCCGGCAAAAAGACAAAATGCATGTCCTCAAAGCTGCGTAGGAAGGGGAGGGTCTGGTCCATCGCCGCGCGAAAGCGGACGTACGGTTGAGGTAAACTGGCGCCGGCCATAACCAGCACGACGGTCTTGTCGGTGGGGAGGTTGAACTTGGCTAGCTCTTCCTCGCGATCGTAATCCGTGTCGAATCCGGCGCGAATAGGAATGCCGGTAATGCGAATCTTTGCCTCGGGCACCTTGCGCGGACGCAGCGTTTCGGACATAAATTCGTTGGCAACACAGAATAGATCGGTGTCCTTGTGGGGCCACCAGCCCTCGACTTCGTAGTCGGTCGGTACGCAGATGACCGGATAATCGATACCCGAAATTACGCGGGCACCCACGGCAACATTGGCTGCTGTGATGTGCGTTGCGACCACGGCTAAGGGCCTGCGGCTACGAATATATTCGTTGAAGGCGGGGAACATAATTCGAGACCATGCCGTGCCGCCACCCCAGAGAAGATGTCCCGTAAGTGTATATCTCCAGGTCAGGTCGTAAATGGGGCGCGTGGCTCCCGTAAAAGAAGCCGCGGTCTTATTACCGTCGAATTTAATACGTCCAAAATCAAGGATATCGAGCACTTCAATCTCAACATCCTCGGGGATGCCATTGGTGCCGCGGATGAGGTCGAAGGCCTGCGCAATCGCATTTGCGGCGGCCTTATGGCCTGAGCCGACCGAGGCGTGCACGATGGTCACGAGAGGTTTTTGCTGAGCCAAGAGCGCTGTTTGCTCCGATTGGGGAGTGCTGTGCGTGGGCAGGGGAGCGTCGTCGCTCGTCTGCGTTTGATCCATCGATAACTCCCCTTCGACGTTGTAACACGGATTTATCATTGTAGTGCATGAGTGTCATGTTCACGTAAATTTGGGTATGAGCGCAAAGAACGTCAATGTTTCGACGAGAGGATGTTCCATGACTACCGATCAGCCGATCGATGTTGCGATTATCGGTGGCGGCCCCGCGGGCTATGCTGCCGCTATTTACGCTGCGCGTGCCAACCTGACGACGACCGTGATTGAGCAGGGCATGTCGGGAGGGCAGATCGCCACAACCAATGAGATCGAGAACTATCCGGGCATTCCGCTCTTGAGTGGCGCCGAACTCGGCGAGCGTTTTCAGCAGCATGCAGAGGGCCTGGGAGCACAGGTTGCATGGAGCATGGTTACGGGTATCGATTACGATGCCGATGCAGCGCTGTTTACGGTGCATCACGATACGGGCGATACGCTGGCCTCGAGTGTTATCGCTTGCATGGGTGCCACGCCGCGACCGGCAGGTTTCGCTGGCGAGGATACGTATCGCGGTCGTGGCGTCTCATATTGCGCAACATGTGACGGCATGTTCTTCCGCGGCAAACAGGTCTTTGTAATTGGTGGTGGCAATTCGGCATGCGAAGAAGCTCTGTTCCTGTCAGACATTGCCAACAGCGTGACCATCGTGCTGCGCCGCGACCAGTTTCGTGCGCCTGATGGTGTTGTTCAGAGAGTACTCGAAAAGGACAATATTACAGTTAGGTACCAAACAAGTATTGTGGAGCTCTCGGGCGAAGCCATGCCAACGATGATCACCTTTAAGGACAATGCATCCGGTAAGACTCATACCGAGTCATTTGAACCTGGCTCGTTTGGCATCTTTGTCTTTACGGGGATGCAGCCACATACCGAGCTTATTGAGCATCTAGTCGATCTGGCTCCTGACGGCGGCATTGTCACCGACGATTCGATGGCCACCCGTACGCCCGGCTTATTCGCAGCCGGCGATATCCGTTCCAAGCGTTTACGCCAGGTTGTGACCGCCGTTTCTGACGGAGCCATAGCAGCAACGAGCGCATACGCGTTTCTCCGTTGATAAGTACGATAATATATCTTATGTAAAGTTGTTATCAATTTACTAAATGGCGGGACAGATGCATCAGTGCACTGTCCCGCCAATTTTCTTGGCGGCTATGTGGTATGCAAAACTGGGAAATCTAGAATACAATATTGAAAAGGAACGGAGGACCTTTATGAACCACGTTAACCACGTTATTCCGATGTCCGATTCGTCTGTCAGCATTAAGCCTGAGGATATTCAGCCCACGGTGCTGCCCGATGCATTTATTCAGTCCGATATCGTGCGCAAACTCAATACGTTGAGTCTGCCGCGCTATGAGCAGTTGCCCAATGTGACGCTCTACCGCGACCAGGTTATTGAGTATGTTGCGCTGTGGATGGATCCGCTGTCCATTTGCGTTGAGCAGCCTGTCATTACGCCATCGATGATTAATAACTATGTGAAGGTCGGCCTGGTGCCCGCTCCGGTCAAAAAGCAATATGGCCGCGAGCAGATTGCCTGCCTGATCGCTATCTGCATTTTTAAGCAGGTGCTACCTATTGCTGCGGTGCAGGCACTCTTTAACATTCAGCGTTTGAGCTACGATGCCCCGACGGCCTTCAATTATGTGGTCGATCAGCTCGAGGCGTCGATTCGTTCGGCGTTTTCCGTCGAGCAGACACCGGTTCCCGATACCGCGCATCAGGTAACGCGTGAGTCGCTGCTTGTGCGCAGTGCGGTATCGTCCTTCGTTTCGAAGGCGTACCTGATGAGCTATCTCAAGTTCAACGGGTTTAATAGCTAGCCGTCGTATAAAACGGGCGGGATAAAGAGCGCTGGCCCCTTATCCCGCCCATGAGTTTGTCTTGATGGACATTATCGGCCCGAAGCCACGCCCATGCCGTAGCCGATAATGAGGCCGTGCATCTCGGCATAGTATGAATCTAGCCCGTTACAGGGCATGATGGTGGTCTTGGAGCCGGGCCAGTGTTCCGCAATGCGGCTGGCAAGTGCCTGGGCGCCCGCCTCATTCTCGACATGGTCGATAACGACCTCGCCACCAGTAAAGCCTTCGGCCTCCATGGTATCGATAATCTTGCCAAACATCTTCTTTTCGCCACGGGTGTGTCCGACGAGTTCGATTTTACCGGCCTCACTCGCCGTGCCCAAAATGCGAATATTGAGCTTGTTGGCAATGACGCCGGCTGCCTTAGGGATACGTCCGGCCTTGGCGAGGTTTTCGTAATTGCACAAGCTGAAGAGGATTTTGCTGTTCTGCTCAAGGCTATCGAAGTATGCGCAAGCATCCTCGAATGAGACATCCGGATTGCTTGCGAGATAACGGTCGAACAGCAGGAAGATCAGGTCCATTTTGCCGCCAGCTGCGCGTGAATTGACAAGATGAATATTGCGGTCCGGTTCCTCGGCAAGAACCATATCGCGAGCCGTGGCTGCCGCGTTGTAGCTGCCCGACACGCCTTCAGAGATCGGCATGCAGATGGTCTTGTCTGCCAATTTGAAGAGCTCGACCCACTCCCCTACGCTGGGACAAGCGCTCGAAGAAGCGCTCGTCTCCGCCTGAACAGCGCAGTTGAGCTCATGAACGTCGAGCGAAAGATCATCGACGAATTCACGCTCCCCCACTCGAATTTTGAGGGGCGCAAATGCAAAGGTGGTATGGGGTGCGGTCGGTTGCCAATCGCGGAGGTTGCAGCTTGAATCTGAGATAAGTGCCCAGCTCATAGAGGGTCCTTTCTAATTGCTCCCATATAATTATAGCCTTCTTGCTAACCGATTGGGCCGCTATCTAGTATTCAAAACTAGATAGCGGCCTGCACTAAAGGCAAAAGAATGGACCCCATGACTCAAAGCCACGAGGTCCATATCCGTTTGCTTTATCTGAATACTTAGTAGCGTACGAAGATATAGTTGTTGTTCATGCCGGCGGCAACGGAGCTGATGATAACACCCGTGTTGTAGTCGGAAGCATGAATCATCTGACCGCCACCGATGTAAATGCCGGTGTGGTACGAGTTGACCACAACGTCACCGGGCTGCGGATCGGACACACGCGTCCAGCCCATAAAGGTGCCCGTGGTGCCCAGGCGACAATAGCGACCAGTGAGGCAGTAGCTAACAAAACCAGAGCAGTCGAAGCTGTTCGGGCCAATTCCGCCCCAGGAATAAGCACAACCAAGCTTACTGTATGCACGCGAGACAACAGAACCGCCATCGACGGACTGGCTCGGAACGGAAGGCGCCGGAGCCGGAGCCGGAGCGGGCGTCGGGGGCTGCGGCGTCGGAGCAGGTGCCGGCGTAGGAGCCGGAGTGTTGCCGCCCTGGTTGCTGTTATTGCTGGTCTGGCCACCGTTGTTGGTGTTTTCGGTCGTACCGGCAGTCTCGTTGCTCACCGTGGCCTTGTCGGCGGTACTGGCGTTGATGCCGGCCTGCAGCGCGGCGTTGGCCTCGGCCTCGGCGGCAAGCTCAGCCTGCAGCTGAGAATCCAGAGAGTTTACGACGTTCTGGGCTTCAGCCTGCTGGGCGTTAAGCTCGTCGACCTTCTTTTGCGTGGTGGCGACGTTCTTCTCCTGCTCGGCCTGCTTATCGGTGAGCTGCTGCTTAAGCTCCTTAACCTCTTGAATGGTCTGAGCCTGCTTATCGGAAACTTTGCCGTAGTAGAACAGACGGTTGAGCATATCGCTCAGGTCATCGACGCCGGTCAGAACCTGAAGCAGGCTCAGACCGCCGGTTTTGTACTCGCCGGCGACATAGGTCGAGAGCTTGGCCTGACCATCGGCGATCTCCTGCTGCTTTTGAGTGATCTCGCCAGCAGTCTGGTCGAGCGCCTGCGTCTGCGTGGCGAGCTCATCGTAAATCTGCTGGGTTTGGGTACCGATCTGCTCGAGCTTCGTACGAGCAGCGGCAAGGTCGGATGCGGTATCGGCGTAGGCAGGAGCCGCGAGGCCCAAGCCCAAAACACAAGCGAGGGTTGCCGTAGCAGCGCAGCGTGCCATGTTTTTGTGCGTGTTTGCTGTGCGCATGTAGCTTCCTTTCCAGTAACTAAGGGTAACGGCTAGTTCACCGTCACCAGGCTAAAGAGCTCCACATCGTCATCAGACGGCGTGAGCTTCTCGCGCGGGTTGAGAAACGCAAGCTCAAGGATACAACCGTAACCGACAAGCTTTGCGCCCATATCTCGCACCAGTTTACCTGTTGCCTCGACGGTTCCGCCCGTCGCGACCAAGTCGTCCAGAATCAACACGGTATCTTTAGAGCTGATAGCGTCGGCATGGATCTCAATGGAATCCGTTCCGTATTCGAGCTCATAGCTCTGGCTCACGGTCTCGCGCGGTAGCTTGCCCGGTTTACGTGCGGGAACAAAGCCGGCGCCAAGGGCTACAGCCACCGGTACGCCAACCATAAAGCCACGGGCCTCGGGGCCAACGACCTTAGTAATGCCCATGTCGGCAAAATGCTCGGCCAGCGCATCCACCATGGCCTTCAGTGCCTCGGGATTGCCAAAGAGCGGCGTGATGTCTTTAAAGATGACTCCGGGCTCGGGATAGTCGGGGATGTCGACGATTTGAGATTCGAAGTCGTACATTGCATGACCTTTCAATGGGTTGCCGGATAAGCGGTAGCTGTTATTTGCCCGCGGTGACAGTGTCGGATTGCGAGGGGGCGACGACCTTGAGCGGCTTTACGAGAGAATCCTCGTGTGAAGCCGGCGCGGCAGCTTCTTCGTTTTTGGCCTTGGTGGACTCGGAGCGAGCGATTTCCTCATCGAGTGCATCGATGTCGGCATCCTCGACCACGGCGTTGAGCGACTCAAAAACGCGGTTCTTGAGCAACGCGGTGTGCACGCCTTCCGTCAGGTCGTGAAGCTTCTTAAACGCACGCTCGAGCTTGGCGTCGCGCTCGTCATCGGAGGTATCCATGCCGAGCATGCTTACGAGCACTTGCTCAAACATCGAGGATTCGCGGTTGGCGGAAGACACGTACTGACGCAGGTTGCGCGGCTCGATATGGAAGCGTGACAGCTCGGAGCAGTAGCGGATGATCGGAAAATCGCGACCATCGACGAGCTCACGGTTCTGCGGACTCTTGATGATGCGAATGAGGTCGTTCTCGGCGAGCGAGCGGATAAACGAGATCTCGACGCCCAGCATATCGGGAATGGTCTCGATGGGATGCAGCTTTTGTTTGGTCTCCTTGGGTTCTGTCTTAAGCGGAACATCGGACAGCAAGCCCACCTCGTAGGCGAGCGTTGACAGGTCCGTGGCGTTTTCCAAGCGCTGCTTAATCACGTTGAGCGGCATATAGCGGGTCTTCTGCAGGTGCAGGATGACCTCCAAGCGGTCAACGTCCTCCTTGGAGTACTGACGGTATCCCTTAGGCGTACGATGAGGGGTAATGAGCCCCTCATCTTCTAGAAATCTAATTTTTGAGTTCGAAAGATCGGGGTATGCGCCTCGAAGTAGGTTGACGACTTGGCCGATACTCAGATAGTTGCGTTCGGCCATGCCCTACTCACCGGTTTCGATGCGCTCCGGCGTGCTCTCGTGGTAGATGAGCGTAAACGTACCGATCTGAACGGAAGAGCCGTCGTGCAGCGGAGCCGCGTTGACAATGGCACCGTCGACCCAGGTGCCATTGAGCGAGCCCAGATCCTCAATACGGGCGCCCAGGCCCTCACGAATAATGCGTGCGTGGCTGCGCGAGACAGTCATGTCGTTGAGGAAGATGCCATTCGCGGGATCGCGGCCGATGGTGGTCACGTCGTCCTCGAGTTCAAAGGCGGCACCAGTCTGCGGACCCTTGACGATGGACAGAACGGGGGCGGTGATGCGCACGTTGGCCATGAGGTCGGGAACGGTGACGTCGCTTGAAGGCACGCGGAATACGCAGGTAGCGTCAGCAGTCTTATCATTCTGAGGCATATTGTTAACCATGTTGTCCATGACAACCCCTAACTTATCGCGGACGTGCCGCAAATAATGAACCGTACGTAATCATACCCCAACGAATCAGTCTTCGATTTTGGGGTTAAGAAAGTCGATGTCCTCGTCCTCGGGATGCGCGAGAGCCTGTTTAATGGCCACACTGCCCTTAATGGAGTAGATGACAGCGGTGAGCATGGAGAAGATCACACCACCATACACAAAGAAGATGCCGAGGGGCACCGAGCTTCCGTTGAGGCCCGGGAAGGCCGTGAGGGTTGAAGGTAAAAGGCGCAGGCCGTCAACAACGGGGAACCCGAGCAGCATGAGCGAGAAGCCGGTCATGAGCAGCGCGGTGGCAATCTTTCCGGGAAAGACGACATCGATGGGGCGACGGTGATAATGACGCACGATAAGCGTGCCAATGCCCAGATAGATGTCGCGGCCTATAATGAGCACGCAGACCCAGATGGGCAGCTCTCCGCGGACTACCAGTCCAAGTACGCCGGTGAACAGCAGCGCACGGTCGCAAATGGGATCCATGACCTTGCCGAGCCACGAGACCGTCTTAGTCATGCGGGCGATCTGGCCGTCCATCCAGTCGGTGGAGGCGGCAACGGCGTAGATAACGATGGCGATGACGCGGTTGTTATCCGTCACAAACAGGTACAGAAATACCAGGGTGAGGATCAGGCGCGTAAAGGTGATGAAATTGGAGATCGTAAAGATCTTATTCGACGGGTAATCGGAAGTGCCGATAAGCTCCTTTTTGATCTTCTTTTTGATGCCCACAGGACTCCCCCGCTGGTTAACGACAAAACTTTCGATACTATACCCGTTCTGGCGATGTCTATCCAGCGTAAGCATAGAGAGTCCAGACATGAGGAAGGCGCTGTCGCAACGTGAATGTACCGTTTTTGTGTACGCCAGCCTCCAAACATGTCGAAAAATATCGTTTTTGGAGTGTGATGTACACGTTTTGATTCGGTGATTACTTCGATCGGGAAAGTTGTTGCTTTAAGCAAATTAATCATGGTGATTAAAACAAAAAGGTCAGGCACTAGGTGCCTGACCTGCAACTTCTGGTCGGGACGACTGGATTCGAACCAGCGACCCCTTGACCCCCAGTCAAGTGCGCTACCAAGCTGCGCCACGTCCCGAAGCTTTTGTTTGTTGCTCTGCTCTCGCTCGCAACAGGGAGTATATTAACCCGAAACTTTAGACTAGTGCAAGAACTTTTTTACAAATTTTGAAGCAAGTCCAAAATTGTATCTGCGAGCTGGGGTTTTGTTAGCACGGGAAGTTCTTGCGTGCCCGTTGTGCTCACAATCCAGGCCTTGTTCGTGTCGGTTCCAAAGCCCGAATCGGCGCGCGAGACATCGTTGGCGACAATTGCATCGCAACCCTTGCGGACCAATTTGCGCTCGGCGTACTCGACAACGTTATCGGTCTCGGCCGCAAAGCCGATCACGCACCGCTCTCCCTTTTGGCGCGAGAGTTCGGCCAAGATATCGACCGTCTCGACCAGTTCGATTCGATCCAGGCGCTCGTTGGCCTTTTTGAGCTTATGGTCGGCAGGGGCCGCGGGGGTGTAGTCGGCAACGGCGGCCGCACAAATTGCCGCATCGGCCGTTTGAAAGGCGTTCAGGGCAGCTTGGAGCATCTCTGCGGCGGTCTGCACGCGCACGCAGTCCACGCCGTGGGGCACATCGAGCGATGTCGGTCCCAACACGAGCGTGACCGCAGCACCGCGGCGAGCAGCCTCCCCTGCCAGGGCGATACCCATCTTGCCCGAAGAGCGGTTGCCAATGAAGCGCACGGGGTCGATCGGCTCGTGCGTGGGGCCGGCGGTAATCACGATGCGCTTACCTGCCAGATCCTGAGGCGCGGGGTTGAGCACCTCACAGACAGCCTCGACGATGTCCTCGGGCTCGCTCATGCGGCCCGTGTCTACGTCGCCGCAGGCAAGGTAGCCGCTGCCCGGACCCACCACGTGCACGCCGCGGTCGCGCAGCGTGGCCATATTGGCCTGTGTAGCCGGTGCCTTCCACATGCCGTTGTTCATGGCCGGCGCGATCACGACGGGTCGCGGCGTTGCCAGCAGCGTGGTGGAGATGAGGTCGTCGGCGATGCCGTTGGCCATCTTGGCGATGATATTGGCCGTCGCGGGCGCCACGACCACCAGATCGGGCTCCTGCGCCAGCGAAATGTGGTGGATGGGGTCGGAGGGATCGTCGAATAGGCCCACGGCAACGGGCTCATTGGTAAGCGCGCGGAAGGTGAGCGGCCCCACGAACTCCGTGGCATGCTCGCTCATAACGACCTTGACGCGTGCGCCGCGCTTTTGCAGCAGACGCACGATATTGCACGACTTATAGGCGGCGATCCCGCCGGTAATGCCCAGCAGGATCGTTTTTCCCTCAAGTTGCATTGAATTGTTGGGTGCAGATGTCATCGCTAGGCTTCCTTGCTCGGGAGTACCAGGAGGCGGTGGCAGTATGGGCAGTGCGTAATTGACCTACCGTCATGGTTGAGGTCGCTCATGGACGATGCCTGCAGCGCGGTGTGGCAGACCGTGGGGATGTTGCCCTGGATGGTCTCGACGGCCAGCCCGCGGAACTGCTTGAGCAGGCGCTCGTAGTCGGTGAGCACGTCGGCCGGTAGCGTAGCGGCAAGCGCGGTGCGCTCCTTCGTGGCGGCGTCGATCTGAGCCTGCAGGTCGGCAGCCTTGGCGCGGGCGGCCTTGGTATCGGCCTTCACGCCCTCCTCGAACTTGGCGATGATCGCCTGCGCGCGGACCTCGCGGTCGAGCGCCTCCTTATGGGCGACAACGACGTCCTTGCGGGTGTGCTCGATCTTGTCCAGACGCTTGGCCAGGGTGGCGAGCTCATTCTCCAGGTCCTGAACCTCGCGGTAGTCGGAGCCGTCGACGTGACGCTTCTTGGCGGCCTCGATGGCGTTGTTGGTCTGAATCTCGGTGGTGTTGAGGTCGTCGATCTCAATGTCCAGGTCTTTGCGCTGGGCGTAGAGCTTGGTCATCTCGGCCTTGAGCTTCACATAGGTCTTGCGCTTGGAAGCGAGCTCCTTGAGCTCCGGCATATTGGAAAGTTCGCTCTTGTTGCGGGCGAGCTCCAAATCGATCTGTTGCAGCTTGAGTAGCGTAGCGCCGGCGCTCATAAGTCCTCTCCTTTTGTCATAGTCCACCATTGGCAAGGGTTCAGTATTTTAATCGCATGACGGGGGTCGACCCCGGCGTCAACTGCAGAGTTCATCAATATATCAACGAACGGCTCCTCAGAGCGGTCGTGGCCGAGCAAGATCACCGGCAGCTCGCGCAAGGCAAGGTCTTGCGCCACGTGGTAGCCGGCCTCTCCGGTCACAATAACATCTGCGCCTGCGGCGATGGCAAGCTCACCAAAATCGCCCAGGGAGCCGCCCAAAATGGCGACGGTTCGGCACGGGCTATCGGCCTCGCCCCACACGCGTGGGTCGCTGCCAAACACCGTGGCGGCGCGAGTGGCAAGGTCGCGCAGGCTGCAGGGGTCGTTGAGCGTTGCAAGCGCGCCCAGGCCAGTCGCTTCGGGGTCGTCCACGTGCTCCAGCGAGCTTGCGGGCGCGGCGTCCAACAGCGTACTTAGGCAGACGCGTGCTTCGTGCGAGCGGTCCAGGTTGGTGTGGAGCGATATGATGCTCACGCCGCAACAGGCCGCCTCATAGAGCGCCGCGCTGCACTGGGGGCGTGCGGAATCCGACGGACAAAACGCCTCAGGCGCCTTGATGTAGATAGGATGATGCGTCAGCAGCACGTTGGCACCGGCATCTTGTGCGCGGCGAACATTAGCTTCGGTCGCATCGAGCGCGCAGGCCACGCCGGTAATCTCGGCGGCAGGGTCGCCCACGGAGAGCCCTACATGATCCCAGCCCTCGGCGTCCGTCTTGGGATAGCGCGTCAGCAGAGCGCGCTCAAGGTCGGCGACGATCATGCGGCACCCACAATCGACAGCAGCGCTTGGGCAAAGTCGTCCAGGTCAGCCGGGTTCACGCGGTCATCGAAGGAGATGCGCAGTGCGCCTAGCGCCTGCTCGCGACCAATGCCCATGGCGCTGAGCACGTGGCTCGGGTCCATGCTGCCGCTCGAGCAAGCCGATCCGGCCGAAACCTCAAAGCCGGCGGCATCGAGCTTGACGATGAGCTCCTCGGAGTCCATGCCGTCGACGTAGATCGAAACCATACCCGGCAGGCGATCGGCCTGCGCGTAGTCGCCCATCGTGGCGTGAATGCGAGGATGGGCCGTAAGCGTGTCGTAGAGCTTATCGGATAAGGCCTGCAGCGTTGTGCGCTCCTGGGCAACATTCGGCAACAGCGCGGAAGCGGCAGCGGCAAAAGCCAGCTGCGTGCGCAGGTCCTGCGTTCCGGCACGACGGCCGGCCTCCTGTCCGCCGCCAAAGATGCGCGGGCGCAGCGGCGTGCGGCTCTTAAGGTAGAGCGCGCCGGATGCCACGGGGCCGCCAATCTTGTGCGCTGCAACGGTCATAGCGTCAACTCCCAGCTCGGTGACATCGAGCGGAATATGTAAGTAGCCCTGGATGGCATCGGTATGAAACAAGGCGCCGGCAGCATGTGCGGCGGCGGCAAGCTCGCGGATGGGCTGCACCACGCCGGTTTCGTTGTTGGCGACCATAACGCTCACGAGCGCCACGTCGTCGCCTAGCAGTTCGACAAGCGCGGCGGGCTCAATGTAGCCCGCACGGCAGGGCTGCACCAGGTCGACGGAAAAGCCGGCGGCGCGCAGCAGCGGCAGGTTGTCCAGAATCGAATCGTGCTCGATGGCCGAAACGATGACACGGTCGCGCTTGCGATCGCGCTGACGAGCGCCCTCGGCAAGTCCGAGGAGCGCCAACTGGTTTGCCTCGGTGCCGCCGTTGGTCAAAATGATCTCGGACGGGCGGACGCGCGCGCCAAAGCTGCGGGCAATCTCGCGACGTGCCACTTCTAGGCGCGCAGCGGCCTTGCGCCCAAGCGAATGCAGCGAGTTGGGGTTGACGCCGGCAAGCTCGCTGTCGTCGTACTCGCGCTGCGCAAGGAGCGCCTCGGCGCGCATGGGCGTCGAGGCGGCATAGTCAAGATTCACGGGTATGCGGTTTTGACCTGCGGTCATAAGGGATTATGCCTCCTGTGCGGCCTCGTTGCCCAACTTCTGCAGCAGCGCAACCTCGGCAGCGGGATCTTCGGACTTAAATACGGCAGAACCGGCCACGAGCACGTTGGCGCCGGCATTGACGACATCGGCGATGTTCTTGGAAGAGATGCCGCCGTCGACCTCGATGAGGGGCGAAACGCCGTGACGCTCGCACATGGCCTTGAGCTCGTGCAGTTTGGCAATGGTACCGGGAATAAAGCTCTGGCCGCCAAAGCCGGGGTTCACGCTCATGAGCAGCACCATGTCGACGACGTCGATGATGCTCTCGAGTACGCAGACGGGCGTGGCGGGGTTGAGCACCACGCCGGCTTTAACGCCGCGCTGCTGCAGGTGCGTGAGCGTGCGGTGCAGGTGCGTGGAGGCCTCGTAGTGCACGGTGATCATGTCGGCACCGGCGTCGGCGTACCAATCGACCGTCTCGTCGGGGTTCGACACCATGAGGTGCGCATCGACCGGCACGTTGGTAGAACGCTTGACAGCTTTGAGGATGTCAACGCCAAAGGTGAGGTTGCCGGTAAAGTGACCGTCCATAACGTCAAAGTGCACGTAGTCGGCACCGGCGATCTTGTCGAGCTCGCCCTTCAGGTTGGCCATGTCGGCCGAGAGGACGGATGGAGCGATTTTGATGGAACCCATGGTAGAAGCCTTTCTGCGCTAGTCGGTGAGTCCGTAGAACTCTTGAGAGGGGACGCGATCGGTAAGAATTTCGAGCGCCCTATCCAAGGTAACACCGTTGTAGAGCGTTTGCTCCACGGCAAAGGTAAGCGGAATGTCTACGCCCAGTGAACGGGCAAGTTCGCTGACGCTGCGGGCCGCGACGGCGCCCTCAACCACCATATGCGTACGCTCCTGATACTCGTCGAGTGACACGCCGTGGGCAAACTCGTAGCCAAAGGTGCGGTTGCGCGAATGCTCCGAGGTGCAGGTGGCGATGAGGTCGCCCATGCCGGCGAGCCCCATGCAGGTTATGGCCTGACCGCCGCGTGCGTGCGCCAGTCGGCTGATCTCGGCCAGGCCGCGCGTCATGATAAGGGCGAGCGTATTGTCGCCCGCACCGGTGCCGGCGGAGATGCCGCACACGATGGCGATGACATTTTTCATAGCGCCGCAGACCTCTACACCGGTCATGTCTTGCGACAGATAGATTCGGAAGGCAGTGGACAGGAGCAGGTCCTTAAAGGTCTCCCCCACCTGCTGGTCCTCGCTGGCGATGACGGCGGCCGAAAGCCCGCCGCGGCAGATTTCCTCAGCATGGTTGGGGCCCGAAAGCGCCGCGACACGCGCCTCGTTGTCGATCTCGCTGGCGATGACCTCGCTCATGAGTAGGCCAGACTCGGGCTCAATGCCCTTGGTGAGGCACAGAACCGGGGTATCGGCGGCGATAAAGGGCGCGGCCTGGTGGCACACGCTGCGAAGGTGCGTCGAAGGAACGGCAAAGATGATGGCCTCGGCGCCGTCGAGCGCCTGCGCCAGCTCCGTCGTGGCGACAACGTTTTTGGGCAGCTCGTAGCCCACCAGATACCGGGGGTTGCGGTGCTCGCCATTGATGCCGGCGGCCGTCTGCTCGCTGTGGGCCCACATGGTCACGCGCTCGGCTCGCGCGGCAGCAAGGCCGGCGACGGCGGTTCCCCAGGAGCCGGAGCCAATCAGCGCAACATTCATGACTCTCTCCTACTTATTGTCGGGCTCGGTGACGCGCTTGGTAAACGAGAGCTTGGACTCCTTACCGGCCATGAGCTTTTGGATATTCGAGCGATGGGCCCACACTACGGTGATGCCGATCATCGCCATGCAAAACTTGAGGCCCAGGCTGCTGTACGGAAAGACCGCGCAGGCAGCGATGGGAAGTCCGATGGCAGCGGCGAGCGAGCCCACCGACACATACTTGGTGATGGCGACGGCCACGATAAACATGCCTAGCAGCGACAGGCCAATGGGCCAGTACCAGGCAAGAATCACGCCCAGACCAACTGCGATACCCTTGCCGCCATGGAAGTTGAGGTAGGGCGAGAAGATATGGCCCCACACGGCTGCCAGGCAAATGACGCCGAGCATCCAGTCGCCAGGGGCACCGGGCGCCATAATGTTCGGCGGAAAGCCATAGCCCACGCTCGCGATGAGCGGACGCGCGATAAGGACGCAGATGGCGCCCTTAAGGCAGTCGAGCAGCAGGGTGAGCGCGGCCACCTTGGGACCGGCCACGCGCAGGGCGTTGGTGGTGCCGATGTTGCCGGAGCCCGCCTTACGGATGTCCGTGTGGTTGAACACGCGGCCCAGGATCAGGCCAAACGGAATCGCTCCGATAAAGAACGAGACCACGGCGCAGATGGCGGTCAGCAGAATCGGATTAAGCATCCTTTTGCTCCTTCTTCCTAAAGAAGAGTCGAATGGGCGTGCCGGCAAAGTCGAAGGTCGAGCGCATGCGGTTCTCTACATAGCGCTGGTAGGTGTCGTTGACCAGGTCGCTGTGGTTGACGAAATACGTGAACGTCGGCGGGTTGACGCCCGTCTGGGTCACGTAGTGCATACGCAGACGGCGCTTGCCGTCCACCACGGTATGGCCGAACTCGCGCAGGTCGGTGAGGAACGTGTTGAGGCGCGAGGTGCTGATCTTCTGCGAGCGTGTCTTTTCGGCTGCGTCGACCATTGCCCAGATCTTCTCCACGCTGCGGCCGGTCAGGGCAGAGATGCGCAGGTACTGGGCCCAGGGAGCCATGACGCCTAGACGGCGGTCGACGGTCTCCATGCAGGCCTCGCGCTTGCGGTCGTCGTCGAGCAGGTCCCACTTGTTGAGCAGCACCACGATGGCGCAGCCGCGCTCGATGGCCAAGCCCATGACCTTTTGGTCCTGCTCGGTGACGCCCACGGAGGCGTCGACGACGAGTAGCGCCACATCGGCGCGGTCGATGGCGCGCAGGCCACGGACCATGGAGTAGTACTCGATGTTTTCGTACACGGTGCTCTTCTTACGGATGCCCGCGGTATCGACCATGCGGTAGTGCTTGCCGTTGCGCTCGACGACCGTGTCGATGGCGTCGCGCGTTGTGCCGGCGATGTTCGAGACGATGGAGCGGTCGGCGCCCAGGATGCGGTTGAACAGCGAGGACTTACCGGCGTTGGGGCGGCCGATGATGGCCACGTTCAGCGCATCGGGGAACTCGTCGGCGATCTCGTCCTCTTCTTCCGGAAGCAGGGCCACGATATCGTCGAGCAGGTCGCCCGTGCCATGGCCATGCAGGGCCGAGAGCGGCGTGGGCTCGCCGATGCCGAGCGAATAGAACTCCCAGATGCTGTCGTTCTCGCGATCGGGGTTGTCGAGCTTGTTCACCAGCAGAAAGACCGGCTTGTCGCAGCGCTTGAGCATGCGGGCGACCGACTCGTCCTCCTCGGTGACACCGGTGCGGCCGTCGACCACAAACAGGATGACGGCGGCTTCCTCGGCGGCGGCGAGCGCCTGGTCGCGGATGGACGTTGCAAAGACATCGTCGCTCTTGAGCGGCTCGATACCGCCCGTGTCGACGATGGTGAACTCGCGGCCGTTCCAATCGGCCGTGTGATACGAGCGGTCGCGCGTGACGCCGCGGGACTCGTGGACGATGGCGTCCGAGGTCTGGGCCAGGCGGTTAACGAGCGTGGACTTGCCCACGTTGGGGCGTCCGACGACGGCGACGATAGGTTTCATCTGCTCTCCTTTAATGGGTAGGGCCAGCGGAATTAGTAGAGTCGGCAGGCACAATGCCAAGGATGTGCTCCAGGGTATCGAGCAGCTCATGCGGCATGGTCGATACCACATGAACCTCGGCGCCGCGACTGGTAAGGCTTGCGAGTAAATCGTCACGATGATACTCGTCAAGCGTCATGCCGTCAGCGTTGAACATGAGCTTAGGCACAAAGAGCATAACCCCCGACAGGTCTTGGGGTAGCTGCTCCAAGATGTCGCAGGCGACGATGAGGCCGGTCACGTCCACGTTGCCGCCAAAGTAGCGGTTTTTGATAGCCGTGACGGTGCCGGCGAGTCCCTGGGGCGACTCCGCAAAGCGGGCCACGGTGTCGCGAGCGCTGGCGCCCGAGAGACACAGCAGGTGCTGGCTGCGGGCGGCGATGGCCTCGCGGACGCGGGCCAGTCGCTCGGCATCGGTAGCCAGCACGTCGTCGGTCTCGTCCAGATACGAGCGGATCATGCCGATGCCGTCGTAGTACTGTGGGTAACCGTCGTAAAAGTCCGCCTCGGGAGGATCGATGCCGGCGTCCAGATAGAACTCGTCGCTCATCTGGAAGGTGTGGCGGCCAAAGCGCTCGTAGGCGCGGTCCTGGAACGGTCGGATCATGGCAATGGTCTCGCGCGCTAGCTCGGGCTTGTCGCTGTATGACCAGCTAAAGCGGTTTTGGTGCTTGGTAAAGCCGAGCGGCACGATGCCCAGGCTGGTGATCTGCTCATGTTCCTCGCAAAAGCGCAGGGTCTTTTCCAGCTCCTCGCCGTCGTTCATGCCGGGGCACAACACGATCTGCGCGTGAATCTCGATGCCGGCGGCCATGATGGTCTCGAGTACGTCCATGCCTCGCTGGGCGTTACGGCCCATCATACGACGGCGGACGTCGGGGCTCACAGCGTGGACCGACACGTTCATGGGGCTCATGTTGCGCTGGATGACGTTTTGCACGTCCTCGTCGGTGAGGTTCGTGAGCGTGACAAAGTTGCCCTGCAAAAAGCTCAGACGATAGTCGTCGTCGCGAATGTAGAGCGTGGAGCGGCCGCCCTTGGGCAGCATGGTCATAAAGCAGAACACGCAGGCGTTAACGCAGGTACGCATGCCGTCGAAGATGGGGCCATCGAACTCCAAGCCCCAGTCCTCGCCGGGAAAGCGGTCGAGCTCCACGGGCGTGACGGTGTTGTCGCGCGGGTCGAATACCTCCAGCTCGACGGTGTCGTCGTCGGCTTCCCAGAGCCACACGATCATGTCGGTGAGCTGCTCGCCGTTGACCGCGAGCACGCGCATGCCCGGCTCGATACCCACATCCCACGCGGGCGATTCGGGACGCACGTTCTTTACGAGCGCGCCCTCACCCGGCTCGGGGTCGCGGCTGCGCCCGTAATCGGCCAACTCGGCGGCGTATGCGGGTACGGTCTGGTCCATGGTTAGCGGCAAAGCTCCTTGATGCGCTCGACGGCGCGCTCGATGTGTTCTTGCGGGGTGGAGGCTCCGGCGGTGATGCCGATGTGGTGAGCGTCGGTAAACCACGCGGCTTGGAGCTCAGAAGCTTCCTCGATGTGATACGTGCGCTCGCAGGCGTCTGCGCAAATCTGCGCCAGGCGGCGGGTGTTGCCCGAGTTCTTGCCGCCCACGATGACCATGCAGTCGCAGCGGTTGGCAAGTGTGGCTGCTGCCTGTTGACGCTCACTCGTGGCGGCGCAGATGGTGTTGATCACGCGCAGCTCCTGCACGCGCGGGGTGATGGAGGCCACAACCTCGGCCAGGTTCTGCGCGGTCTGGGTGGTCTGCACGACGAGGCCTACCTTGCCCTTGAGCGGCAGCACGTCCGCATCGGCGGCGCAGCTCACGACCTGTGCATCATTGCCGGCGTGGCCCAAGATGCCCTCAACCTCGGGATGGCCCGGCTCGCCTACGACTACCACGCGGTAGCCCTCGCGTACCAGGCGCTCGGCGGCCACATGGACCTTCTTCACGTAGGGACAGGTGGCGTCGACCACGGTAAGGCCGCGCTCGCGGGCAGCATCGATCACTTGCGGCACCACGCCGTGGGCGCGGATGATCACGGTACCGGTTGCGGCGCTATCCAGGTTCTCAGCCAGGCTAACGCCCGCCTCAGCGAGCTCGCGCACCACGATAGGGTTATGGATGAGCGGACCTAAGGTATGGACCTGAGTGCACTCCCCTGCCTGCGGCGCAGCGGCCAGCGCCATGTCGAGCGCACGCTGTACGCCGTAGCAAGTGCCGGCGTGGGCGGCGATCTCGATGGTAGGCGCGGTTGCCTGGTCGGACGCGGTCACGGCAGTGTTCGTCACGTTCTCGCTCATGGCTAGAACCTGCCCGGATGCTCGGCGCACAGGTCGTCGCGCATGGCGTAGACGCGGTTCATGGCCTCGGACTCAAACCAGGCCAGGCGCTCCGTGCGCTTAAGCCCGGCCGGCGCGTCCGAAAGCGAGACGGCCTTGCCGGCACGAATCCAGCACTTCTTGGGACGCATGAGCTTTTTGCCCGCGGGCGTGATGTCGGACCAGCCGCAGATGGCGAGCGGGTTGACGGGCGCCTTGCCCATCTGAGCGATGAGCGCAAAGCCGCCGTGGACCTCGGGCTTGATCTCGCGCGAGCGGATGCGCGTGCCCTCGGGGAAGATCAGGACGTCCTCGCCGCGCTGCAGCGCATGCTGGGCGGCGCGCAGGCACTTCATATCGGCAGTACCGCGCTCCACGGGGATGCCGCCAACGCGGCTAAAAGCCCAGCGCACAATCTTGCTCTTGGCGAACTCGGACTTAAAGATAGGGCGAATGCGGCGGCCGCCAAAGAACAGCGCCGTCTCCACGGCCAGCAGCTCGGCCATCGAGGTGTGGTTGCAGATGACAACGCTGCCGCGGCCGTCCTGGCGCTCAAACAGCAGATCGGCATCTTCGACCTTCCAACGCCACATGAGCTTGGAGAAGGCCCAAAGGATGGCCATGACTACGACGACGGTACCGCGGATGAGCGCCGGGAACTCGGCGTAGGGGGCGTTGTAATAGTCCTCGGGCGTCTGCTTAAACAGGCGCATGGGCTACCTCCTTTGGTTGATGAGGCCCTCGATAATGCGGACGACCTCGTCGATGGTATGGGCGGTGGAGTCAACGTGCACGGCGTTCTCGGCGGGCACGAGCGGCGCGACCTCGCGGCTGCTGTCAAGCTTGTCGCGCTGCTTAAGGGCGTCGAGAGTCTCGTCGACCTCGGCCTCGAGCTGCTCGGCAGTAAGCGGCTGGGCGTCGTTTTGGTGACGCTGCAGCACGCGGCGGCGGGCGCGCTCGCGCGGGTCGGCGGTCAGGAAGACCTTGACCTGCGCGTTGGGGAACACGACGGTTCCGATGTCGCGACCCTCGGCCACGATATCGCGGTCCTCAGCGGCTCGGCGCTGGTGAATGAGCATGGCGGCGCGCACGCCCGGGTAGGCCGAGACCTTGGATACGTTGGCGTCGACCTGCGGGGTACGAATGGCAGCCGAAGCGTCCTGGCCGTCAATGGTCAGGCGCGTATCCTCGCCGGTGCCGTTGGTAAAGCGAATCTCGATTTGCTTGGCGAGGGCGTCGATGGCCGTCTCGTCGTCCAAATCGATGCCGCGGTCGAGAGCGGCGAAGGTGACGGCGCGATACATGGCGCCCGTGTCGAGCTTGTTAAAGCCCAGCTGGCGGGCGATCTCCTTGGCGATGGTGGATTTGCCGGAACCGGCGGGGCCGTCGATGGCGACGATCATGCAATACTTCCTTTCGATGGTTGACGTGCTGGTATGGTTCGGGGCGCTGGGGCGCGGCGGGTTGCCTAGCCTGTGTAGCGCTCGCGGTAGGTGTTGCGCTTGGGTGCGGAGCCGTGGCTGCCGTGGTGACGCGTGCGGCTGGCGGGCGTGTCTTGGGGCTTGCCGCCGTTGCTCTTGGCGCTCGCCTGCTTGGGCGGCAAGCCGCCGGCCTTGAGGATCTGCACCTCGCGGTCGGTGAGCTCGCGCCACGAGCCCTTGGCCACGTCCTTGAGCTCCAGGCCGGCAAAGTTGCAGCGGTGCAGGCGGATCACCGGATGGTGGATCTTGCTCAGCATGCGCTTGACCTGGTTCTTGCGTCCCTCGCGGATGATGACCTCCACGGCGGTGGTACCGGGCTTTACGCCTTGCGGAGCCACGGCCTCTGCCTCGCGTGCGGTGATGATGCGGCAGATAGCCGGCTGGCACAGACCGTCGTCGAGCTCGATGCCGCGACGCAGCGGCGTAAGATCGTGGTCGGACAGCTGCCCGTCCACGAGCGCCTGGTAGGTCTTGTAGACGTGCTTGCTGGGGTGCAGTAGATCCTGCGATAGGTCGCCGTCGGTGGTAAAGAGCAAAAGGCCTGTGGTGTCACGGTCCAGGCGGCCCACCGGAAACAGGCCCGGAAATCGGTCGCGCGGGACCAGATCGGCCACGCAAGGGCGCTCCTGCGGGTCGCTCATGGTAGTGAGGTAGCCGGTCGGCTTGTAGAGCATCAGGTACACGGCGCCCTGGTTGAGCTTGACAGGCATGCCGTCGACCTCGATGTGATCGCGTTCGACGTCGACTTTGGTGCCCAGTTCGGTCGCGACCTCGCCGTTAACGGTCACGCGTCCGGCGGTCATCAGGTCCTCCGACCCGCGGCGGCTCGCCACGCCCGCGCGCGCCAAAAAGCGCTGCAGGCGCATGGTGTGCGGGTAGACAGGCTGGGCGTCGGCAGCGGGTACTGCGTTACCCATGGCGCGCGTCTCCCCTACTTCGTTAGTCCTCGTCATGTAAATCCTCCGAGGTCTTGTCGACGACCAGGGTCTCCAAGTCCTCGACTGCCTCAACATCTTCAAGATCGGTATCGAGCAGTTCGCGCTCTTCGTCCAGGTCCTCGGCCTGCTCCTCGAGCGTGGACTGAATGCTGCGGCCGCTCAGGCGCTCGCGGATAAACTGACGCGACTGCTCGTCGGGGGCAAACTGCTCCAGATCGGGCAGATCGCGGGTGGAGCGCAGACCGAACTTTTCCAAGAAGGCGTTGGTCGTGCCGTAAATGATGGCCTGACCGCGCTGGGGATCGCGGCCGAGCTCGCGCACCAGGCCCTTGTCCACGAGCGACGCGATGACGCCGTCGGAGTTGACGCCGCGGATGCCCTTGACCACCTCGCGCGTCACAGGCTGGTGGTATGCGATGACGGCCAGGGTTTCGAGCGCCGCCTGCGACAGCTTTTGCGTGTCCCAGCTCAGCACGTAGGCCTCGACCACGTCGTGGTAGGCGGGATGCGTAAACAGGCGCCAGCCGCCGGCGACCTCGCGCAGCTGAAAGCCGCGGTTGGCCTCCTCGTACTCAACCTTGAGCTCGGCGAGCAGCGATGCGCACTCGCCCGGGGCGATATCCAGCGCACCTGCCAGCGCGGGTGCGCTCACGGGGTCGCTCGACACCAGCAGCAGCGCCTCAAGGGCGCCTTTGAGGCTGTTTGCCTCCAGCGTGGAAATGGTTGACATGGTTGCGGCTCCTATTCGGTGAGCTCGGGGCCCTCGCCGGGCACGTATGCCTCGGCGCCCTCGACTCGGTTGATGCAGATGGTTCCGAAGATCTCGTCCTGGCTCAGCGTGAGCGAGCCGCGCTTGGCTAGCTCGAGCATTGCTAGGAAGGTAACGACGAGCTGCTCGGTGGTGGCGTCGCCGTCCAACAGCTCGCGGAAGGTGCAGGTTTGGTGCGTCATGGTAAAGCGGTCGACTGAGGCCACGGTCAGGTCGAGCGGCACGCGATGCGGTGCCACGTGCTCGGCCTCCAGCAAGAAGGTCTGTCGCTTGCCGTCCAGGTCGGCACAGATGACGGCCAGACCGCGCAGGGTGATGCCGGCCAGGTAGTCGGGCATGAGCCCCAGGAACTCGGGGTCGGGGCCGGCCACACGCGGGTGCATGCGGCTTTCGGCCTGCATGCGGGCACCGAGGGCCGCAGCCGCGCCTTTAAACTGCTTGTAGGCGATCAGGCGCTGGATCAGGACCTCGCGTAGGGCATCGCCGTCGAGCGTGCTGAGCTCCTCGAGGTCTTCGTCGAACTCGTCATCGTCGTCATCGGCTTTGCGCGGGGCCTCCTGCGGCACCAGAGAGGCGGCCTTGATGTCCAAAAGGGTTGCCGCGACCAGCAAAAAGTCGCTCGCCACGTCCAGGTCTAGCGCCTCGATGCGCTCGGCCTCGGCAAGGTACTGCTCGGCCACCTCGCTAATGGAGATGGCGCTGATATCTACTTTTTGGCGGGTCACCAGCTGCAGCAGCAGGTCGAACGGTCCGCTGTAGACCTGCGTCGACACGCGATACGACATCTTCGACCTCCTTTGACGGCGCCTTCGCGGCGCGGTTTGGGTGCATGTTACGACCGTTTTGCACGGTCGACCTGTAAGTTTACCTTAGATGCCGGCGATTGCGAAGTTGAGCAGCTGCTCAGCAAGCGGATACACGGTAACGTCGAAATAGCGGCCGATCACGTCGATGCCGGTCCACATGGGCAACAGGTACAGAACCAGGATGAGGATGGGCATAGCGTATTTCTGCAGACGGTAATAGTTGTTGAGCGCCTTGCCTTTGAGGAACGGTACGATGATCGACGAGCCGTCGAGCGGCGGGATCGGGATGAGGTTGAAGAACGCGAGCGACAGGTTGACCACGATAAAGGTGGCGCCGAAGTTCATGATCTGGGACGCCACGGCAAAGGACATGCTGGCGTAGAGGTTGCCGTACATTGCGTGCATGAGGGCGGCCGCGAGGCACGCGAGCGCGATGTTCGATGCGGGGCCGGCTGCGCTCACTAGGACCTCGTCACGCTTGGGGTGCTTGAGGTTGTTAAGGTAGACGGGCACGGGCTTGGCGAAGGCGAACACCGGGCCGCCGGCCGCGAGCATGAGCAGCGGCAGGATGATGGTGCCAAACGGGTCGATATGGTTAAGCGGGTTGAGCGACACGCGGCCGCGCGAACGGGCCGTCTTGTCGCCGAGCGCCCAGGCCGCGGCGGCGTGTGCGCTCTCGTGGATCACGATGCCCACGATGACGGCGACGGCGCTGGCGAGCAGGTTCATGAGGTAGCTGCTGGACATGGCGCTCCCCTAGCGGACGCGACGCGAGGCGCGCGTGAGCAGGTAGTCGATCACAAACAGGATCACGGCGACGGTGGCGTAATCCAGGCGGAACACGCCGCCAAATGGCGACGTGATGACGCCGTAGCCGGCGATGACGCTCGGCAGCGCGCGCGAAAGCTCAACGACAAAGCCGACGATCTGCAGCTTGGCGGTGAGGCCGCTAAAGCACAGCAGCACGGTCATCGCGCTCATAAAGATGCCGCAGATGCGACAGGCGATGGCGATGATGCTCATCGCCACGGCAGCGGCCTTACGAGAGTTCACGCGCGGTCTCCTCTTCGATCTGGGTGGAAAGCTCCAGCCATTCGTCCTCGAGCTTGGGTAGCTCTTGCTTAAGGCCGTTATATTCCCCCAGCGCGGCGTTGAACTTGTCTTGATCGGCATAAAGCTCTTCGCTTGCCATCAATTCCATAAGCTCGTCATAGCGGACACGCTTTTTGTCGAGCTCCGTCTCGATCTTCTTGAGCTGGTTGCGCACGCCCTTGAGTTTTTTATTGAGCGCGGCGCGGGCTTGGGCCTCGGCGCGCTTTTGCTCCTTGGTCTTTTTGCCCTCGGCAGGCTTAGGCGCCGCGGCGGGGGTGTCGGCCTGGGCGGCGCTTGCCTTGGCGGACTTGGTCGTGGCCGGCGCGCTCTCCGTGGACGCCTCGGCGGCGGCGCGGGCTGCGAGGTCCTCGCGCTTGTAGAGGTAGTAGTCGTAGTCGCCGTCGTAGACCGTGACCTTGCCGTCGCGGATGTCGATGACGCGGTTGGCCACGGCGCGTACCAGGTGCTCGTCGTGGCTGATCAGCACGATGGTGCCGGGGAAGTTTTGCAGGGCGTTCTCGAGCATATCCACCGAGTCGATGTCCAAGTGGTTGGTGGGCTCGTCCAGGCACAGGAGCGCCTCGGGGGCCACAAGCATCTTTGCCAGGGCCAGACGCGCCTTTTCACCGCCGGAGAGGACGCGTACCTGCTTTTCGATTGCGTCGTTGTCGCTAAACAGGAAGGCACCCAGCAGGCTGCGCTGCTGCGGCACGGTCCACTTGGGCGTGACGGTGTCGATCTCTTGCAGGACGGTGTTGGACTCGGTCATGCCCTCGAGCGCGTGCTGGGCATAGTAGGCGACGCCGACGTTGGTGCCCAGATCGCGGGTGCCGGTGGTGGGCGGCTCCAGGCCGGCGAGGATCTTCATGAGCGTGGACTTACCGGCGCCGTTGGGGCCGACGAGCGCCACATGCTCGCCGCGGTAGAGCTTGAGGTCGATGTCGCTGTAGATGTGCTTGTCGCCGTAGGACTTGGCCACGCCCTCGAGCCCCACGACCATGTCGCCGGAGCGCGGCGGGTCGGGGAACTTAAAGTCGATGTGCTTGTGGCCCTCGGGTAGGATGACAAGCTCCTTTTTGATCTGCTCGATCTTGCGGATGCGCTCCTGAGCCTGGGCAGCCTTGGTGGGCTTGTAGCGGAACTTGTCAACGAAGACCTGCATATGGGCGATGTCGCGCTCCTGGGCGGCGCGCTTGGCGCGCATCTGCTCCAGGTTGTCCTCGCGCTGCTTGAGGTAGCTACTGTAGTTGCCGGTGTAGGTGGTCACGCGGCGGTTTTCGAGAGCGGCGACATGGTCGACGCAGGCGTCCATGAAAGCGCGGTCGTGGCTGACGATGAGCACGGCGCCATCGTAGTTGGCGATAAAGCCGCGCAGCCACTGGACGCTTTCGAGGTCCAGGTGGTTGGTGGGCTCGTCCAGAAGCAGCAGGTCGGGGTGACGCAGGAAGAGCTTGGCCAGCGCGATGCGCATCTGCCAGCCGCCCGAGAACTCGGAGCACGGGCGCTCAAAGTCGGTGACCTTAAAGCCAAGGCCGGACAGGATCTTGCGGGCGTTGCTCTCGAGCTCGTAGCCGCCCAGGTGCTCAAAGCGGTCCTGGACCTGGCCGTACTCGTTAAGGAGCGCGTCAACGTCCTTGCCCTGTTCGGAGAGCTCAGTGATCTGGGCCTGCAGCTCGTTGGCGCGCTCGCCCATGCGGCGGATTTCTTTGGCGGCGGCCATGACCTCAGCGAGGATGGTGGTGTCCTTTTGTTCCAGATTAGTTTCCTGCTCTAGGTAGCCCACCTGGCAGTCCTTTGCGTACTGGACCTGGCCGGAGTCGGGACTGTCGATGCCCATGATGATTTTGAGCATGGTGGTCTTGCCGGCACCATTTGGTCCAACCAGCGCATAGCGCTCGCCGGCATTGATCTGAAGCGTGGCGCCGGAGAACAGCACGCGGGCGCCAAAGCTTTTCTCGATCTTGTCTGCAAGGAGAATCATGTATCCATCACCTTCGCACTTTGACCAATAAGAAAAAAGGACCCGGTCTCCCGGGTCCCCATTAAGTTCTGGTGGGCGATACAAGATTCGAACTTGTGACCCCATCCGT